>NZ_JAAKZY010000094.1 GCF_011045015.1 Streptomyces scabichelini | reverse complement strand
GAGGGGGAGACGGAGGGGGAAGTGGAGTCGGAGTCGGCGGCGGAGGTCGGGACCCTGGTCATACGAAGACCGTAGTCGAGCCACGGCTCTGGGCGGCCGCGGGAGTGACGGGAGAGAATGGAGTGACGAGTACGAAAGGGCGCCGCCCGCCGGTGATCACGGCCGAATGTATACGCCGCCGACCGCCGGGCCCCCGCCTGACCAGGCCCGGAACGGTCCGCCTGTGGCACGCTGAGAGAACCGGACGTTACGGGACGACGGAACGGAGCACAGCCATGCCTCTCGAACCGCTGTCGCAGAAGGACATCGAGGACCGGCTCGCCGAGCTGCCGGGCTGGTCGCTCGACGGGGACCGGGTCGCCCGCTCCTACCGGCTCCGCTCGCACTTCGCGGCGGCCGCGATGGTCATGCACATCGCCCGGGTGCAGGATGAGCTGGACCACCACTCCGACCTCACCCTCGGCTACCACTCCGTCTCGCTCACCGTGAACACGCACAGCGTGGGCGGCAAGGTCACCGAGCGGGACTTCGAGCTGGCGCGCCGCGTCGAGGAGCTCGCCGCAGGGCACGGTGCGCATTGAGCACCCTGGTGTTCGACTACAACGAGGAGGCGGAGCGGTACGACGCCTCCCGTGGCGGCGAGCCGCGTGCCGCCGAGGCCGCGAGCGCCGTACTCGGACTGCTCCCCGAGTCCGCACGCAGCCTCCTCGACCTCGCCTGCGGCACCGGCACCGTGACCCGGCGTCTCGCGGCGGCCGGCCTCGACGTGACGGGCGCCGACGCCGCGTGCGGGATGCTGAGCCGGGCCGCCGCGCTGGTACCCGGCCGTGTCGTACGCGCCGACTGCCGCCAACTGCCCTTTCCCGACGCCTCGTTCGACGCCGTCTCGGCGATCTGGCTGCTGCATCTGCTCGACGACGCGGCTCTCGTGGTCGCCGAAGCGGCCCGTGTCCTGCGGCCGGGCGGCGTCTTCGTCACCACCGTCGACAAGGCCGCCGCACACGACGTGGGCAGCGACATCGACGCCGTCATGGCCCCCCGGCCCCGCCGCGCCGCCCGCGACGAGGCCCGGCTGGTGGCCGGGTTCGCCGTCGACAGCGGCCTGACCCCGGCGGCCCGCTCGACGTTCCGCGGCCGCGGCCAGGGCCGCTCCCCGGCCCGGGCCGCCGCCGACGTACGACGCGGCTGGTACACCCTCCTCCGCCCCGGCGCCCCCCTCACCGAAAAGCTGGCATCCCGCCTGGAGGAACTGCCGGACCAGCATGTCCCGCGCCCGGAACCGGAGTTCAAGCTGAGGTCGTTCCGGAAGCCGATTCCGCGCGACGCGTGAAGTCCATGACCCAGTTGGTCACCCACGTCTTCTCGCCGTCCACCGAGAACGCCTGCTCCCAGCGGGCGGTGGTATCGGAGATCCCCGACCACACGAACCGCACCCGCACGTCCTTGCCTTCGTACGTGTCGTCCCCGAAGAACTCGCCCCGCCCGTCGGTGAACTGACCGATCACCGGCGGGAACAGCTTGCCCGTGCGGCTGGACGACCAGTTCAGCGACCACTCCTTGGTCTCCTGGTCGAACAGCCGCAGCGTCAGCCCCTTGAAGCCCTGGCCCGCGCAGTCGATCTCGTCGATATTGGCGGCCCCGTCGAAGAGACTCCAGCAGCGTTGCGTGGCCGCGAACTCCTGCCATCCGCCGGCCGGGTCGAGGAAGTCCGCCAGCCGGCGGTTGCGGACCTCCCACTCGCCGTGGAGGAAGTCGAAGTCGTGCGCGCTGCTCATGAGCGGTCTCCAGTCGTGCCCTCGGGCAGTGAGTCCGCGAGGTATCCGTCCAGGTCAGGGGTATCGGGCATGAGTATGTGGCGTACCCAGGCGTCCCGTTCGTGCAGAATCGGCGGCAGTTCCCAGACGCAACCGATCCACGGCAGGTCGGGAACGATGAAGTGGGTCGGGTCGCGGTCCGGGCAGCCGAGGACCGGCTGGCCCGCCGAGGCGCCCCGGAAGTGCAGCACGTTGTCCCACACCCAGCTGTACGCGTTGAGGTACGCGCCGTCGTCGCCACCCCGGTGCAGGACCACGAAGGTCGCGGGCGGCGTGTTGTCCGGTTCCGGGAGCAGCTTCGGAAGCATCGCGTACGCCGCCTCCTCGACGTCGGGTGCGATGCCCGCCGGGTCCGCCGTGACGTGGTAGCGCTTGATCCGCCGTCCCGCCACCTCGATGGGCGGCGGCACGGTCAGAAGTTTCTCCCTGAAGGCCACAGAAGTTGTCATGGCAGGAAGCTAGGCCCGCTTCACTGACACCTTCTGTCAGTGGACTCTGAGATCGTGGCCGAGTGAAATCGGCCCGGCTCGTCTCCATCCTGCTGCTCCTCCAGACGCGAGGGCGGCTCACGGCCGCCCAGCTCGCCGAGGAGCTGGAGGTCTCGGTGCGCACGATCTACCGGGACGTCGAAGCACTGAGCGCCGCCGGTGTTCCGCTCTACGGCGACGCCGGTCACGCGGGCGGATACCGACTCCTCGACGGCTACCGCACCCGCCTCACCGGACTCACCACGGAGGAGGCCGAGGCCCTGTTCCTCGCGGGCGTCCCCGGTCCCGCCGCCGAGCTCGGGCTCGGCTCGGTCCTGGCCGCCGCCCAGCTGAAGGTCCGCGCGGCTCTCCCGCGCGAGCTGCGCGAGCACGCCGACCGCATCAGCGGCCGCTTCCACCTCGACGCGCCCGGCTGGTATGCGGAGGACGACGAGGCCCCGTACCTCCCCGCCGTCGCCGACGCCGTCTGGAACAGCCGCGTCCTGCACGTCCGCTACCGCCGCTGGCGTGAGCCCACCGACGTGGAGCGCCGCCTCGAACCGTACGGACTCGTTCTCAAGGCGGGCCGCTGGTATGTGGTCGCCGGCCCGGGACCGCGTACGTATCGCGTCGACCAGATCCTCGAACTGGCCGTAACCGGCGAGGAGTTCAGCCGCCCCGAGGACTTCGAGCTCGCCGCTTACTGGGCGGCGTACCAAAGAGATTTCCACGACCGGCTGCACCGTGGCGAGGCGGTGGTCCGGCTGGCTCCGGGCGTGCGGCTGACCGGCGCCGCGGCCCGCGCCGTCGAGGCCACCGGCCACATCGATCCCGGCGACCCCGACGGCTGGACCCGCGCCACTCTCCCCATCGAGTCGATCGACCGCGCCCACGACGAGTTCCTGCGCCTCGGCACGGACATCGAGGTCCTCGAACCGGCCGAGCTGCGGGAACGGATCGCGCGGACGGTCACCGGACTGGCCCGCAGGTACACGTAGAGAGCGCTTTCCCCAAGGCGGCAACTCCCCTTCCTCCAGCGGCGACTGAGGGAGTAGAACCCCTCTGCCCCCACTCAGGAGGTACGTCACCGTGCTGCACCCGCATCGCAGACGCAAGAAGATCCGCCTGCTCCTCGCCACCGTCGTCACCGGGGCCCTGGCCGCCGCCGGGCTCACCGCGCTCACCGCCGCATCGGCCGAGGCCGCGGTCGGCCGGCAGGTCGAGGGACTCGACCGGGGCGTCGTCAGCGTCCACACCGGCAGCGGCAACCTGGTCAGCTGGCGCTGGCTGGGCACCGACCCGGGCAACGTGTCGTTCAACGTCTACCGGGGCGGTACGAAGGTCAACTCGACGCCGATCACCGACGCCACGAACTACTTCCACTCCGGCGCCCCCAACTCCGCCGACTACACGGTCCGCGCGATCGTGGACGGGGTCGAGCAGGACGACTCCGTCCACGCCATCCAGTTCCGCGGCGGATACAAGGACGTACCGATCACGCCCCCGGCGGGCGGCTCCGGCTACACCTATGAAGCGAATGACGCCTCCGTCGGCGACCTCGACGGCGACGGCGCCCTCGACTTCGTACTGAAGTGGCAGCCGACCAACGCCAAGGACAACTCCCAGTCCGGCGTCACCGGCAACACCATCATCGACGGCATCAAGATGGACGGCACCCGCCTGTGGCGCATCGACCTGGGCCGCAACATCCGCTCGGGCGCGCACTACACGCAGTTCCAGGTGTACGACTACGACGGCGACGGCAAGGCCGAGGTCGCCATGAAGACCGCGGACGGCACTAAGGACGGCACCGGAGCGGTGATCGGCAGTGCGTCCGCCGACCATCGCAACTCCGGCGGGTACGTGCTGTCCGGGCCCGAGTTCCTGACCATGTTCAACGGCCAGACCGGCAAGGCGATGCAGTCGGTCGACTACGTCCCGGCGCGCGGCAACGTCGCCTCGTGGGGCGACTCGTACGGCAACCGCGTCGACCGCTTCCTCGCCGGCACGGCCTACCTGGACGGCGAACGGCCCTCGCTGATCATGGCGCGCGGCTACTACACGCGTACGGTCATCGCGGCCTGGGACTGGCGGAACGGCCAGTTCACGCGCCGCTGGACCTTCGACACCAACTCCTCGACCAACACCGGCAAGGGCTACGACGGCCAGGGCAACCACAGTCTGTCCATCGCGGACGTGGACGCCGACGGCAAGGACGAGATCGTGTACGGCGCCATGACCGTGGACGACAACGGACACGGCCTGTGGACGACCAAACTCGGCCACGGGGACGCCGGTCATGTCGGCGACCTCAACCCGTCCCGCGCGGGCCTGGAGTACTTCAAGGTGTCCGAGGACAGCTCCAAGCCCGGTTCCTGGATGGCCGACGCCCGCACCGGACAGCTCCTGTGGCAGACCGCCTCCGGCTCCGACAACGGCCGCGGTGTCTCCGCCGACATCCACTCGGGTTCGGCCGGCGCCGAGTCCTGGTCCGCCGCCGACACCACGCTCCGCTCGGCCGGCGGAGCCTCGCTCGGCCGGGAGCCGTCCAGCATCAACTTCGTGAACTGGTGGGACGGCGACACCACGCGCGAACTCCTCGACGGCACGCGCATCGACAAGTACGGCACGAGCGGTGACACCCGTCTGCTGACCGGCGCCTCCGTCGCGTCCAACAACGGCACCAAGGCGACCCCGGCGCTCTCCGGCGACATCCTCGGCGACTGGCGCGAGGAGGTCGTCTGGCGCACCGCGGACAACACGGCGCTGAGGATCTACTCGACCCCGCACCAGACCAGCACGAAGATCACCACCCTGCTCCACGACCCGATGTACCGCACCGCGCTGGCCTGGCAGAACACGGCTTACAACCAGCCGCCGCACCCGAGCTTCCACATCGGCAGCGGCATGGCGACGACTCCTCGCCCGACCGTCTACACCCCCTGAGGGCTCGGCACACTCCGTACCGATGAGTTCGTCCGTCCTTCACGGTCTGAACAGGCGAAGATGTGCACCGACCACCATTACGGGAGGAACCGCATGAGGAAGATCACCGCAGGTCTGTTCATCTCGCTCGACCAGGTCGTGGAGGCGCCCGACCAGTGGCACTTTCCGTACTTCGACGACGAGATGGGCGCCGCCGTCGGCTCGCTGTTCGACGGGGTCGACACCATCCTGTTCGGCCGCAAGACCTACGAGGGCTTCGCCGAGGCATGGCCTGAGCGTGAGGCGGCCGGCGGCGAGGACGCCGGCTTCGCCAAGATCCTCGGCGACTCGCGAAAGATCGTGGCGTCGCACCAGAAGCTCGAGTTCACGTGGCGAAATTCCGAGCAGCTCGAGGGCGACCTCATCGACGGCGTCACCGCGTTGAAGAACGAGCAGGGCGGGGTCATCTCCCTGAGCGGCTCGATCTCCGTCGTCCGCCAGCTGCTGGCCGCGGGCCTGCTGGACGAGCTGCACCTGCTGGTGCACCCGATCGCCGTACGCCACGGCATGCGGCTCTTCGACGAGGGCGAGACCACGCTCCCGCTGCGTCTGCTCTCCTCGAAGACGTTCCAGAGCGGCGTGCTGCACCTGGTCTACGCCCTGGCCGAGTCCAAGGGCGAGGCCGGCTACGACGAGGCCAAGGCCCACCTGTCCCAACCGGGGCAGTAGCCACGTCGCAGCCGGCTCACCGCCCGGGCATCGCCCGGGCGGTCAACGGCAGGTAGTCACCTCACCGTGTAGTCACCTCACTGTGGGGTCACCTCACTGTGCAGGTCTGATCACCCACCTTGAAGGCGGCCGGTTTCCCGTTCGACCCCGACGAGCTTCCCGTGAAGCCGAAGCTCACCGAGGAACCGGCCGCCACCTTCCCGTTCCAGCCCACGTTCTTCGCCATGACCGCCGAGCCCGACTGCGTGTACTCGGCGTTCCACAGCTGCGTGACCTTCTGACCGTCCGCGAAGGACCAGGCCAGCGACCAGCCGTCCCAGGCACCGCTCCCCGTATTGGTCAGCTGCACCTCACCCTGGAAACCGCCCGACCACTGACTCGTCACCTTGTACGTCACCGCGCAGGCGCCCGTCGGCGAAGGGCCCGGATCCGTACCGCCGCCGTCGGAAGCGCCCGCCGTGTCGCCGTAGACGACCCCGCGCCCGTTCGTGGACACGTACACCCGCCCGTACACCCGGGGATCGCCGGTGATGGCCGCACCCGTCCAGCCCCACTGGTGGGCGTCGTCGTTGATGCGCGTCCAGGTCGCGCCGCGGTCCGTGGAGCGGAAGATGCCGCGTACGCCGCCGATCTTCGCGCTGGTGTAGAGCGTCTGGTACGAGGCGCCGGCCGCCGCCTTGCCGAAGCCGATGGTGTCGGCCTGCTCGACGCCCGTCAGCTTGGTGAAGTTCGCGCCGCCGTCCGTCGAGTGCCACAGCCCGTACGCGCCGTCGCTCGCGCCGCCCGCCAGCCAGATGTCGCCCTTCGTGCCGGGCAGCGCCTTGAAGCGCACGCTGTCGCCGCTCGGCAGGCCACTGGCCGAGGACGCGGTGAACGTCGCGCCGCCGTCCGAACTGACGTAGAACTTCCCGGACTTGAAGCCGTAGAAGGTCTTCGGATCGACCCGGTCGGACTCCACGATCGCGCCCGCGGGAATCCCGCTCGACGCCGACCACGACGAGCCGAACCCGGTCGCATAGTGCACGCCCGCACCCTCCGGGCTCCACACGAAGCGGCTGCCGTCGGAGGCCGAAGCGACGGTGCCGCCGCCGGAGACGCCCGAAGGGTCCGTCCCGGCAAACCAGTTGGCGCCGTTGTCCGTGGAGAAGGCGACATGCGGACCCGAGTCGAGGTTCCCGACCCGCACCACGGTCCCAGGATTGCTCTCGGCGAAGTCCAGACTCGTCGTCGTGGTGAAGTTCGGCGAAGTGAACATCATCGACGGCACCTTGGTGAGATCCGTGTGCCGGAAGCCGCCGATGTCACCGAGCGCGCTGAACAACTGCGCCCCGCCGGACGGGGGAGCGGCGAGGTCGTTGACGGCCGTCTCCTCCAGACCCCGCACCATCGGCTTGATGGTGAACTGGCCGCCGCTGTCCCACTTGCCGAGGTCCTCGGTGCCGTAGACCGTCGCGCCCGTCCCGTACATCATCCGGTCCGAGTCGAACGGGTCGATCTCCAGCGCCTCGGTCATCCAGCCGAGTTTGGGGGTCTGTTCGGGCGGTGACGGGTTGGCGCCCCAGGTCAGCCACGGCGAGGACGAGACGTCCATCGTGTAGCGGTTCGAGCGGTCGGGATACGAGGTGTAGTCCCAGGCCTTCGTCCAGGTGCCGCCGCTGTCCGTGGAGCGGAAGATCTGCGTGTCCGGCCACCAGGCGCTGTACGCGGTCGTCATCACCGTGCCCGGGTTCTGCCGGTCCACGGTCAGCCCGCTGAAGCCGTAGAACGTGTCGGCCTCCGCGACGGGGCTGATGTTCGTCCAGGCCCCCGTCCGCGTCGCGTACCGCCACAACTGGCCCTTGCCGCCGTCGTACGGCCCGCCCTTGTCGCTGTACGCGAGATAGAGGTAGCCGTTCTCGGCGTCGAGCACGCCCTTGTGGGCCAGGTATCCCGTGGGCTGCCCGGCGAGGCGGGACCAGGTGGCACCCGCGTCCGTCGAGCGGTAGACCGCGTTGTCCTTGTCGGCGACCCCGACGTAGACCGTCTTCGTGGCGTTCCCCGACGTGCCCGTCGACTCGTCGAAGGTGACCCAGGCGATCCCCTGGTTGTCGGAGGCGTAGCCGCTCGTGTCGCTCGGATCCTGCACGTAGTTGCCGACGTTGGGGAAGTTCGTCACCTGCGACCAGGAGGCGCCCGAGTCCGTGGAGCGCCACAGGCCCTTGCCGCTCGGGGCGCCCAGGTACAGCACGCTGTTCTTGTGCGGGTCCACGGCCAGTCGCTCGCCCATACCGCGTCCCGGCATATTGCCGCCCAGCTTGAACGGCAGGTCGGCCTTCTGCCAGCTCGCGCCACGGTCGGCGGACCTGAGCACGGCTCCGTTGCCGGGGTCCCAGCTGTTCGTGTACGTGCCGACCGCCGCGTACACCTTGTCCGGGTCGACGGAGTCCGAGGCGAGGCTCACGACGCCGGTGTGGCCCCAGTCGTCCCAGCCGACGGAGTCGAGCAGCGGGGTCCAGGTCTTCGACGACTCCTGCCAGCGATAGGCGCCGCCGATGTCGGTGCGGGCGTACGCGAGGTTCTTCTCGCTCCGGTTGAAGACGATGCCGGGGACGAAGCCACCGCCGTCGATCCGGGCGTTCTTCCAGGTGTAGGTGTCGGCGGCGATGCGCACCGACTTCTCGGGGACCTCGGCGGCCAGCGCGGACGGACTGCCCGCGAGGAGACCGGCCGCGAGGGCGAGCACGGTCGTGAGAACACGACACCTTCTGACGGTTCTTCGCACGGTGGGGGTCCTCTCCGAAAGCGGGGGATGGAAAGGCGAGACGGCCGGGCGGGCCCCCGTCAGGAGGCGGCCCGCCCGGCCTTGGGCCCTTCACGTCAGGGCCCTGTACGCGGAGCTCAAGCGGCTCCGGCGAAACGGCGGTGCTGCACCCGCGCCCCTTAGGGCGCGGGGAACTGCGCGACCAGCCACACACGGCCCGCAGCCGAAGTACCGCCCTCCACGCGGAGCGCTTGGCGGGGGCTATTCGAGTAGCTCCGCGTACGAGCCCATGGCGAGGGCTATGTCCGCCTGGGCCCAGAACCGGTGGTACGTGAACGTGGGCGCGGCGCCGCCCGCGAGATAGCTCTCGATCTTCGAAAACGCCGGGTCGTTCTTGTAGAAGGAACGGATCGAGTCGAAGGTGGACGACGAGTCGATCGTGTCGCCGTTCGGCATCTTCCCGGTCCAGCCGTTCGGGACGACCACCGCGTCGTCGAAGCGGTTGTAGTCGGCGCGGGTCTCCGGGACCGCGATGCCCAGCGCGTCCTGGTTGTTCGCCCACATGCCGTCGAGCAGTGCCTTCGCCGTGGTCTTCGCCTGGGTGTCACCGGACTTGTCGGCGTAGTACGTCAGGGTCTTGGCGTATGCGGCGGCGACACCGACGTCGTTGGTGTAGTCGGCGACGGTGACGTGAAGTCCGCTGTTGGCGCCGGGACTTGAGGCGTTCCAGGTGTCGGGGGCGCCCGACCACTGGAGCGTGTTCGGGATGCGGAAGGTGCCGTCGGGGTTGACCGTGGTGTTGGCCAGTGCCCAGTCGACCCACTTGTCGAGGACGGCCTTGGCGTCCGCGTCACCCGTCTGCTGGTAGTACTCGGCGACCCGCTCCATGGACCACGCCTGGAAGCCGAACCACTGGTTGGACGGCGGGTCGTGGTACACCGGCTTCTCGTCGTAGTACATGCCGTAGAAGGTCGGCGTCCCGGCCGGCGGGGTCGCGTAACGGCCCTTCCAGCTGTTGGTGGCACCGCCCGCGATGGCACCCTCGTCCGACTGGAGCCAGCGGTAGAACTCAAGCTGCCGGTCGAGCGACTTGGCCCAGTCCGCCTGTCCCGTCGCCGACTTGGGCTTCAGGTCGGCGTACGAGCTCAGCGCGTACGCGGCCAGGGGGTTCTGGTAGCCGCCGTGGGCGTGGCTGGAACCGATGCGCCATGACCAGCCCGCCGCGGTGTCGGTGGCGCCGCCCCAGGAGTAGTACCAGGACATCAGGTAGTGCGAGGAGTCCTTGCCGGTGCCGGCAGGACACGTCGACGGACCGACGCAGTTGCCGACTTTCTTGTAGTACTTGTCGTACATGGAGTAGCGCAGGTAGTCGCCCATCTTCGCGGCCTTGCCGAGGGTCGCCGAGACCTCGGAGCCCTTGCCCTGCTGCTCGGCCCAGACGTCGGCCCAGTAGGCGGCCTGCACGGCACGCGCGTCGGCGTCCGGCGCGTTGGTGAACTTCCACTGCTTCGCGTAGGAGGCGTCACCGGTGAACAAGTCCAAGTACCCGTTCTTGCCGCCGTACTTGAAGGCGTCACAGGTCGGCTGCGGCACCGTCTCCCACACCGACTCCTGCGAGCCGCGCTGGAAGGTGTTGATGTACGACGGGCCGGTGTCGGCCGGGCCCGCTTCGCACTTGCCCGGCGAGTTGCCGTAGCCGTAGACGTTGTCGACGTCCTGCAGCCAGTGCATGCCGTAGATGTCGTCCGTGCCGTACGCGCTCTTCAGCTCCGAGGCGATCGGGTCCGAGCCGACCGAGACGCCGGTGTCGAGCTTCGCCGGGTACTCCTCGGGGGTGTCCAGCTCGGGCGCGTACGTCGCGGGCTTGGACGCGTTGTAGAAGGAGTTCGTCGGCTGGTCCGCCTTCGTGGGGATCATGAACTTCTCCATGGTCTCCCACGCGGCGTTGAACCTGGTCCAGTCGCCGGTGACCTTGCCGTACATGGCCTGCAGCCAGATCAGGTAGCTGTACGCCTCCGACGTCGTCTGATGGCCGTTGTCCGGCGCCTCGACGATCAGTGTCTCGACCGAGTGGTACGGGATGCCCTCGGGGGAGAAGTAGCCGTTCGCCGGATCGGTGATCTTGCCGTAGAGCTCCAGGAACCGGGCGTCGTACGCCTTCGTCGCGGCGAGCTGGGTGGCGGTGACCGTGGCCTTGGCGTGCCCGGCGGCCGTCGACTCGAAGGTCGCCGAGCCGGTGCCGGAGTTGTCGGCCGTGATGGTCACCTTCTGGGCCGTGTTCCAGTTCGACGGCGTGAAGGTGAGCGACGATCCGCCGGTGACCGACAGGCCCGTGTTGCCGTCCGTGCGGGCGGTCGACACGGTCACATTCGAGGACGGCTGCGTCGACAGCTTCACCTCGAAGGTGCCCGTCTTGCCCTGCTGGACGCCGAGTTGGGCCGGTGAGGCCACCACGGCGGGACCCGAGGCGACCGTGATGCCGACCGGTGTGGAGTCCGCCGAGGCGCCCAGGCTGTCGTATGCCTTGGCCACCATAGAATGACTGCCCACGGTCAAGCTATTGACCGAGAGCGTGTACGGCGACGTGGTGTCCGTACCGAGAAGTTTCGTGTCGTCGTAGAACTCGACCTTGCTGATCGTCGCGTCGTCGGCGGCCGCCGCGGTGGCGGCCAGCGGCACCGCGTCGCCCTGCGTGTAGACGGCGCCCGCGGCGGGGCTGGTCAGCACGGTGATCGGCGGCTGGTGGGCGCCGGCGCACGTGGTGCCGTTGACGGCGAAGCTGGTCGGCGCGGCGTTCGTGCCGCTGTACGTGAACTGCGCGCCGGTGCTGACGGCGGCTCCGGCGGCGATCCTCGAGTTGAACGAGGCGCTCTTGACCGTGACCGTCTTGCCGGACTGTGACCAGGTGCCGCTCCAGCCGTTGCCGAGCTTCTGGTTGCCCGCGTAGTC
Organism: Streptomyces scabichelini; assembly: GCF_011045015.1. Lineage (GTDB taxonomy): Bacteria > Actinomycetota > Actinomycetes > Streptomycetales > Streptomycetaceae > Streptomyces > Streptomyces scabichelini. The sequence continues at coordinate 26,411 of NZ_JAAKZY010000094.1, read as the reverse complement.
GTACGTCAGGGTCCAGTCGTCGATGGCGTCCGAGCCACGGTTCGTGATCGTCAGATCAGCCGTGAAACCGGAACCCCAGTCATTGGTCTTGTAGTCGACGCTGCACTGAACTGCCGCCGCCTGTGCGGGAGTTGAACCCGTCGCCAGCGTGGTGAGGGGGAGTGCGAGGGCCGCCGCGACAGCAGTCCATAACCGCCGCGCACGGCGTCTCTTTCTGCCTGCCATGTTCTGGTTCCTCTCCTTGCGGCTCGGAGATGTGGGGAGGAGCAACAAGCCTTGAACCAGTGGGAGCGCTCCCATATTGGGGAGAGGGGTGTGAGGGGTCAAGGTGTTTGAAGAGTCGAAAAGATTCGATGCGGACATCTGCGGGAAAGGCGTCGACTCCTCTGTCCTTTACCGTCACTTGGCGCTACCTTCATCCGCACCAGTGGGAGCGATTCCATCAGTCGACGCGTCCGTCACGACGCGTCAGAGCTGCAAGGAGTCGCTCATGCGACACCCCCCGCGTTTATGTCTTTTAGTGGCCGGTGCGGCGGTCGCCCTCGTGGCGTCCGCGATCGCACCGGTCGGTACGGCTTCCGCAGCCGCACCCGCTTGCACGGTGGAGTACTCCGTCACCAGCCAGTGGGACACCGGCTTCCAGGGTGCCGTGAAGCTCACCAACAGCACCGCCGCGCTGAGCAGTTGGAGTCTCTCCTTCGACCTGGCCGGCGGACAGAAGGTCAGCCAGGGCTGGAACGCGAAGTGGTCCCAGTCCGGGACGACCGTGACCGCGGCCAACGAGAACTGGAACGGAGCGCTGGGCTCGGGAGCGAGCGTCAGCGCCGGGTTCCTCGCCTCGGGGCCGGGGAGCACGGCCGCGCCCAAGTCGTTCAAGCTCAACGGGACGACGTGCAACGTGGACGCGGAGCCAGGCCCGTCGGATCCGCCGGATCCGCCGGATCCGCCGGATCCGCCGGATCCGACGGTGGGCCCGCCCGTGCTGAAGGTCTCCGGGAACAAGCTGGTCGACGAGAGGGGCGCCACCCGGCGGCTGCTCGGCGTCAACCGCTCCGGCGGCGAGTTCATGTGCGTCCAGGGCTTCGGCATCTGGGATGGCCCGGTCGACGACGCCTCGGTCAAGGCGATCGCCGACTGGAACGCCAACACGGTCCGCATTCCGCTCAACGAGGAGTGCTGGCTGGGTCTGTCCAACATCAAGCCCGAGTACGCCGGCGCCAACTACATCGCCGCCGTCAAGGACCTGGTGACCAAGGTCGAGGCGAACGGCATGACGCCGATGCTCGAACTGCACTGGTCCCACGGCCAGTACACGGGCAACTCGGCGGGCTGCTCCGACGTGCACGCCAGCTGCCAGAAGCCGATGCCCAACGCGCAGTACACACCGTCCTTCTGGGCGTCGGTCGCGAGCACCTTCAAGGACGACCCGACCGTCGTCTTCGACCTGTTCAACGAGCCCTACCCGGACCGTGCGACATCCACCGCCACCCAGGCGTGGACCTGCTGGCGCGACGGCGGCACCTGTCCCGGCATCGGTTACGAGGTCGCCGGGATGCAGGACCTGATCGACGCGATACGTGACACCGGCGCCAGGAACGTGATCCTGGCGGGCGGTCTCGCGTACTCGAACGACCTGAGCCAGTGGCTGACGTACAAGCCCGACGATCCGGCGGGCAATCTCGCCGCCGCCTGGCACGTCTACAACTTCAACACCTGCTCCAACGAGAGCTGCTGGGACTCCACGCTCGCCCCGGTCGCCGCCCAAGTGCCGCTCGTGGCGGGCGAGATCGGCGAGAACACCTGCGCACACTCCTTCATCGACCGCGTCATGAGGTGGTTCGACGAGCACGAGCAGTCCTACCTCGGCTGGACCTGGAACACCTGGAACTGCACCTCAGGTCCTGCCCTCATCTCCGACTACGACGGCACACCCACGTCGTTCGGCATCGGGCTGCGCGATCACCTGCGCTCCCTCAACGGATAGGAACCCGCACACATGAGCCGTACAAGAACAGCACTGTTAGCGGCACTGGCGATGGTCGCCGGCACCGCGGGCGCCGCCGTCGCGGCGATGCCCCCGGACGTCGGCGTGGCCGCCGTCCCCTGCACCGTGGACTACAAGGTGCAGAACCAGTGGGACTCCGGCTTCACCGCCGCGGTCACCGTCACCAACAACAGTGCGGCCAAGTCGAGTTGGGCCGTGAAGTGGTCGTACGCCGGAAACCAGAAGATCACCAGCGGCTGGAACGCGAAGCTCAGCCAGAGCGGCACCGCCGCCACCGCCGCCAACGAGAGCTACAACGGGACGCTGGCGACCGGCGGTTCGGTGAGCTTCGGCTTCAACGGCACTTACAGCGGCACCAACGCGATGCCCACGACCTTCACCCTCGACGGCGTGACCTGCAACGTCGACGGAGGCGGCGGCCCCACCGACCCGCCGGACCCGGCAGGGCCCAAGGTCGACAACCCGTACTCGGGCGCCAAGGTGTACGTGAACCCGGAGTGGGCGGCGAAGGCCCGCGCGGAGACCGGCGGCAGCCGGATCGCCAACCAGCCGACAGGTGTGTGGCTCGACCGGACCGCCGCGATCAACGGCGTGAACGGCGGCATGGGCCTGCGCGACCATCTCGACGAGGCGCTGACACAGAAGGGCTCCGACGAGCTGGTCGTCCAGCTCGTCATCTACAACCTGCCTGGCCGTGACTGCTCGGCCCTCGCCTCCAACGGCGAACTCGGCGCGACGGAGATCGACAAGTACAAGACTCAGTACATCGACCCGATCGCGGCGATCCTCAAGGACACCAAGTACGCGGATCTGCGGATCGTCACGACCGTCGAGATCGACTCGCTGCCGAACCTGGTCACGAACGTCACGCCGCGTCCCACCGCCACTCCCAACTGCGACACGATGAAGGCGAACGGCAACTACATCAAGGGCGTCGGCTACGCGCTGAACAAGCTCGGTGACGCGCCCAACGTCTACAACTACGTGGACGCCGGACACCACGGCTGGCTCGGCTGGGACACCAACTTCGGGCCCTCCGCCGACCTCTTCAAGCAGGCCGCCACCGCCGAGGGCGCGACCGTCGCCGATGTGCACGGCTTCATCGTGAACACCGCCAACTACAGCGCCCTGAAGGAAGACCACTTCAAGGTCAGCGACTCCGTGGGCGGCGCCTCGGTCCGTACCTCGAGTTGGATCGACTGGAACCAGTACGTCGACGAGCTGTCGTACGCACAGGCCATGCGCAACCACCTCGTCTCGATCGGCTTCGACTCCAAGCTCGGCATGCTGATCGACACCTCCCGCAACGGCTGGGGCGGCACGGCCCGGCCCACCGGTCCCGGCGCGACGACCAACGTCAACACCTACGTCGACGGCGGCCGTTACGACCGGCGCATCCACCTCGGAAACTGGTGCAACCAGTCGGGCGCGGGCCTCGGCGAACGCCCGCAGGCGGCGCCGGCGACCGGCATCGACGCCTACGTGTGGATGAAGCCGCCGGGTGAGTCGGACGGTTCGAGCACCGCCATCGACAACACCGAGGGCAAGGGCTTCGACCGGATGTGCGACCCGACGTACCCCGGCAACCCGCGGAACAACAACAACATGTCCGGCGCGCTGCCGAACGCGCCCCTGTCAGGACACTGGTTCTCGGCCCAGTTCCAGGAGCTCATGAAGAACGCGTACCCCGCGCTGTAGCTCCGCTGGGTCAGCGGTTCGAAGCTGCGGGTTCGCTGTGGCTGGTCGCGCCGTTCCCCGCGCCCCTTACGGGGCTCGGGGAACGGCGTTTTCCTTCCGCTCCATTTCCCGCTTCAGTTTGCTGTTTGCGCAACACGAGTGGCCGTTTCAGGGACTCCGGAGGCACGCTGGGCGTATCCCGAACGAGAGGCCCGGAATCATGGCACACCAGCACGATCACGCACAGATCGACTTCGCCGAGTGGCTTCCCATGCTGGAGCAGGAGGCGGAGCTGTTCTCCCCGCTCTATCGGCAGGCGGCGGACTGGCTGCGGGAGTGGAAACCCGAGCCGGAGCTGATCGCGGACGTGGGCAGTGGGCCCGGCGTCGTCTCCTGCCTCCTCGCCGACACGTTTCCGCGGGCGCGGGTCGTCGCCGTGGACGGGGCCGCACCCCTCCTGGAACGTGCCCGATCCCGCGCCGCCGACCAGGGGATCGCCGACCGTTTCAGCACCCTGGAATCCGAACTCGCCGATGGCCTGGGCGACTTGGAGTACCCCGCCGACCTGCTGTGGGCCAGCAGGTCCCTGCACCACGTCGGCGACCAGCGCGCCGCCCTCACCGACTTCGCCCGCCGCCTCGCGCCCGGCGGCGTCCTCGCCCTCCTCGAAGGCGGCCTTCCCTCCCGCTACCTCCCGCGCGACCTCGGCATCGGCCGCCCCGGCCTCCAGGCACGCCTGGACGCGGTGCAGGAGGAGTGGTTCACCAGGATGCGGGCCGAGTTGCCCGGCTCGGTGGAGGAGACCGAGGACTGGCCCGCCCTGCTGGCCGCCGCGGGCCTGCGCCACACCGCGACCCGTACCTTCCTCCTCGACGTCCCCGCCCCCGTCCCGGACGAGGCCCGCGCTTTCGTGGCCACCGTCCTCACCCATCGCCGGGAGGGGCTGGCCGACAGCCTCGACGCCGACGACCTCGCGACCCTCGACCGCCTCCTCGACCCGGACGACAAGGCGAGCATCCACCACCGTCCTGACGTGTTCGTACTGGTGGCGCAGACGGTGTATGTCGGAGTGAAGGCGGCGTAACACATGTGCTGAGCTCCCTCGTGGAATTATTCGACGCGTTCGATTTCTCGACCGTCGGCCGACTTCTCGACCCGGAGAGAAATTCGGGGATGTGATTTTTGCTTCAGCGGTCTTGTCGGACGTGACGATCGAGTAGGTCGGTGGGGTAGCATCGCAATGCGCGGCTATTCACCGACGAAGGAATCCAGAAAACGGGGGCTCGGCGCTACGCCCGCGTATTACGGATCTTTCGCTTTCGTTTCATGCGAACCGAAGGATCATGAATGTCATCGATTAAAATTCAACTGGTCGACGACGAACAGATCGTCCTGGAAGGCCTGCACAAGCTTCTCGACGGTTTCAGCGAGTTCAGCGTGGTCGCGGTGGCCCGCGACGGCGCGTCCGCGTTACGGCAACTGCGCGTCCACCGCCCGCACATCGTCCTCATGGGCTTGCGGTTGCCCGGCATGGGCGGCGTGGAGACGACCCGCGCGATCCGGCGGGAGTCCGCCCACGTGCGGATCGTGTTCCTGGCCTCCCACCAGCAGCCGGTCTATGTGCGGGAGGCCTTCCAGGCAGGGGCGAACGCCTATCTCTCGCGCGCGATCAACGCCGGAGAACTGCGCGACGCGCTCGTCACGGTCTACCGGGAAGGCGCGGTCTTCTCGCCGGCCATCGCGAGCCATCTCCTCCAACTGGTCTCCGGACAGCCGGAGGACGGGGCCTCGCCGATTTCCCGGCTCACCGGCCGGGAACGGCAGATCCTCTCGATGATCGCCGACGACCACGAAACCGGTCACATCGCCCGCTCTCTCGGGATCAGCCCGAAGACCGTGCGCAATTACCTCAGCCGTATCTACGCCAAGTTGGGTACGCCGAATCGAGTACAGACCGCCCTGTATGCGAAGCGGTCCTTCGGATATCACGACACAGTCCAGACCGAGTGAATTCCGGGTTTTCCGCCCCGGGACCAGGAATAACCCACGGTAAGACGAGAGACGGCCCGCGGCAATAGGCCCGGAATTCAGAGCCCCGTTTCCTCGGGTGCCCCGAGCCGGGCCACTGCCCTGCACCACGCGGCGCCCGCGTCCGCGAGGGCGACGGGAAACGCCAGGAACGTGAACGGCCCCTCGCCGTCGAGCGCGCGAAGCCCGGCAAGCCCCTCGATCTGGACGAACTCCCGCTTCCTGCCATGCAGATGAGTGGGCCACAGGGCGGCCCGGTCCCGTGTGCGGTAGTAGTCCTCGACCATGCGGCGGGCCGGGCCGTCGAAGCTCCAGCAGTCCGTGCCGAGCACCTTCGCGCCCAGGTCGAGGAGATGGTCGACGGCGCCCGGAGTGATCGCGGTCGACTCCGTGTAGTACGCGGGAGTGCCCAGGCGCAGATCGGAATCCGTGCGGAAGAGCACCACCGTGCCGGGCCCCACCGTCGCCCGGGCGGCCTCCAGCGCCGCCTTCACCTCGGGCGCACCGACCGTGTCGTACGCCCGGACGTCGAGCACCACGCCGGGACCGCAGAACCAGTCGAGCGGCAGGTCGAGCACCTTCTTCGCCGGTTTCCCCTCGCAGGTGGGGCCGTAGTGGAAGGGCGCGTCGACATGAGTGCCCTGGTGTACGGACATCCGGTAGAACTCGTTCGACAGGAAGCAGCCGTCGGGCAGATCGCGCGCGCGGAGCCGGCGTCTGCCCGTCAGCCAGCGCCAGTGGTTGACCAGCCGCTGACGGCGGCTGTCGCCCGGCAGCGCGCGGATCCGGCGCGAGAGGTGCCGGACGCCGTCGTGATGCAGCCACTGCTCGAACTCGACGCCCGGCGCGTGACGGCTGACGGGGAGCGAGAGGTCCACATACGTGTCCCCGGAGGTGGTGCCCGCGTCTGTCATGGCTGCTCCTGCGGTACGGCACCGGCCAGTGCCGGTGCCAGATCGATGGCCGACTGTTTTCCGTACGTGTCGAGAAGGCGCCGGTACAGCCGCCTGCGGTCGACGGTGTACTCCTGAGGACCCGACGCCTCGAGCGCCAACGAGGCCAGGGCGCAACCCAGTTGGGCCGCCCGCTGCAGTCCGGCTCCGCCCGCGAGGCCCGCGAGCACACCGGCCTTCAGCGCGTCCCCGGCCCTCGAAGGCCCGGTGGCGACGAGATCCGGGACCGCGGGCACCACGACCGGTGCACGGCCGGCGCGCTCGACGAGCACTCCGTCCCGGCCGAGCGTGGTGATCCGGGCACCGACGCGTTCCAGCACACCGAGCGCGCTCCAACCGGTGCGCTCCTGCAGCAGCGTGGACTCGTACTCGTCGGTGAACAGCACCTGGGCATCGCTGACCAGGAACTGGACGTCCGACCGGCTCATCCGCGCCAACTGCCGCGAGGGAGCGGCGGCGAACGGGATGCCGTCGCCGCGGCACTCCTCGGTGTGCCGCAGCATCGTCGCCGGATCGTTCGACGAGACCAGCACGAGGTCGAGCCCGCCGACCCGCGCCACGACGGAGCGCAGCGAGATCGTGCACGCCGCGCCCGCCGCCCCAGCGTGGAAGGCGCTCATCTCACCGAGATCCGCGTCCGTCGTACGGACGAAGCGGGCGGTCCTCGCACCCGGTGCGACCAGGACCGAGTCGACGTCCACACCGTGCTGCTTGAGCCACAGCTGGTACGCGTCGAAGTCCGAACCGGCCGCACCGACCAGCACGGGAGCGAGTCCGAACTGCCCGAGGCCGTAGGCGATGTTCGCCCCGGAGCCCCCGTACCGGACGGTGAGCCGGTCCACGAGGAAGGACAGCGAGGCGGTGCGCAGCCGTTCCGCCACCAGGTGCTCGGCGAAGCGGCCGGGAAAGACCATGAGATGGTCCATGGCGATGGAACCCGTGACGGCGATGCGCACCTGACTCTTCCCCCCGTTGTGCTGTCCCGTGATCCTTCGGAGTCAGGCGGCCGTGACCGCGCCCGACTCGATCTTCTGCCTGATCCCGGCCTGGTTCTCCCGGGTGTGCGTCTGCATCCGCTCGATCACCGTCGGCAGCGGCACCTCGAAGCCCTCGTCGAGTTCGAAGTCCTGCACCCAGGTCATCTGGGTGCCGCCGTCGACCGTCCGGTACGTCCAGCGCAGATGCATGTACCGGAACGGGAAGAGCGGATCTCGTCGCTCGGCGTAGGCGACGAGCTCGCGATGGTCCAGCAGCCGCCAGGAACGCCAGCTGCGGCCCTCGTCGTCGGTCAGCTCGAAGACGATGTCGGTCCAACGCCCCGCGCGTTCGAGGGAGATGACCTTCGCGCCGCTGTACTCGTTGAAGATCTCCGACCAGCGCGCGATGTCGTTGGTGATGTCGAAGACCGTCCGCGGGTCCTCGGCGATGACGATGCTGTTCTCGATCCTGGGCATGTCCTCATCCCTCCCTGACGGACAGCAGACGGTCGGCGCAGGCCACCAGGTCGCCGAGGGTCCGGAAACCGCCCTCCGCGTCCATGTCGATGCTGATGTCGAAGTGCTGCTCCAGGGCGACGACGATCTCGACCAGCTCGGTCGAGTCGATGCCCAGGTCCTCGGACAGGCCGGTGGTGTCGGCCAGTTCGTCGTCACGGAAGCCGATCTCCCGCAGTACGGTGACGACTTCTTCGCGGATGTTCATGAACTCCCTCGCTTCTGTACGTAGTTTCTGTACGTGGTTGACCTTGGTGCAGGTGTCTTCGTCGGCTGTCAGTCGGCGACGGCGATCGCGACGGCCACCTCGGACTCGTGGCTGATGCTCAGGCGCAGCCGGGTGAAGCCCGCGCCGCGGAAGGCCCGTTCGGCCCGCTCGGAGAGATGGGGCACCGGTTCGCCCTGGCTGCCGCGCCCGATCTCGACGTCCTGCCAGCCGAGCCCTTCGCCGTACCCGCCGAGCGTCTTGCGGACCGCCTCCTTGGCGGCGACCCGGCCGGCCAGGCACAGCAGGCGGTATCGGGCCGACCTGCCCCAGCACAGCTCCCGCTCGACCGGGGTGAGCAGCCGGGCGGCCAGTGCGTCCCCCCGCCGGACCACTGCCGCCCGCAGTCGCGCCACGTCCACGACGTCCACGCCGAGTCCGGCGGCGGGCGAGGGCTGCGAGGGCCCCGACGGCTGCGGGGTCCCCGGCGTCAGTGGCGTCAGTGGCGCGACCGCCCGCTCCAGCGCGGTCAACGCCTCAGCAGCAGACATGCGTTGACACCTCCAAGGCCTCGCGACACGACGAGCGTGCTGCGCCAGTCCTCCACCGGGCGCGCTTCGTCCCGTACGAGATCCAGCTCGATGCCCGGAGCGGGGCGCTCCAGACTGACCGTGGGCGGCACCAGGTTCTCCGGCATCGCGCGCAGGGCGAGCGCCGCGTCGGCGGCGGCGGCCCCGCCCAGCAGATGGCCGAAGCCGGACTTGGGCGCCGTCACGGGAACGGTCGTGTTCGCGCCGAACGCCTCGTGCAGCGCGTATCCCTCGGTGACGTCCTCGAAGGGGATGCCCGAGCCGTGCGCGAACACCGCGTCGGGAGTGCCCGAGGGCTCGGTGGCGGCGCGCATCGCACGGGCGAGCACCCGGCCGGTCGGCTCGACCGTGTAGTACGGCATATAGCCGTCCGTCGACACGCCCCAGCCCGCCAGTTCGCCCAGGATGCGGGCGCCCCGGCGCTCGGCGTGCTCGCGCCGCTCCATGACCAGGAAGACGGCGCCCTCGGCGAAGACACTGCCGCCGTGGTTCGCGTCGAACGGCCGGTACAGCTCCTGGGGCCCGTACCCGCCGCGCTCCTTGGCGACGAGTCCGCTGGTCTCCAGGCACAGCCAGCCGTACGGCGACAGCGGGGCCTCGACCCCGCCCGCGAGCACCAGATCGGCCTGGCCGCGCAGCAGCGACTGGGCGCCGCCGATCAGGGCGTACGCACTGCTCGCCCGGTCGGCGACGAAGGTGCGGGCCGGGCCCTTGATGCCCTGGTCGATGCAGATGTTGCCCTGCGGCGCCGCGGGGAACCAGGCGGTCGCCTGGTACGGGCTGACCGCGCGCATCCCCTCCGTCCACAGCTTGCGCAGCTCCCGCTCGGCGAACTCCCAGCCGCCCAGGACGTTGCCGACCATCACTCCGGTCCGCTCCGGGGCGACCGTGTCGCCGACCGCCGCACCTGCGTCCCGTAATGCCTCACGCACGGCGTGCACCGCGAGATGCGTGAACCGGTCGGTGCGCTTCACGAACCGTTCGGGCAGCTGCGCGGAGGCGTCGAAGCCGACATGGCCTGCGGCCGGACACGCGTATGCGGAGGCGTCGAAGCGGTCGATGGCGGTGATGTGCGACGTGCCCTCGCGGGCGCTGTCCCAGAGGGCGTTCAGCCCTTCACCGGCCGGGGTGAGCGCGCCGACCCCCGTGATCACGATCTCCCCCATCACGCGGCCTCCTCACCCGAGGCTGCGCGCGGGCTCCGCGCCACCATCGCCGCGTGCAGCCCCGCGAACCCGCTCGCGTCCTTGAGGATCGCGCCGCCGTCCCACGGGCGGCCCCCGTACGGCACGTAGTCGAGGTCGCAACTGGGGTCCGGTGTCTCGTAGTTGGCCGTCGGATGGACGAAACCGCGCTCGCAGGCGAGCGCGCACAGCACGATCTCGACGGCGCTCGCGGCGGCCAGCGCGTGGCCGAGCATCGACTTCGCCGAGTTCACCGGCACCTCGCGGGCGCGCTCGCCGAGCGCCAGCTTGAGGGCACTGGTCTCACAGGTGTCGTTCTGCGGCGTCGAGCTGCCGTGCGAGCTGACATGGGTGATGTCCGCGGGCCGCAGCCCGGACCGGTCGACGGCCTGGACCATCGCCCGGGTCAGGTCCGCACCGTCGGAGAGCAGGTCCGTCATGTGCGCGGCGTTCGAGGTGTGCGAGAAGCCGTTGATCTCCATGTACGGTGTCGCGCCCCGGCGCAGTGCGTGCTCGCGCTCCTCCAGGATCACCACACCGCAGGCCTCGCCCAGGACGAACCCGTCGCGTCCCGCGTCGTACGGCCGCGAGGCCGTCTCGGGGCGGTCCCGGTAGGCCCGGCTCAGACAGTTGATGATCTCGAAGGAGGCCACCGTGATGGGCGTGATCGGAGCCTCGCTCGCGCCCGCGACCATGACGTCGGCGTCGCCGTACGCGATCGTCTCGAAGGCGTTGCCGATCGCGTCGATGCCGCCGATGCAGCCGGTCGACAGCGTCACACAGGGGCCCTGCGCACCGAGCATCGCGGACAACAGCGCGCCCGGAGTGTTCGACATCGACGCCAGATACAGATCACGGCCCGCCTTCGCGGGATCGATGGGCGACCGGCCCCTTTCGGTGACCGCGAGAAACTCCTCCTCCATCTTGGGAGTCCCGCAGATCGCGGTGGAAAGCGATATTCCGGTACGCCCGGGAGCGTACGAACCGGGTGTCAGACCCGCGTCCTCGACGGCCTGCAAGGTGGCGGCGACCGCGAACTGGACGTAACGATCGAGCTTTTGCACCTCCAGCGGCAGCGTCCAGGCATGCTCTGTGAATCCAGGGACTTCCGCTATGGCATCCGAGAGGAACTCGAATTCCCCGAAGAGACCCGAACTCGTGATGTCACCGAGGGATTTCGTGACGCTCTTCCCTGCGGACACGGTCTCCCACAGTGCTTCTTTCCCTATTCCGGCCGGGCTGATCACACCGAGCCCGGTGACGACGACTTCTCGCATACCTACTGCCTCTCCTGTTTCACTCCGGTCAGGGCCGTCACCAGACCCCGGGTCGCGTTTTCCTTCGGTGTCACGCCCGACTTCTCCATCAGGGCGCGCAGGGCGGACGGTTCGGGAATGCCGCCGTCGACGGTGGTCACGTACAGGCTCAGATCGAGCATCGACCGGTGCAGCGATGAGGATCCGGGCGGCTGTCGCAGCACGTCCGCGATCAGTAGCGTCCCGCCGGGGCGCAGCCGTCGTGCGGCCTCCGCGACGAGACGGGCGGTCGCGCCCGGGCCCGCGAAACGGCTCGTGTGGGCGAGGACGACGGTGTCGAAGCCGACTTCGGCCGTACGGGGCGGATGGGCCAAGTCGGCTTCCTGGTACGAGAATTGGTGCGCCACTCCGAACTCCTCGACCCGAGCTCGTACGCCCGCCAGGAACTCCGGCTCGTCATGGGCGACGACCCGCGCCTCCGGGTCGGACGCGGCCAGGGCGATGCCCCACTCACCACCGCCCGCCGCGAGGTCGAGGACGCGTCCGGCGGGCTTCGGGCCCACCGCGTCGACCAGGGCGAATGCGGTCCGCACGCTGAGGGTGAAGGCGCCGCCGAAGAGGCCGGGGCGCAGGCCACGCCTCGGTTGACTCGCGGGGCGCCGACCGCCTCGTACGACCTCCGTCAGCGCACCCCACGCGGCCCACTGGCCGAGCACCTCCGCGAAGTGGCCGCCGAGGCCGGCCTTCGCGCCCTCGACCAGATAGGCGCAGGACAGCGGGGTCGGGCGCCGGCCCCGGTCGTCGTCACCTTCGAGCAGCCCCAACTCGGCGAGGGCGTCGAGGAGCCGGCGCAGCGCCTCGCCGTCACAGCCCAGGTCCTCGGCCAGGCGCAATGCGCTCCGGGGTGCCCGGGCCAGCTCCGTGAACACGCCGAGTTCCAGGGCCGTGCCGAGCACCCTGGCCCGGGCGAAGCCGAAGTTGAGGGCCAACAGCGGGGCGGGATCGGGGAGTTCGAGATGACGGCGCAGCGACCTGGGCGGCCCGACGGCCGCCGTGCCGGTCACTGGCCCTCCAGCATCTGGGAGTACTCCGGCAGCCGCGTGTACTCGTACGGGTCTTCGGACAGGAAGACATTCCGTACGGGCGGCCGCTCGCAGGGCGCGACCACGAGGAAGCGGCAGCTCTGGCCAGGGCCCGTGACGAAGCCGTGCGGCTCGCCCCGCGGGATGAAGATGGCGTCGCCCGGCTCGACCCCCTCCGTGCGGCCCTGGTCGGGCAGGACGAGCCCCATCGTCCCTTCGAGGACGTAGATCTCGTGCTCCCACTCGTGGAAGTGCGGCGGCGTCGAGCCGTTCTCGGCCACTTCGAATTCCGTGAGCACAAAGCGGTCCGCGCCGTCCGGAGTGTCGATGAGTTTCCGGTGCAGTGTTTCCTTCGCGCCGGGTTCACGGACGATCTCCGCTTTTACCTTGGTCCTGTGTACGCGCTTCATCTGCTGCCTCTCTCCGGGAAACGACGGCCGTCGCCATCTGTGTGCGACCTGTGGATGACCGATGCGGCGAATCTAGGGCAGCGAGCTTGATAGTTTCGATGGGCACCGGTCACCACGGGCCCGGGGAATATGCCCGGGCGGGACAGGGATGTTCACCCAGTCGGCCGGGACAAAGTCCGCGGCAGGCAGCCTTGCCCGGAGGGACGGCCTTGTTGGGAGCGGGCCTTGACATGGAGAGCACTCCAAGTGATGGACTCCCGCCGTTCACCGGAAACGTATGAAACGTATGGGGGCCATCATGAGCGAGTCACCTGTCGCACTGATCACGGGCGGTGGAAGTGGTATCGGGGCCGCGGCGGCACGACAGTTGCTGGATGCGGGACATCGAGTGACGGTCACGGGGCGGGGTGAGGAACGGCTGCGGGAATTCGCCGCGGAATTGGGGAATCCGGAAGGCCTGTTGACCGTCGTCGGGAACGCGGCCGAATACGAGCACGTACAGGCTGCCGTGGCGACGACGCTGAAGGAGTTCGGGCGGCTCGACACCGTCGTGGCCAACGCCGGTTTCGCCACGCACGACACCGTGGCCGAGGGCGATCCCGCCGGCTGGCCGGAGATGGTGCTGACCAATGTGCTGGGGCCCGCGCTGCTGATCAGGGCCTCCATCGACGCCCTGAAGGAGACACGCGGCCGGATCGTGCTCGTCGGCAGTGTCGCGGGGCACGTGTTCGGCCCGGGCAACCTCTATGGCGCCACCAAGTGGGCCGTGACCGGCCTGGCCGAGAACACCCGGCGGCAGGTCACCGAGTTCGGCGTGGGCGTGACCCTGATCTCGCCGGGACGCGTGGAGACCCCGTTCTGGGACACCTACGGCGGCCTGCCGCCCGGCCTACTGCTCACCTCCGACCAACTGGCCGAGTCGATCGTCTGGGCCATCAGGCAACCGGCCGGCGTCGACGTGAACAGCGTGACGGTGCGGCCGATCGGGCAGCCCAACTGACGTCAGTTGTCCCGGAGGAACCGCTTCGCCAGCGCGTCACCGCGGGACACCGCCGCGCTGTGGCTCTCGATGGGGGAGACCCGCGAGTTCGTGAACAGGATGTAGGTCACGCCCGAGTCGGTACCGCCCGTCGCCGGGTCCGGGTCGATGCCGAGGGCCCTGGCGGTGGCGTACGAGGCCTCACCGATGATCTTCGTGGGACCGGTGTCGCCGACGACGGCGTACTGGATTTTGCCGCCGTGGACAACGGCGACCACGCCGCCGCCCTTGATTCCGGCCTTCGCGTGGTTCCAGATGCCGCTCGGGCCGGGCACGACGACGTACGGCAGCGTCCCGGAGTTAAGGGGCCTGCCGTCGGACTGGTGGAAGGCCGTGTCGGGCCGGAACCACGGGGCGGTGGAGCTGCTGCACCGCGCGGTGACCTGCCCGTCGCAGTCGATGTCCATGTCGGCCTTCCAGAACACCGCCCCCTTCTTGCCGCAGACGGGGATGGACGGCGGCCTGCCCTCGTCGGTGCGGTACCTGCCGTTCGAGATCCGCGAGCAGGACGTCACCTTCGCAAGGAGGGCGGCCGCACTGACCTTGCTCTCCTGCGCCTTCGTGGGAGTGCCGGACGCTTCGGCCGGCAGCGCCGCCGCGGCGAGAAGCGCGGCACCGGTGGCCGCTGCGAGGGTCAGTGTTCGAGTGCACACTGTGAGAGATGTCCTTTTGTCAGGAAATTTCCTTACGAGGCTGCGCACAATGTGGACTGCTTGCGTGGCCACGTCAAGCACCTTCGATCGTTCGGCCCGACCGGAGATGTGAGGCCCCGATTAGGTGGCTGATGCACGGGTACCCGGGCGCATCTTGGTCTCGACCCGCCATGAGGGGGGAGTGTTGTGCCCCGCCGGTCCACGACGACGGCACCCGCCGAGGCGCCGCGCCGCGGCGGCAGCTTGCTTCCGCACGGCCCCCGTTGGGGACAGGCGGCTGGAGCCGTGTCGCTCTCCCTGTCGCCGGTCTGTCTCGACCTGTCGGGCACGGAAGCGGGCACGGCGTCGGTGTACCGCTGTCTGCTGGCGCTGCCCGTTCTGCTGGTTCTGACGGCCCCTGAATACCGTCGCGAGGGACCGCCGCCGCGCCGCCAGGTGGGCTACAGCCTTGTCGCCGGAGCGCTCTTCGCGGCGGACATGATCCTGTGGACGAAGGCGATCGCCGAGATCGGCGCGGGTCTGTCCACGGTGCTGGTCAATGTGCAGGTGGCCCTTGTACCCCTGCTCGCCTGGGCGGTGGACCGGGAACAGGTGAGCCGCCGCTTTCTGGTCTGGGTGCCCGTGATGATGGCGGGCGTCGTCCTGACGGGCGGGCTGCTGGAGAGCGGCGTGAGCGGCAGCGACTCCACCGCGGGCACCGTCCACGCGGTCCTCGCGGCCCTGTGCTACTCGGGCTTCCTGTTCCTGCTGCGCCGCGGCGGTTTCCAAGGGCACGTCCGTACGGCCTACACAGTGGTGATCTTCTCCTCCACTGCCTTCGCCGCACTCATCGGCGCGGTCTGGGGCGCCCTCGACCTCACTCCGTCCTGGGGTGCGCTGGGCTGGCTCGCGGTGGCGGCCGTGAGCAGCGGGGTGATCGGATGGCTGCTGGTGGCCGTGTACTCACCACGACTGCCCAGCCACGTCGGAGCGGTCCTGCTCCTCCTCACTCCCGTGGGCTCGCTCGCTTTGGGGGCGCTCGTGCTCGACGAGCGGCCGACACCGCTGCAGTGGACGGGCTGTGCGCTGATCCTCGTGAGCGCGTACGTGACGGCCGGGCGGCGACGCGAGCCACCGGAACCGGGAGCACGCGAGGCCCGCCCCGCGGCGAGGGGCGGTTGAGACCGCTACACGGCGTCCCACTCGTGTGGGCGGCCGCCGCGCCACTCCACCCAATGGGGATTGTCGAGCAACTCGTCCGCGTCCGGCAGCCCGGCGGCCTCGAGGAACACGACCAGGTCGTGATCGGAGTGGGCCAGGCCCAGAATCTCGTCCTGGCCGTCTCGACGCACGCTCACTCGCCGTCCGCCGCTCTCGGACGGCCGGTGCACGACGATCAGTGCATTTTCCGCGGTTCCCACAGTGCACCCTCCCTCCGGCGGACGGGCGGCGGTCAACGGCCCCGGGGCGCTCCACGCCGCCGCTGTGCGGGCGGGGGAGGAGGCGGCGAGAAGGTGTCGTCCTCCTCGTCCAGCGGCGGCAGATCGATGGTGTAGTGCGGCTGGAGAAACAGATCGTGGTGCTGCGGGGCGGCCGGTGAGCCGTCCGCGTCCGCGTTCCGCGTCGGCCGGGCGGGATCGAGATGGGGAGAAGCAGCAGTCATGCACAACCGTCCAGAGTCGAGGGCCGCGCGGATCCAGAGCGGAGCAGTCGACCGGTGACGAATCCGTACTCGCCGTACTCGTCGACTCCACGCGCGCCATCCCATTAGATCCTATTGGCGGCCGGACGGGTGTCATCGGGCAATGTGAGATGTCCCGAAGAAGCCGGCGATGGCGACGGAACAAGGAGGGAAGCCGCCGCCCGAGCGAACCGGGCGGCGGCTCCGCATGCCGTACGACCTTACGGTCAGGCCATGTTGAACGTCGCAGGGTCCGGGCCCAGGCGGCGGTCCTCGTTCAGCGCGCTGATCGCGGCGATGTCCTCGTCGTCGAGGGAGAAGTCGAAGACCTCGATGTTCTCCTTGATCCGGGATGGCGTCACGGACTTGGGGATCACCACGTTGCCGAGCTGGAGGTGCCAGCGCAGGACGATCTGCGCGGGCGTACGGCCGTGCTTCTGGGCGATGGCCACGATCGCCGGGACCTCCAGGAGGCCCTTGCCCTGGCCGAGCGGCGACCAGGCCTCGGTGGCGATGCCCTGCTCGGCGTGGTACTCACGCGCGGCGAGCTGCTGCAACTGCGGGTGCAGCTCGATCTGGTTGACGGCCGGGATGACGGACGTCGCCTCGATCAGCCGCTCCAGGTGCTCCGGAAGGAAGTTGGAGACACCGATGGACTTGACGCGACCGTCGGCGAGAAGCTTCTCGAAGGCCTTGTACGTGTCCACGTACGTGCCCCTGGCCGGCAGCGGCCAGTGGATCAGGTACAGGTCCACGTAGTCGAGGCCGAGCTTCTCCAGGGACGCGTCGAAGGCGCGCAGCGTCGAGTCGTACCCCTGGTCGTTGTTCCAGAGCTTGGTGGTGACGAAGAGGTCATCGCGGGCGATGCCGGAGGCGCGGAGCGCCTTGCCGGTGCCCTTCTCGTTCTCGTAGGCCGCGGCGGTGTCGACGCTGCGGTACCCGGCCTCCAGTGCGGTGGTGACCGCCTGCTCCGCCTCGTCGTCCGGGATCTGCCAGACACCGAAACCCAGCTGCGGCATCTCGACGCCGTTGTTCAGGATGATCGGGGGGACCTTGCTCACGAGCTCTCGATCCTTCAGTCGTCGGTTGGTCGTCCCATCGTCAACGATCACGGGCCGTCATGCACACCCGCCCCCTGAATTCGCCGACGAAATCGGGGATTCACCGGATAGCGACGTCGATCCTATCGGTCCGGACCATTGACCGCGTCCCGTCATGCCGCGACTCTATTGCAGGTGACTGAACCATGTGCACGTATGTGAACTCTGACATCCCATCGAGGACGAGGTGAGAGCACTGTGAGCACTACACGACGGAACCTGCTCGGGGCGGCACTCGGCGGTGCGGCCGCCGCTGCCGTCGGTCTCCCCGCCACCGCTGCGCACGCCGCCTCCTGGCAGCTGAAGTGGTCCCCGTCGGCGAGCGAGGACGGGCTCGGCGCGTTCGAGAGCCTGGAGGACGACCGCGCCGACTCGCACACCAGCGCCGCCCCGCACATCTACGCCACCGGCAACAACTGGCGTTTCAACATGCACACGGTCGACCGGGACACCTCGACCGACCGGCAGCGCCATGAGGTCACCGGCCTGCGGACGGGCAGCAGCAGCTACCTCAAGTGGACCGAGGGGCAGACCTGGCGCGTCACGTACTCGATGTACATCCCGAGCTCGCTCAAGGCGACCACCAGCTTCACGCACATCATGCAGATGAAGCAGCCCGGCGCCGGCTCCGCGCCGATCGTCGTGCAGTCCCTGCGCCGGGTGAACGGGGTGCAGACCATCGAGCTGAAGCTGTTCGAGGACGACATCCTCGTCGGCCGCACCAACCTGGAGCCCCTGCACAACAAATGGACCGACGTCGACTTCCAGATCAAGGTCGGCAACGGCTCGGCGGGCTCGGTCCGCTGGATCCTGAAGAGCGGCTCCACGACGATCATCGACAAGTCGAGAACGGGCGTCGACACCTTCCTCGCCGACCGCGTACGCCCCAAGTGGGGCATCTACCGCTCCCTGGGCGACACCTCCGGCTCCCTCCAGGACTGCCATCTCCTGCTGACGAACCTGCGGGGCTACCAACTCGTGTGACGCGCGCAGGTCTGGCGAAGTCAGGTGCAGCACCGCGCGCCCCGATAGGGGCGCGGGGAACTGCGCGACCAGCCCCCACCGGCCCGCAGCTTCAAAACTGTACCTCCAGCGGAGCGCCTAGGCCCGGTACAGCGCATCCACCTCGGACGAGTACGCGTTCTCGATCGCCTTCCGCTTCAGCTTCAGCGAAGGCGTCAACAGCCCGTGCTCCTCGGTGAACTGATGGGCCAGTATCCGGAACGTACGGATCGACTCGGCCTGCGAGACCAGCGTGTTCGCGGCGACCACCGCCCGGCGCACCTCGGTCTCCAGGTCCGGGTCGCGCACCAGCTCGGCCGGGGACAACTGCGGCTTGCCGCGCATCTGGAGCCAGTGCTCGACGGCCTCGCCGTCCAGCGTGACGAGCGCCGCGATGTACGGGCGGTCGTTGCCGACGACGATGCACTGCGCGACCAGCGGATGGTCGCGCACCCGCTCCTCCAGCTGCCCGGGCGAGACGCTCTTGCCGCCGGACGTCACCAGGATCTCCTTCTTGCGCCCGGTGATGGTCAGGAAGCCGTCCTCGTCGAGCGAGCCCAGGTCACCGGTGGCCAGCCAGCCGTCGTGCAGGGTCGCGTCGGTGGACTTGGGGTCGTTGAGGTAGCCCTGGAAGACATTGGGGCCGTGCAGCCAGATCTCGCCGTCGTCCGCGATGTGCACGGTGGTGCCCGGGAACGGCTGCCCCACGGTGCCGTACCGGGTGCGCTCGGGCGGGTTGGCGGTCGCGGCCGCGGTGGACTCGGTGAGCCCGTACCCCTCGTAGATCTGGACGCCCGCGCCCGAGAAGAACAGCCCGAGCCGCCGGTCCATCGCCGAACCGCCGGACATGGCGTGCTTCACGCGCCCGCCCATCGCGTCGCGGATCTTGGAGTAGACGAGCTTGTCGAAGAGCTGGTGCTGCACCCGCAGGGCCGCCGAAGGGCCGGGACCGATGCCCCACGCCTTCGCCTCCACCGCGTCCGCGTACCGCACGGCGACCTCGACGGCCTTCTCGAACGGACCGGCCTTGCCCTCCTTCTCGGCCTTCCTGCGCGCCGCGTTGAAGACCTTCTCGAAGATGTAGGGCACCGCGAGAAAGAACGTCGGCCTGAACGCGGCCAGATCGGGCAGCAGGGCGGCCGCGCTCATCTGCGGCTGGTGGCCGAACTTGACCTTGCCGCGGATGGCGGCGACCTGCACCATGCGCCCGAAGACGTGCGCGAGCGGCAGGAACAGCAGGGTGGCCGCCTGGTCGCCCTTCTTCGAGTGGAACAGGGGCTCCCAGCGTTCGATGGCCGTGTCCGTCTCGAACATGAAGTTGGCGTGCGTGATGACACAGCCCTTGGGGCGGCCGGTGGTGCCGGAGGTGTAGATGATCGTCGCGGTCGACTCGGGTGTGACCGCGCGCCGGTGCCTGTGTACCACCTCGTCGTCGAGGTGCGCGCCCGCCTCGTACAGCTCCTGCACCGCGCCCACGTCCAGCTGCCAGAGCCGGCGCAGCATCGGCAGCCGGTCGATGACCGTGGCGATCGTCATCGCGTGGTCCTCGTGCTCCACCATCGCGGCCGACACCTGCGAGTCGTGCAGCGTCCAGAAGACCTGCTCGGCCGAGGACGTGGGGTAGATCGGCACGACCTGGGCGCCGATCGACCACAGTGCGAAGTCGAAGAGCGTCCACTCGTAGCGCGTACGGGACATGATCGCGACCCGGTCGCCGAACCGGATGCCTTGGGCAAGCAAACCCTTGGCCAGGGCCAGTACCTCGTCGCGGAACTCGGCCGAGGTCACATCGCGCCACTGGCCCTGCTCGTCCTTGCGGCCGAGCGCGACATAGAGCGGGTCCTCCAGGGCATGGTCGAAGACGACATCGGCCAAGCCGCCCACCGGCGGCGCCGACGCCAACGGTGGGTTGGTGAACTCGCGCAATCCCCGCTCCTTGTGGCGCTCCGCACAGCGCGGTGAAAGCTACCCCACGTTGCGCTGCCGCGGGAGTGGCGGTGCCGGGTGGATTCGTTGTGTTATATGTGCTGGTCAGGCGTTTATCTGCGGCTTCAACGGGATCGGTTGGGGCAGAATTCTTACGCCTGCGTAGGTTTCCGGCTCTTAATCTCCACGGAATCTGTACGAAAGCGCTCCGCTTTGAGAGCGGGGGCGTCGCCGGTGGTCAGGTGCGGGTTGTCGTGCGTTGCTCGCGCCCTTCCCCGCGCCCCTTCGGGGAGCGGCTTGGTTCGTGTTCGTACCGTCACCAGTACCAGCGTCGCGGCGAGCAGTCCTGTCACACCTGCCGTCACCGACGCCGCGTTGAGCCCCGAGGCGAAGGCCTCACGCAGGGCGTGCTCGGGCAGTACGTCGCGCAGTGCCGCCGCGCCCCCGGCCGCGAGCGTGTGCGCCGCGTCCTGCGAGAGCGTGTCCCGCATGCGTGACGTGAGGACCGTCCCGAAGACGGCGACACCGCCGTGAGTGCCGCCCCGGCGAGGCCGGGGGAGACCAGTCCGGTGCCGATGCCCGCCACCACAAGACCCGGCACCAGTGCGGTCCAGCACGTGGAGAGCGCCCCGTTCCTGCGCCGGGTCAAGCAGCTCACCTACCAGCCGCCGCTGCGCTAACGCCGGTGCAGCCGGTGCCCGCCCGCAAGGATCCTCGTCGCCAGTGCTTCCGCCGCTCCCTGTGCCGGCGTCCGGCGTCTGCCGTGGACCAGGACGAAGTCGACCTCGCCGAGTTCGGGGAGGCCCGCGCGGTCCGGGATGCGGGTGAGTCCCGGGGGGATCAGGCCCCGGGAGTGGGCCATGACGCCGAGGCCCGCTCGGGCGGCGGCGATGAGGCCGCTGAGGCTGCCGCTGGTGCAGGCGATGCGCCAGGACCGGCCCTGGCGTTCCAGCGCCTCCAGCGCCAGAGCCCGCGTGATCCCCGGCGGCGGGTACACGATCAACGGCACCGGGCGCTCGGCATCCAGCCGGAGGTGTTCCGCCCCGATCCAGACCAGGCGGTCGTGCCACACCAGTTGGCCGCGCGGATCCTCGGGGCGCCGTTTGGCCAGGACCAGGTCGAGCTTGCCGTCGGCGAGTTGCTCGTGCAACGTTCCCGAGAGCTCGACCGTCAGCTCCAGGTCGACCTCGGGGTGGTCGTGGCGGAAGCCTTCCAGGATCTCGGTCAGCCGCGTGAGCACGAAGTCCTCGGACGCGCCGAAGCGCAGCCGGCCGCGCAGGCGCGTCCCCGTGAAGAACGCCGCCGCCTGCTCGTGCGCCTCCAGGATGCGGCGTGCGAAGCCGAGCATCGCCTCGCCGTCCTGCGTCAGCTCCACGGAGTGGGTGTCCCGCGAGAACAGCTGCCGCCCGGCCGTGTCCTCGAGCCGGCGCACATGCTGGCTGACCGTCGACTGGCGCAGACCCAGACGCCGGGCGGCCTGCGTGAAGCTCAGCGTCTGGGCCACGGCCAGGAAAGTACGCAGATGCGAAGGCTCGTACATGCCCTCACGTTATCGCGATACGTGATGACAGTCAGAGCGGTATGCCGGATTCCCGATCACGATGCGAAGGAGGACCATGGAGAGGGCACGATTCTGCGCCCCACCCGGCGACAAACCCGTCGGCGACAACCGACAAGAACCGACGAGAACCGACTCAGCAACGGAGCACCGTGAAACGCCTGAAGTGGCCGTCCTGGCTGCCGATCGACCCGTACATCCTGCTGCTGCTCGGGACGGTGGGCCTCGCGGCTCTGCTGCCCGCCCGGGGGACGGCGGCCGATGTCGCGGACTGGGCGTCGACGGGCGCGATCGCTCTCCTCTTCTTCCTGTACGGGGTACGCCTGTCGACCAGCGAGGCGCTGGACGGGCTGCGCCACTGGCGGCTCCACGTCACGGTGCTGGCCTGCACGTTCGTGGTGTTCCCGCTGCTCGGCCTGGCGGCCCGCGGTCTTGAACCGGTGTTCCTGACGCACTCCCTCTACACCGGACTGCTCTTCCTCACGCTGGTGCCCTCGACGGTCCAGTCCTCGATCGCGTTCACGTCCATCGCGCGCGGCAACGTGCCCGCCGCGATCTGCGCGGGCTCCTTCTCCTCCCTCGCGGGCATCGTGATCACCCCGCTGCTGGCGGCGACGCTCCTCGGCAGCGCAGGCGGCGGCTTCTCCGCGGACTCGATCGTCAAGATCGTGCTGCAACTGCTCGTGCCGTTCGCGGCGGGTCAGGTGCTGCGCCGCTGGATCGGCGCGTTCCTGGCACGCCACAAGCGCATCACCGGCCTCGTCGACCGCGGCTCGATACTCCTGGTCGTCTACACCGCGTTCAGCGAAGGCATGGTCCAGGGCATCTGGCAGCAGGTCAGCCCGATACGCCTGGCGGGTCTCCTCGCGGTCGAGGCGGTCCTGCTCGCCGTGATGCTCACGCTCACCTGGTACGGCTCGAAGGCGCTGCGCTTCGGCCGCGAGGACCGGATCACCATCCAGTTCGCCGGGTCGAAGAAGTCCCTGGCGGCCGGACTGCCCATGGCGAGCGTCCTGTTCGGGGCACAGGCCTCGCTGGCCGTGCTGCCGCTGATGCTCTTCCACCAGATGCAGCTCATGGTCTGCGCGGTGATCGCCAAGCGCCGCTCCCGCGATCCCGAGCCGGACCTCACCCCGACCCCAGCTTCAGAGTCACGAATCGCGGTCGGTACAGGGACACGTTCCGGCTGAGGTTCGCCTGCGCCGTGGTCCCGGTCGTGTCCAGCCAGTTGACGTCGTAACTGAGCACGAGCCTGCCGTCGTCGAGCGCCGGGTGCATCTGCGGGTTGTACGCCGCCACACCCGACCTCTGCTCGGGCAGCGGCGGGCTGAAGCCCTTGGCGGGCCCGCGCCACGGCCCGGTGGGTGAGCACGCCCAGTACGAGGTGACGGTCGTCAGCCCCTGGGCGCCCGCCGCCATCGTGAACAGCACCCACGTGCCGTCGTCGCGCACGACCGTGAACGCGCTGCCCACGCCCTTCTTCTGGCCGTCCCCGAGCACGGGTTTCAGCCGCGACGCGGTGGCGGACCACTGCCCGCCGTCCCAGTACTGCCACGCGTCCGGTTCCGCCAGCCGGTCGCGGGGCACGCGCGCCACATACGCCTTCGAGGCCGGGCGCGAGGCGGCCTGCCCGTCGTCGCCGCCGAACACGTACGTCCAGTCACCGTCGTCGCCGTCACCGGCCATCGCCGTCGTGCCGAACAGCACCCGCCGCGCCGGATCCTGCACCTGCTGCTGGTCGAGGACCTTGACGATGCCCTCGACCCGCAGATCGGGCAGCGAGAGCGTGGCGACCTCGGTGGCGGTGGGGACGCCGTAGATCCAGGGGTACGCGCCGTTCGCACGGGTCCACAGCAGGACGCGTACGACCTGTTCGGAGGAGCCGGGGGAGCGGGCCTCGACGCGGGCCGCGACCGGCCAGCGCCACTGCCCGGGGGCCGGGTCCTGGAACAGCGGCGCGGGCAGGGTGCTCTGGAGACGGCCCTCCTCGGACATGACCACGGCCGAGTTGCGCACCAGGGGCGCGTTCTGGTCCCGCCAGACGTACGACTCGCCGACCGGGTTCGGCGGGCCGTACACCTGGCCGAGATACGTGTCCGAGAACAGCCACAGCACCCGCCCGTCCGGCAGCCGCACCGAGTGCGTGCCGTCGCCGCCGGTCCAGTCGTCGGTCCGTGAGATGTCGTTCCCGTACCGGGAGAACTCGTTCGTCAGGTCCGGCTCCGCGGCCCACGACGCGACCGTACGGGCCGTGCAGTCGCCCTCCCGGCGATCGTCGTCGTCCGGGAGGGCGGTGAGCAGCGCGGCGCCGAGGACCAGGGCAAGGAGCAGGCCGAGCCCGGTCCCCGTACGGTGTCGTGCTCGTGCGTCGTCGGGCACGCACGGGACGTTAGTTGCTGCCGCTCACATGGTCCATGGGAAGCCACAGGACGGTGTCCCGCGTCACAGACGCCCGGGTTCTGATGTTGGTCACCTCTCCGTCCGTCAACGCCCGGTCATAGACGCGTACGTCGTCGATCGACCCCGTGAAGTGCGCCCGGCTGTCGAGCTTCTGGCCGATGTGCACGCCGAACGGTGAATTGCGGCTCACGGAACCCGGCACGTCCGCCGTACTGATCGGCGTGCCGTCGATGAACAGCGTGAGCTGTCCCCCGCCCCGGCGCAGCGCGAGATGGTGCCACTTCCCGTCGTTGTACGCGCCGGTCGTGCGGACCGAGGCGGACTGCGGGGCCGCCGCGCCGTCCCGGACCGTGATCAGCCCCTGAATCCGGTTCGAAGCGGGCTCGCCGCGCAGCCACACCTGCGGCTGCGTGGTGCCGACCCCGCCCATCCACAGCAGCGGCTGCTCACCGGTCGTGGCCGTGTAGCGGAACCACAGCGACGCCGTGAAGTCCTTTGTCCCGAGCGGCAGTTCATCGCTGTACGGCAGTCGTACGGCGTCGTCGGCGCCGTCGAACCGGAGGGAGCCGCCGAGCACGCCGTCCGTCTCCCGCGCGCCGCCGAGGACCGCCGCGGGGCGCGTGAGGGAGGCCAGGTCGGCGGTGGTCGGGTCGGGGCCGCGACGCGGCCCGAGCCAGTCCTCGGTGAACCGTGCGAAACGGATCTCGTCACGCGCGTCTATCGCCCCGCCCTCGTAGAGCAGGCCGACCGTGCCGCCGTTGATGCCGACCATGTCCGAGTAGCCGGACCAGTCCGTCGTGACGACCTTGCCGCGGTCCACGCTGTCCCAGGTGCGCCCGCCGTCGTACGAGGAACGGACCATCATCGTCCGGCGCCGGTCCGGATCGGCCGGACAGGCGAGCAGGATCCGGTCGCCCAACCGCAGGGTGGAACCCTGGACTTGGGGTGTGTAGAGATCCGGCAGGGCACGGAAGGGCGACGCGAAGCTGTCGCCGCCGTCGCGGCTGAGCGTCTGCGCGCGGTGGCCGAGATCGGTGCCGTCCTGCTCACGGCCGCTGATGAGGATCACCCCGTCGGCGCGCTCGGTCATGGTCACCTCGGACGGCTTCTGCCGGAACGTGCCACTGGCCGGTATCGACCAGGAGTCCGTCGCCCCGACCCGCCAGTGGTCGCCGCCGTCGTCGCTGACGATGAGTGCGGCGTGGTTGGCGGAGACTCGACTGCCGTTCCAAGTCTCGGCGTTGACACCGAAGACGAGCCGGCCCGCGTGCTTGCCACGCGTCAGCTGGATGCCGTGCACGGGCCCGGTCGCGTACCAGGAGTTCCAGTGGTCGGGCAGGATCTTGTCACTGAGGTCACGCGGCGCGGACCAGGTGCGGCCGTCGTCGTCGCTGTGCTGCATGTGCGGGGTGCGGTCACACGGGACTTCGCAGTTGCGACCGTCCGTACGGCCCGGGTTGTACGTCTCCGCCAGCACGATGCGGCCCGTCTCGCGGTCCACGATCGGAGCGGGGTTGCCATGGGTGTCGCCGCCGCCCTCGTTGATGACCTGGAGCGGGCCCCAGGTGCGTCCGCCGTCCGTGGAGCGCTTGAGCACGATGTCTATATCGCCGGCGTCGCTGCAGTCGTTCACCCGGCCTTCGGCGAACGCGAGCAGAGTGCCTTTCGTCGTCTTCACAACGGCGGGGATCCGAAAGCACGCGTATCCGGGATCCTGGGAAGCCTTGAAGAGCACCTGCTGCTCTAACCCGGTGGTTTGATCGGTCGTCTGGGTGTGCGCGGGACTCGGCAGCGCGAGCAGCGCGGCGGTGGTGACGACTGCTGTCAGGGTGGATCTGAGACGTGCGCGAACACTTGACGGCATGGTGCGACCTGCCCTTCATCCGTCCGGACATCTGGACATCCCACGTCCAACGTGCGCGCCACAGACGCTACTTGGGCTCTCAGACGGCACACAAGAAGCGTGCAGCGGTCGTTCCGTCCGATCCGTGATCATGAATGCCCATGCGGCGACTGTGAAACGTCCGGGGCCAGGGATGGGGGAGGTCAGGTGCTGTGGCTGGGGGAGTTCATTCCGACGGCGTAACAGATGATCAGACTGGATTGTCAAAGCGCCGGGGCGGCGTTTTTCAGCCTGTCCGGCGTTTGAGGACGAGGCAGCAAGGCCGATACGGGGGTCTGGGGGCGGAG
>NZ_JAAKZY010000093.1 GCF_011045015.1 Streptomyces scabichelini | reverse complement strand
ACCTTCTCGTCGGCAGCGTCAGTGTGTATAAGAGACAGGTGCGGCTGGTCCCCCACTCGCGGGCCAGCCGACTGACCACGCGCAGCCCGCGCCCGTACTCGTCATACGGACCCGTGCTGAGGAGCGTCGGCAGCGCGTGATCATCGTCGTCCACCTCGCACAGCAGCGTGTCCCCACGGACCAGGCGCAGCTCGATCTGCCGGCTCCGGGAATGCCGTACGGCGTTGGTGACGAGCTCGCTGACCATCAACTCGGCTTGGTCGGCAAGGGAGTCGATCCCCCACTCGTGAAGCTGTTCGCGGACCACGGCACGCGAACGGCTCACCTCGATCGGCTCGGGCGCGAGCCGCCAGGTGACGACGTCCTCGGGGTCGATGCCGCTGAGCCGGGCCATCAGCAGCGCCACGTCGTCCTTGCGGTCCCCGCGGCCCGCCTTGGAGAAGGTCACGGCGAGGGCGCGGATGATGGCGTCGCAGGCGTCGTCCATGGAGGCGGCCGGATGGGCGGCGGACTCGCAGAGCGCGGCGAGTCCGACGCCTATGTCCTCACCGCGCACCTCGACGAGTCCGTCGGTGCACATCACGAGCCGGTCGCCGGGCGCCACCCGCACCCGTACGGTCTCGAAGGGCACCCCGCCGACTCCGATGGGCGCGCCCGTCGGCAGGTCGAGCAGATCACTGCGGCCGTCCTCGGCACGCACCAACACCGGTGGAATATGGCCCGCGTTGGCGATCTGGAGCTCACTCGCTATGGGGTCGTACACCGCGTACAGGCAGGTCGCGAGATAGTGCTCGCCGAGGCGCTGCGCCAGGTCGTCGAGGTTGCGCAGGAGTTGGGCGGGCGGCAGGTCGAGGCCCGCCATGGTCTGCACGGCGGTGCGCAACTGGCCCATCATCGCGGCCGAGTTGAGGCCGTGGCCCATCACGTCGCCGACGACGAGCGCGGTCCGTGATCCGGGCAGCTTCACCGAGTCGAACCAGTCGCCGCCGACCCGGCCCAGCAACGTACCGGGCAGATAGCGGGTCGTGATGTCACAGCCCGACATATGGGGCGCTATGTGCGGGAGCATGCTGTCCTGGAGGGTCTCGGCGACGCTCTCCTGGTACGTGTACATGCGCGCGTTGTCGAGCACGAGCCCGGCGCGGGCGGCCAGTTCGGCACCCGTCACCCGGTCCATGTCGTTGAACTCGACGCGCTCCGGGTGACGCAGCAGGATCATGAACCCGAGCACGACATTGCGGGCCTTCAGAGGCACGACCAGCATGGAGCGGTTGTTGATCAGCGGCCGGATGTCGCGCTTCTCGAACTGCGCGGCGATCATGTGCCCCATCTGCTCGCTGATGCGCGGCACGAGGACCGGTTCGCCTGTGGTCATGCACTGGAAGAACGGCGTGTGCGCCGGGAACGGCATGGCCTCGCCGACCGGCACTACGTCGTCCCAGCGGCCCGGCTCGTCCGTGTGCTCCACGGCGACGCGGTGCCACATGGTGGTCGTATCGGGCACGCCTTCGGGGAAGCCCTCACCGGCGACGACCTGCTCGCGCAGATACGTCCCGGCCACATCGGTGAAGCGCGGCACCACGGCCTTGCTGACCTCGATGATGGTGCGGGACAGGTCCAGCGAGCTGCCGATACGCCCGCTGACCTCGTTCAGGAACTCGAGTCGCTCGCGCACCGCAGCGTACTCGAGGTCCTCGCCGTCGTCCTCGGGGTCCTGGGGCAGGGCCTCATCGGATGCCGCCGCCCTGGCCAGGCGCTCCCGGCGCGCCTTCCGCTCGGTCCGCCGTGGCACACCCCAGTCGGGCGTGACGGGCACCCGGTCGTTCTGGCTGAACTCCAGGACGGGATAGCCCAGTTCGAGGACCTGCGCGACGATACGGGCGCTCTCGCCGACGCTCATGCTGGGCAGGATCTCGGGCAGTCGGCGGGCGAGGTCCTCGGCGCCGGGAAAGTCGGTGTGCAGCGCGAAACCGGGCGCGATCCGCTCGACTGCCTCGGTCTCCACAGTGTCGTCGCCGACATCGCGGCGCAGCCCGCCCGCGTCGGCGGCCAGCACCAGCAGCCGTTCCCGGCCGGGTCCCACCAGCGGATACGCCCACCACAGGACGTCGACCCGGTCGCGGCCCGGCACCGAGAGCCGCGCGCGGCCCGCCGCCGGGTAGGACAGCCGTCCGTCGAGGGACGATTCGAGGTCGTGGCCGAGTCCGTCGTACGCGGCGTAGGCCCCGTACGGAGAGATCTCGTCCTCCTCGGGCAGTGCGCCGGACACGGGCAGCAGATCGACCGCGGCACGGCCGACCGCGTCCTCCTTGGGGGTGCCGAACAACCGCCGGGCGCCCCGGCTCCAGTGCGAGACAAGACCCTCGCGGTCGACGACGACCACGGCCAGCGGAATGCGGCCGGCCGCGACGCTCTCCGCCACGGCTCCGTTCCCGGCTCCGCCACCGGAAGCGGCGTCCCACTCGGTGCCACGGTCCATGGCCAGGGCCCCTTCTTCCACGGTCCGCATGATCTGTGCCGCACCACCACGGTACGGGTGCGTACGGTTGCCATGTGTGGCAATCCGGGAATTGCTCCGGCGCACGCGACGGGGCGCCCGTCGGCTACTTCTGATAGCCCGTCACCTCGGCGATCCACTTCATGGTGCGCGCACAGGCTTCTCTCAGAGGTCACCCATCAGATGGCCTCTCAGCCCTAGGCGGCCTTGATCAAGTTCGGTGCGGTACGCGCCCCGTAGGGGGCGCGGGGAACTGCGCGACCAGCCCCCACCGGCCCGCGGTTTCATCACCGTTCCTCCAGCGGAGCGCCTAGTGCCCCAGCTGAAGATCGTGTTCCGTGCGGCCACCACCGGCGACCTGCAGCACACCGGCCACCGGCGGGTAACCGGCCGCGATGACCGTGTACTCGCCGGAGGGCAGATCGACGAACCGGAACACTCCGTCGCCGCTTGTCGTCCAGGTGCCCACCACGTTCCCGGCGGCGTCGAGCAGCGTCACGCGGGCGTCCTCCACGGGCCGTCCCGCGCCCGCCCGTACCGTGCCACGCAGCACGGACCCGCCCGTGAGCTCGACGTCCTGCCGACTCTCCCGGGCGGCCCGCACGGTGACGGGCAACGCGGCCGGCCGGAGGGCGGGGGCGCTCGCGGCGAGGGTGTACTCGCCCGCCTCCACCTCCGTGACGACATAGCCCCCTTCGCGCCCGCTCCGGGTCGTGGCGACGACCTGGCCGTGGACATCGGTGAGCGTGACCGTGGCGTTGTGCACGGGTGCGCCGCCCGCCGTCACCACTCTCCCGGCCAGCCGTCCCGCGGCCCCGAGGACCACGTCCAGTTCCACCGGCCTCCCCCACCCTCCGGGCGGGGGGACCCCCATCTCGCTTCGCTCGCCGACGGTGATCCTGACGGCCTGCGGCTGGTGCCCTCCGGCCGTGGCGATCAGGACGTACGCCCCCCATCCGGGCGTCGCCAGCTCGTACCGCCCGTCCTCGCCGCTCACGCCCCGCCCGATCTGCTGTCCCGAGATGTCGATGAGTGTGAGCGCGGCCTGCGGCACGAAGGTGCCGTCGAGGAGCCGCACCGTGCCGTGGACGGGCACTCCGGCGGCGTACGACGCGCAAAGGGCCTGTGGAATCAGCACGTTGACGTTCTCCTGGTCGACGGCGGGGATGTGGTCGGGCACCAGCGGTTTCCCCTTCAGGAAGAACGCGATGAGCAGGCCGAGGACGAGCAACGGCACGAGGTGGAGGAAGGTCCGGGGCATGGTCTCGGCGTACGCCGGGATGCCGGTGAGCCGGTCGGCGAAGAGCCTGCCGAGGAGCGCGGCCCCGATGCAGCCGCCGATCTGACGGAAGAAGGTGTGCGCGCTCGTGGCGGCGCCGATGTCGTGGGGGCGCACGGAGTTCTGCACAGCGAGGACCAGTACCGGCATGACGAGACCGATGCCCCCGCCGAGTACGGCCGCCCAGATGCCGCAGTGCAGCCGGGGCGTGTCGGCGTCGAGCCGCGAGAGCAGCCACATGCCGATGACGGACAGGCCGCCGCCGAGAACCGGGTAGGTCCTGTAGTGGCCGGTGCGGCCGATGAGTTGGCCGGAGACGACGGAGGCGCCGACGATGCCGGCCGTCAACGGGAGCATCAGCAGTCCGGCTTCGGTGGCGGTGGCGCCGTCGGCCGTCTGGAGGTACGTCGGCAGATAGCCGGCCGCGCCGAACAGGGCGACTCCGGTGATCAGGCCCACGATGGCGGTGACGTTGAAGTCCCCGTCGCGGAACAGCCGCAGCGGAATGAGGGGGTCGGCCGCGAAGCGCTCGGCGAAGAGGAACAGGACGGTCGCGGCTACGGCTCCCGCGCCGAGCCCCAGGATGACGCGCGAGTTCCAGGCGTACTCCGTACCGCCCCAACTGACCAGCAGAACCAGGCATGTTGAGGCAACGGCGAGCAGGAGTGCGCCCAGCACGTCGAGGCGCGGCTTCGCGGTGGGCTTCGGCAGTACGAGCGCGAGGGCGACGACGGCTGACGTGACCAGGCCGAAGGGCACGTTCAGGTAGAAACACCAGCGCCAGGAGAGGTGGTCGGTGACGTAACCGCCGAGCAGCGGGCCCGCGACCGAGGCGAGGCCGAACGCGGCACCGGTCAGGCCCATGAAGCGGCCGCGTTTCCCGGCGGGCACGATGTCCGTGAGGATCGCCTGGACACCGATCAGGAGACCGCCCGCGCCGATGCCCTGGAGCGCGCGGAAGGCGATCAACTGGTCCATGGTGCGCGACCGTCCGGCCAGCGCGGAGCCGACGACGAAGACGACGATCGCGAACTGGAAGGCACCCTTGCGCCCGTAGAGATCCCCGAACTTGCCGTGGACGGGCAGGGTGACGGTGGCCATGAGCAGATACGCGGTGATCGCCCAGGACATCCTGTCCAGGCCGTGCAGCTCGCCGACGATCTTCGGGAGCGCGGTCGCGACGATCATCTGCTCCAGCGCGGCGAGCAGCAGCGCCAGCATGAGGGCACCGAAGACCAACCGTACGCGGCGCGGGCCGAGTTGGACGGTCGCGGCCTCGGGTGGGGCGGGAGTCGGCGGAGGCGCGGTGGCCGGTACGTCCTTCGCCAGAGTGCTCCCGCCCACGTACGGCTCCCCTCGTCGCAGTTACTGCACAATTCCCGCGTTAGGCGACAACTGCGAGTAAGTGCGACGAGTTACGGATTACCGCCGGGCCCCAGGGAGATCCACTCGAAACGGTGAGGGCGCCAACGCACCCTGCGGGGCTGCCTCTTGAGCTGGCCCTTGGGCTGCCTCCTGGGCTGGCCCTTGGACTACTTCTCGACCTCGGTGGCGAGCTTCGCGAGCACCGCGTCGTAGATCCGGGCGAGGCCCTTGGGCGCGAAGGTCTTCTCGAAGAAACCGCCGATGCCGCCGACGCCGTTCCACACGGTGGTCACGACGACGCGGGACGCGCCCTCTCCTGCCGGGGTGACCCGCCAAGTGGTGACCATCGAGGAGTTGCGGTCCTTCTCGACGAGCTCGCCGTCGGTGGGCTCGCTCACCTCGAGCAGGCAGTCACGGATGCGCTTGCTGGTGGCCTGGAGCTTCCAGTGGACGAGGGTGCCTTCACCGTCGCCGCCCTCGCGCACCTCGTACTCGCTGAAGTGCTCGGGCAGAAGCTTCGCGCGCGTGCCGCTGTAGTCGGCCAGGGCGTCGAAAACGTCGTCCGGCTGCGCCGCTACGACTCGCTCCGTGGTGGCCTCGACCTGCGCCATTGCGTTCCTCCAGCACTTGGAATCTCAAGGGTTCACGGTCAGCCAACCACCAGGCGGCCGAGCCGCCCAAATCGGGGTGCCCCAAGGGGGCTCGGTCTGTCGCGGTGCGCGGCCTCCGATCAGGAGCAGCGGCTCGCAAGGACGCAGAACTCGTTCCCCTCCGGATCGGCAAGCGTGACCCAGCTCTCATCGCCCGTTTGGCCGACGTCGGCGTGCCGGGCACCCAGGTCGAGCAGGCGACGGACCTCTTCGTCCTGATCCCTGTCGGTCGGGTTGACGTCGATGTGGAGCCTGTTCTTGACGGTCTTGCCCTCGGGCACGCGCGCGAAGGTCAACGTCGGCGGTACCGGGCCGGGACGGTTCTTGCCTTCAGGCACCGCAGGGGAGCCAATGGCGACAACCCCCTCCTCCGCGCCTTGCACCTCGTAGCCGAGGACCGAGCACCAGAACCGGGCGAGACCGTGGGGATCGGCACAGTCGATCGCCAGCTCGGTGAACTTACTGGCCACGTCAGAACCTCCGGTCGAGTAGCGGATCCACCAAAGGCCACAGGCTAACCGCAGTGTCCGGCGGCGAGGTACGCCGCACGTGGCGTGCCTTGCCCAGAAAGTTTGACTCCCACCATGCCCACCAAGGGAACAAGTGTTCTATTCTGTGGTCAGTGCTACCGAGGAGGCGTCATGCGGTGGGAGAACCTCACAGTGGAGTCCGGTGGAAATCCGCCGGAGAACCCCGCGCTGTTCGGCGCGGAAGCGGTGACCACCCGCACCTTCGACACGCCGGAGTTTCGCGGAATCACCTTCCACGAGATCCGGGCCCGGTCGATCGTGAACCGGGTGCCGGGGGCTTCACGCATGCCCTTCGAGTGGACCGTCAACCCCTATCGAGGCTGCACGCACGCGTGTGTCTACTGTTTCGCCCGCAAGACCCACAGCTATCTGGACCTCGACACGGGCCTCGGCTTCGACAGCCAGATCGTGGTGAAGGTGAACGCGCCGGAGCTGTTGCGACGTCAACTGGGTTCACACCGCTGGCACGGTGAGCACATCGCGATGGGCACGAACGTGGACTGCTATCAGCGCGCCGAGGGCCGCTACCAGTTGATGCCGGGCATCATCGCGGCCCTGCGCGACCACGCGAACCCCTTCTCGATCCTGACGAAGGGCACGCTGATCCTGCGCGACCTCGACCTCCTGAAGCAGGCCGCCGCCGTCACCGAGATCGGGATCTCCGTCTCCGTCGGCTTCACCGACCACGAACTGTGGCGGACCGTCGAGCCGGGTACGCCCGCCCCGGAGCGCCGCCTGGACGTCGTGCGCACCCTGAACGAGAACGGCATCGGCTGCGGGGTCCTGATGGCTCCGGTGATCCCCTTCCTGAGCGACCATCCGTCCCAACTGCGCGCCACAGTAGGGGCGATCGCGGCCTCCGGAGCGACCTCCGTGACCCCGCTCGTGCTGCATCTGCGGCCGGGGGCGCGCGAGTGGTTCATGAGCTGGCTGGAGCACTACCACCCGCATCTGGTCCGCCGTTACGAGCGGCTGTACGCGGAGGGCGCGTACGCCCCGAAGTGGTACCAGCGCCGGATCACCCGTCAGGTGCACGAGCTGGCCCAGGAGTACGGCATCGGCCCGACGCGCGCGGGGATGCCGCGCAGGATCCCCGAGCCGGAGCCGGTCGCGCCGGAGCCGACTCAACTCACTCTGCTCTGAACGGCGTTTCCCTGCTCCGACCAGCGCGTTTGCCCGGCATCCAGCGGCATCACGCTGCCCAATAGAGTCAACTCTTGTCAGAACCAGTCCTTCCGGGGGCCCACTTCCGGGACGATGCGGGGCGGGCCGTGGTGTGCACGGCTCGAATTCCTCCGTCCTGGGAGGCCTCAATGAAAAAGAGAGCAACCGCTCTGTGCGGTGCCGCAGCCGTGGTGGCCGGGTTGATGACGGCGATCCCGGCCGACGCGAGCGCGGGCGCCGCGACCGCACCGCGCACCACTCAGTCGGCGACCTCGGAGAAGCTCACCTGGAAGAAGTGCGGCACCGAGGACTATCCGACGCTCCAGTGCGCGTCCCTGAAAGTGCCGCTCGACCACTCGAACCCGCACGGCGAGCGCATCACGCTCGCGCTGTCGCGGGTCCCTCACACCTCGAAGACGTACCAGGGACCGCTCCTTGTGAACCCGGGCGGTCCCGGCGGCAGCGGTCTCACGCTCGCCGGGTTCGTCGCGTCCTCGCTGCCGAAGGAGGTGGCGGCGCAGTACGACGTCATCGGCTTCGACCCGCGCGGCGTCGGCGCCAGCAAGCCTGCGCTGAACTGCAGGCCCGGGCACTTCTCGCCGGTCCGCCCCGACTCCGTGCCGAGCACTCCAGCCATCGAGAGGGCCAACCTCAGCCGGGCACAGGCCTTTGCCCAGGCCTGCGGCAAGAAGTACGCGGACCTGCTGCCGTACATCGAGACGGTGAGCGCGGTCCGGGACATGGACGCGATCCGTCACGCGCTCGGCGCGAAGAAGATCAACTACTTCGGGTACTCGTACGGCACCTACCTGGGCGCCGTGTACGCGAAGCTCTACCCGGAGCGCGTACGGCGCCTGGTGCTCGACTCCATCGTCGACCCCACCGGTGTGTGGTACGAGGACAACATCGCGCAGGACTACGCCTTCGACGACCGCCACAAGGCCTTCATGGCCTGGGTCGCCAAGCACAACGCGACGTACAAGCTCGGTACCGATCCGCAGAAGATCGAGGCCAAGTGGTACGCGATGCGGGCGGCGTTGGCGAAGAAGCCGGCGGACAAGACGGTGGGCGCGTCCGAACTGGAGGACACCTTCCTCCCCGGCGGTTACTTCAACGGCTACTGGCCGTATCTCGCCGAGGCGTTCGCTGCCTACGTGAACGACAAGAACGACGATCCGCTGGTCGAGGCGTACGAGAACTTCGGCGCCGTCGACGCGGCGGGCGACAACGGCTACAGCATCTACACCTCGGTGCAGTGCCGTGACGCGGACTGGCCGCGCGACTGGAACCAGTGGCGCCACGACAACTGGGCGGTGTACAAGAAGGCGCCGTTCATGACCTGGAACAATGCCTGGTACAACGCGCCGTGCGCGTTCTGGCCGACGGACTCGCTCGAACCCGTGGACGTCGCCAACGACTCGGTGCCGCCGGCACTGCTGCTCCAGGCGACCGACGACGCGGCCACTCCGTACGAGGGCGGTGTCACGGTCCATCAACTCCTGCGCGGCTCCAGCCTGGTGGTCGAGCAGGGCGGTGGAAACCACGGCATCTCGCTGAGCGGGAACGCCTGCCTGGACAACCACCTGGCGGCGTACCTGGCCACCGGCAAGGTGCCGCGCAGTGGTGGCGAGGTCGACGCGGTGTGCAAGGCGCTGCCCGATCCCGAGCCGTTGAGCACGAAGGACTCGGGCTCGCGCGGCACGGCACTGCACGGCCTGCTCGGATTCCGCGGCTGAGCTCCTGACGCGGGCGCCCGTCGGGGGCGTTGTCAGTGCCATGGTCCACGATGGATCCATGACGGAACTGACGCGCATTCCCGCCCCCGACGGGGTCGCCCCGGCCTCCGCGTACGCCCATGTCGTCATGGGCACGGGCCGCTTCGTGGCGGTCTCGGGGCAGGTCGCGCTGGACGAGGACGGCAAGCTCGTGGGCGAGAACGATCCGGCCGCCCAGGCCCGCCAGGTCTTCGAGAACCTGCGCCGCTGCCTGGCCGCCGCCGGGGCCGGCTTCGACGACGTGGTCAAACTGACCTTCTTCGTCACGGACATGGCGTACATGC
Source organism: Streptomyces scabichelini (assembly GCF_011045015.1). Classification (GTDB taxonomy): domain Bacteria; phylum Actinomycetota; class Actinomycetes; order Streptomycetales; family Streptomycetaceae; genus Streptomyces; species Streptomyces scabichelini. The sequence goes on along the minus strand of NZ_JAAKZY010000093.1, from coordinate 28,434 downwards.
CGGCCGTCCGCGCGGCCCGCGACGAGCACATATCGCCCGACCGCCTCCCGGCCTCCACGGCCGTGCAGGTCGCCGCCCTGGTGCGCCCGGAGCTCCTGATGGAGATCGAGGCGTACGCGATACTGCCCGAGTGATCCACATCCGCGAAATGGCCCTGTCCGACTGCGAGCGCGTGGCCGAGATCCGCGTACGCGGCTGGCAGCAGGCCTACGCGGGAATGATGCCGCAGCCCTACCTCGACGGGCTCGACGTGGCGGACGAGATCCCGCGTCGGCGGGCCCACTTCGAGCAGCCCGGTGAAGGGGTGGTCAACCTCGTCGCGGAGTTGGACGGCGACGTCGTCGGCTGGGCCTGCCACGGACCGTACCGGGACGGCGAACTCGCCACGAAGGACGCCGAGTTGTACGCGATCTACGTACACCCCGACCACCTCGCCCAGGGCGTGGGCCAGGCCCTGCTACGGGAGTCCACGACCCGCTGCGCCGCAGCCGGCCACGCCCGGATGCTGCTCTGGGTCCTCAAGGAGAACACCCGCGCCCGCCGCTTCTACGAACAGGCCGGCTTCACCCCGGACGGCACGGAGGAGTCGTGGGACGTGGCGGGGGCAGCGGTACCCGAGGTCCGCTATGTTCGACGGCTAGGTGGCGCCCCGTCAGGGGCGCAGGGCTGTGGCACGTGCGGCTCCGCCCCGTAAGGGGCGCGGGGAACTGCGCGCCCAGCCACAGACGGCCCGCAGTCCTCATAGCACCTTCAGCCCCCCGGCGGGGTCTGGGGCGAAGCCCCGGGGTTGACGGGACCGGGTAGGGGCGGCGGGGGCGCCCCCCCCGCCCGCGCTACCGCCGAGCCCGCTGCGCCGGCAAACGCTTAAGCGCACCGACAGCCGCCTGCGCAAGAGAAGGATGCGCAAGCGCCTCGTTCAGGATCGCGCGGGCGCGCTCGTCACCCAGCACACCCAGCCCCTCCACACAGGCGATCGCAACCCTGCGATACGGATCGTGCGGCCGGAATCGCCGGGCCAACGTCGTGATCAGCGCGGGCACGGCCTCAGGAGCCCGCAGCTCGACCAGAAGCCGTACCGGATAAAGCGCATAGGCCACCCGGAGTTCATTGGTGGCAAGCGCGGCCGCCGCGCGCGCGGTACGCGGATCACCGAGCCTCGCCAGCGCGTACGCCGCGGAAGCGCACCGCTGCGGATCCCGGTGGTTGAGCAGCAGAACAAGCGCCTCGAAGGCCCGCCGATCCCCCGCGAGACCGAGCCGGAACGCGACCAACTCCCGTGCCCACAGCGGCTGTCCAGGAGCGGTGAGCACGGCGGCCAGTTCGTCGAGGTCATCGGTCGAGGCAAGCCGTTCGTACGAGGATGACGCCGCCGCGCCCGCCTCGTGCCGTAAGCGCTGGGTGAGCGATCGCAACTCTTCGTCCATGGCGCGAGCTTATCCGCGACGTACGTCACATAACCTCGGCTCTTCCACGGACTGGCGCGCTCGTTACCCGCGAGTTAAGCTCAATCGAGCGAGTTACCCACTCGCACACCCTCTTGCGGTGGCCTGGTGACGCAGCCGCCGTGAGTGTCGGTCGGTTCGGTACTTCGTGTACCGCAGTACGACATGGCTCCGGGACAGGGCCGGTCGATCTTTCACCGCCTCGCGGGCCTGCCTGTCTCGTCCGCGGACGGATACCGGGCGTGTGCGCTTCGTAGCCCGGCCCCGCCACACCCGCAGAACTTCCGCACTGTGTGCGCCTGTCGGCGTATCCGGATGCGTCCCTCAGTCGTCACTCATCCCTGGAGTCCCGTGATGGCCACTCCCCTGTCCGACACCTCTCCGTCCCCGCTCAAGACCGTCGCCGTGGTCGGCCTCGGCACGATGGGCACCGGCATAGCCGAGGTCCTGACCCGGGCCGGCCGCGAGGTCGTCGGCATCGACATCAGCGAGTCCGCCGCCGCCCAGGCCGTCACCGCGCTCGAGGCCTCCACCGCCCGTGCCGTGCGGCGCGAGCGTCTCACCGAGCGGGAGCGCGGCGACGTCCTCGCCCGCTTCCGCACCTCCACCGACCTGCGCGCGGCGGCCGACGCCGACCTGGTGATCGAGGTGGCCCCGGAGTCGTACGAGATCAAGCAGCAGATCTTCCGCGAGCTCGACGGCATCGTGCGCCCGGAGACGATCCTGGCCACCGGTACCAACGCCCTCTCAGTCACCCGCCTCGCCGCCGACTCGGCCCGTCCCGAGCGTGTCCTCGGGCTGCACTTCTTCAACCCGGCGCCCGCGATGAAGCTGGTCGAGGTCGTCTCGTCCGTGCTGACCTCGCCGGGCGCCGTCACCGCCGTCACGGACCTCGCCCTCGAACTCGGCAAGGAGCCCGTCGCCGTCGGCGACCGCCCCGGCTTCGTCGCCGACGGGCTGCTGTTCGGCTACCTCAACCAGGCGGCCGCGATGTACGAGGCGAAGTACGCGAGCCGCGAGGACATCGACGCCGCGATGAAGCTGGGCTGCGGACTGCCCATGGGCCCGCTCGAACTGCTCGACCTCATCGGCGTCGACACCGCGCGTACGGTCCTGGAAGCCATGTACGCCGCCTCGCACGACCGGCTGCACGCGCCCGCGCCCATTCTCAGGCAGCTCAGCGAGGCGGGCCTGACCGGTCGTAAGTCGGGCCGCGGCTTCTACACGTACGACGCTCCGGGCAGCGGGACCGTCGTGCGGGACGCGCTGACGCCGCTCTCTTCGGTCCCCGAAACCCCTGGCCGCTCCGTTCGCTCGGTGGGCGTCGCGGGCTCCGGCACCATGGCGTCCGGAATCGCAGAGGTCTTCGCGAAGGCCGGGTACGAGGTCGTGCTCGCCGCCCGCAGCGAGGAGAAGGCACAGTCCGCGAAGGCCCGTATCGGCAAGTCGCTTTCGCGCTCTGTCGACAAGGGACGGCTCAGCGCCGAGGCCGCCGCCGAGACCCTTGAGCGGATCACTCCGGCGGGTTCGTACGACGCCTTCGCCGACGTCGATCTGGCCCTGGAGGCCGTCGCCGAGGACCTGGAGATCAAGCAGCAGCTGTTCGCGGTGTTCGACAAGGTCTGCAAGCCGGGCGCGATCCTGGCCACCACGACCTCGTCGCTGCCCGTCGTCGCCTGCGCCCGCGCCACCTCGCGGCCGCAGGACGTGATCGGCATGCACTTCTTCAACCCGGCTCCGGCGATGAAACTGGTCGAGGTCGTCCGCACCGTCCTGACGGCGGACGACGTGCACACCACGGTCCGCGAGCTCTGCACGAAGATCAGGAAGCACCCGGTGGACTGCGGCGACCGGGCGGGCTTCATCGTGAACGCGCTGCTGTTCCCGTACCTGAACAACGCGGTCAAGATGGTCCAGGAGCACTACGCCTCGCTCGACGACATAGACGCCGCGATGAAACTCGGCGGGGGCTACCCGATGGGCCCCTTCGAGCTCCTGGACGTGGTCGGCCTCGATGTCTCGCTGGCCATCGAAAAGGTCCTGCACCGCGAGTTCCGCGATCCGGGTCTGGCCCCTGCGCCGCTCCTCGAGCACCTGGTGGCCGCGGGCTGCCTCGGCCGGAAGACCGGCCGAGGCTTCCGCGAATATGCACGGCGCTGAGCGGCGGCCCGGCGACTGGTTCACGGACCGCGCGGACTGGGGCGGACTGCTCGACCCGGCCGAGGCCCCTCCCCCCGCTGCCGACGGGGGGAGACCCGGCGGTCTTGAGCGCCCCGCTGCGCAGATGCAGTACGTTCGGGGCATGTCCCAGCCCGTCAGGTCCTCCCGTACACCAGCTACGCCCGACGCACCGGAAAGTGCCGCAGGCAGTCGCGCCGCCGCGCAGCGGCTCAAGATGCGCCGAGAACTGGCGGCCGCGGCAATGGAACTGTTCGCGACCAAGGGCTACGAAGCGACGACCGTCGACGAGATCGCCGCCGCGGCCGGAGTCGCCCGGCGCACCTTCTTCCGGCACTTCCGCTCCAAGGAAGAGGCGATCTTTCCCGATCACGACGACACGTTGGTCCGGGCCGAGGCGGTGCTGAACGCCGCGCCGGCGCACGAGCATCCGCTCGACACGGTGTGCCGCGGCATCAAGGAAGTCATGAAGATGTACGCGGCCCGGCCGGAGATCTCGGTGTCGCGGTACAAGCTGACGCGTGAGGTGCCGACGCTGCGGGAGGCGGAGATCGCGTCCGTGGCGCGGTACGAGCGGCTGTTCACGCGGTATCTGCTGGGGCACTTCGACGAGCACGCGCACGACGACGACGCGAACGACGATCCGCTGCTCGCGGAGGTCGCCGCGTCGGCCGTGGTCACGGCGCACAACCACGTACTGCGGCGGTGGCTGCGGGCCGGCGGGCAGGGCGATGTGGAGGCGCAGCTGGACCACGCGTTCGCCATAGTCCGCAAGACCTTCGGCACGGGGATCGGGGTGGGGCGTGAGACCGCGCCTCGCTCGGCGCCGGCCTCGGTCGCGTCACAGGGCGAGGTCCTGGTGACGGTGGCCCGCACGGACGCCCCGCTCGACGAGGTCATGCGGACCATCGAAGAGGCACTGCGGGAACGCTGAGCCCCGCTGCTCCGCTGCCCGCTGTCTCGCTGCTCCGGTGAGAACGGCCACCCGATCGGGTGGCCGTTTTGGCACGTCAGAGCACCTTTGCGAAGCCAATCGATCGATCATCGCTCATTTGTTACGTAAAGATTTCACCTGAGAGCAATTTCTGGCACTCCGTGCCTTGCCCGATGACACGGCGTGCCATACCTTGAAAGTGTCCGGGCGGCCGGCGTGCAGAGCACATTCGTACGCCGGCTGTCCCCGCAAGCCTCCCCAGGCGAGCGCGCCCGGACGCCTGCGTCACAGGCAACCTTCCGCGCCACAAAGCGCTGCCGAGCACCACCCTCGCCGAACCGACGGCACGCCTCACACCAGCAGCAACCACCCCGACGTAACCCTCAAGCGCTCCCCCGAGCGCTCGCTTCGCCGGAGGCAACACCGTGAAGGAAATCCTGGACGCGATTCAGTCGCAGTCAGCCACGTCCGCCGACTTCGCCGCTCTGCCGCTCCCCGAGTCGTACCGCGCGATCACCGTGCACAAGGACGAGACCGAGATGTTCGCGGACCTCACCACCCGCGACAAGGACCCCCGCAAGTCGATCCACCTGGACGACGTGCCGGTGCCGGAACTCGGCCCGGGCGAGGCCCTGGTGGCTGTCATGGCCTCCTCGGTCAACTACAACTCGGTGTGGACCTCGATCTTCGAGCCGCTGCCGACCTTCGGCTTCCTGGAGCGGTACGGCAAGCTCTCCGAGCTCACCAAGCGCCACGACCTGCCGTACCACATCATCGGCTCCGACCTCGCGGGCGTCGTCCTGCGCACCGGTCCCGGCGTGAACGCCTGGCACCCCGGTGACGAGGTCGTCGCGCACTGTCTGTCGGTCGAGCTGGAGTCGTCCGACGGCCACAACGACACGATGCTCGACCCCGAGCAGCGCATCTGGGGCTTCGAGACCAACTTCGGCGGCCTGGCGGAGATCGCACTCGTCAAGTCCAACCAGCTGATGCCGAAGCCCGACCACCTGAGCTGGGAGGAGGCGGCCGCTCCGGGACTGGTCAACTCCACCGCCTACCGGCAGCTGGTGTCCCGCAACGGCGCCGACATGAAGCAGGGCGACAACGTCCTCATCTGGGGCGCGAGCGGTGGACTCGGCTCGTACGCCACGCAGTTCGCGCTCGCGGGCGGCGCCAACCCCATCTGCGTCGTGTCCTCGCCCCAGAAGGCGGAGATCTGCCGCTCGATGGGCGCCGAGGCGATCATCGACCGCACCGCCGAGGACTACAAGTTCTGGAAGGACGAGCACCACCAGGACCCGCGCGAGTGGAAGCGCTTCGGCAAGCGCATCCGTGAACTGACGGGTGGTGAAGACGTCGACATCGTCTTCGAGCACCCGGGCCGCGAGACCTTCGGGGCCTCCGTCTACGTCACGCGCAAGGGCGGCACGATCGTCACCTGTGCCTCCACCTCGGGCTACAACCACGAGTACGACAACCGCTACCTGTGGATGTCCCTGAAGCGCATCATCGGCTCACACTTCGCCAACTACCGCGAGGCCTGGGAGGCCAACCGGCTCATCGCGAAGGGCAAGATCCACCCGACGCTCTCCAAGGTGTACGCGCTGGAGGAGACCGGGCAGGCCGCGTACGACGTGCACCGCAACCTCCATCAGGGCAAGGTGGGCGTACTCGCCCTCGCGCCCCGCGAGGGCCTGGGCGTGCGCGACGAGGAGAAGCGCGCCCGCCACGTCGACGCCATCAACCGCTTCCGGAACGTGTGACAGATGACCGAGCGTAAGAAAGACCGGCCTTGGCTCATGCGGACGTACGCCGGTCACTCCACGGCCGAGGCGTCCAACGAGCTGTACCGGCGCAACCTCGCCAAGGGCCAGACGGGTCTGTCGGTCGCGTTCGACCTGCCGACGCAGACCGGCTACGACCCCGACCACATCCTCGCCCGCGGCGAGGTCGGCCGGGTCGGTGTCCCGGTCTCGCACGTAGGTGACATGCGCCGGCTGTTCCAGGACATCCCCCTGGAGCAGATGAACACCTCGATGACCATCAACGCCACCGCCATGTGGCTGCTGGCGCTCTACCAGGTCGTTGCCGAGGAGCATGGCGCGGAGATCACCGAGCTCCAGGGGACGACGCAGAACGACATCGTGAAGGAGTACCTGTCGCGGGGCACGCATGTCTTCCCGCCGGTGCCTTCGCTCCGTCTGACGACGGACATGATCTGCTACACGGTCAACAACATCCCCAAGTGGAACCCGATCAACATCTGCAGCTACCACCTGCAGGAGGCGGGGGCCACTCCGGTCCAGGAGATCGCGTACGCGATGTCCACCGCGATCGCCGTACTCGACGCGGTGTTCGCATCCGGTCAGATCGCCGAGGACCGCAAGGGCGACGTCGTCGCGCGCATCTCCTTCTTCGTGAACGCGGGCGTCCGCTTCATCGAGGAGATGTGCAAGATGCGGGCGTTCGGCCGCATCTGGGACAGGATCACGCGCGAGCGGTACGGGATCGAGAACCCGAAGCACCGGCGTTTCCGGTATGGCGTCCAGGTCAACTCCCTCGGGCTGACCGAGGCCCAGCCGGAGAACAACATCCAGCGGATCGTGCTCGAGATGCTGGCCGTGACCCTCTCGAAGGACGCACGCGCGCGTGCCGTGCAACTGCCTGCCTGGAACGAGGCGTTGGGCCTGCCCCGTCCCTGGGACCAGCAGTGGTCCCTGCGCATGCAGCAGGTGCTCGCGTACGAGAGCGACCTGCTGGAGTACGAGGACATCTTCGAGGGCTCGCACGTCGTCGAGGCCAAGGTGGCCACCCTCGTCGAGGAGTCGCTCGCCGAGATCGACCGCATCCAGGAGATGGGCGGCGCGATGGCGGCCGTCGAGTCGGGCTACCTGAAGTCGCAGCTCGTCGCCTCGCACGCCGAGCGCAGGGCTCGTATCGAGTCCGGTCAAGAGAAGATCGTCGGCGTCAACATCTACGAGACGACCGAGCCGAACCCCTTGACGGCCGACCTGGACACGGCGATCCACACGGCCGACCCGACGGTCGAGGAACGTGTCGTACGGGCCCTGAGGGAGTGGCGCGACGCGCGCGACCAGCCGCGTGCGGAAACGGCGCTGGAGCGGCTGAAAGAAGCGGCGGGCAGGACCGACAACCTCATGGAGGCCACTCTCGAGTGCGCCCGTGCGGGGGTCACCACCGGCGAGTGGGCCGGAGCCCTGCGCGAGGTGTTCGGCGAGTTCCGCGCACCCACCGGAGTCTCGTCGGCGCCGGTCGCGGTGGCGGCCGAGGAGGGCACCGCGCTCGCGCTCGTACGCCGCCAGGTGGACCTGACCGCCCGCGACCTCGGTGTCGGCAAGCTCCGCTTCCTGGTCGGCAAGCCGGGCCTCGACGGGCACTCCAACGGCGCCGAGCAGATCGCGGTGCGGGCCCGGGACGCCGGCTTCGAAGTCGTCTACCAGGGCATCCGGCTCACGCCCGAGGAGATCGTGGACGCGGCCCTCGCGGAGGACGTGCACGCGGTCGGCCTGTCCATCCTGTCCGGCTCGCACGCGCAGCTGGTGCCCGACGTCCTCGAACGGCTGCGTGTGGCCGGAGCCACAGACATCCCGGTGATCGCCGGTGGGATCATCCCTAATGGCGACGCCGAGCAGCTCAGGGCCGCGGGTGTGGCCGCGGTCTTCACCCCGAAGGACTTCGACATCACCGGAATCATCGGCCGCATCGTCGACGAGATCCGCATCGCGAACAAGCTCGACCCCCTGGAGGTCCCCGCATGACCAGCCCAGTCAACCGTCTCCGTCCGCGGCGCTCCTGCCTGGCCGTGCCCGGCTCGAACCCGCGCTTCCTGGAGAAGGCCCAGGGCCTCCCCGCCGACCAGGTCTTCCTCGACCTGGAGGACGCGTGCGCGCCGCTCGCCAAGCCCGAGGCACGGCACACCATCGTGAAGTTCCTCAACGAGGGCGACTGGACGGGCAAGACGCGGGTCGTGCGGGTCAACGACTGGACGACGGAGTGGACGTACCGCGATGTCGTCACGGTCGTCGAGGGCGCGGGGCCGAACCTGGACTGCATCATGCTGCCGAAGGTCCAGGACGCCCAGCAGGTGGTGGCGCTTGACCTGCTGCTGACGCAGATCGAGAAGACGATGGGCTTCGAGGTCGGCAAGATCGGTATTGAGGCACAGATCGAGAACGCCCAGGGCCTCAACAACGTCAACGAGATCGCCCAGGCGTCGCCCCGCGTCGAGACGATCATCTTCGGCCCGGCCGACTTCATGGCATCGATCAACATGAAGTCGCTGGTCGTGGGCGAGCAGCCGCCCGGCTACCCGGCCGACGCCTACCACTACATCCTGATGAAGATCCTGATGGCCGCCCGCGCCAACAACCTCCAGGCGATCGACGGCCCCTACCTGCAGATCCGCAACGTCGACGGCTACCGCGAGGTCGCCCAGCGCGCCGCCGCCCTCGGCTTCGACGGCAAGTGGGTGCTGCACCCGGGCCAGGTCGAGGCCTCCAACGAGATCTTCTCGCCGTCCCAGGAGGACTTCGACCACGCCGAGCTGATCCTGGACGCGTACGAGTACTACACGTCCGAGGCGGGCGGCAAGAAGGGCTCCGCGATGATCGGCGACGAGATGATCGACGAGGCCAGCCGCAAGATGGCGCTCGTGATCAGCGGCAAGGGCCGGGCCGCCGGCATGACCCGTACCTCCAAGTTCGAAGCTCCGGAGGCCTGAGCACCATGCAGTTCGGACGCACCTACGAGGAGTTCGAGGTCGGCGCGGTCTACAAGCACTGGCCGGGAAAGACGGTCACGGAGTACGACGACCACCTCTTCTGCCTCCTGACGATGAACCACCACCCGCTCCACATGGACACCAACTATGCGGAGAAGACGACGGACTTCGGGAAGAACGTCGTCGTGGGGAACTACATCTATTCGCTGCTGCTCGGCATGTCCGTGCCGGACGTGTCCGGAAAGGCGATCGCCAACCTGGAAATCGAGTCGCTCAAGCACGTGGCGCCGACCTTCCACGGCGACACGATCTACGGCGAGACGACGGTCCTCGACAAGACGCCCTCCAAGTCCAAGTCGGACCGCGGAATCGTGTACGTCGAGACCAAGGGCTACAAGCAGGACGGCACGCTGGTCTGCGTGTTCCGCCGCAAGGTGATGGTTCCCACCGAGACGTACATCAAGGAGCGCGGCGGCGAGCAGCCCGGCCGGCCCCAGCTGAAGGAGCAGGAGAAGTAGCCATGGCGCGACTCGCCCAGACCGCCGGTCTGACCGACATCCAGCAGGAGATCCTGGCCACCGTCCGGGACTTCGTGGACAAGGAGATCATCCCGGTCGCGACCGAGCTGGAGCACCGCGACGAGTACCCGCAGCAGATCGTCGACGGCCTCAAGGAGTTGGGCCTCTTCGGGCTGATGATCCCCGAGGAGTACGGGGGTCTGGGCGAATCGCTCCTCACGTACGCACTGTGCGTGGAGGAACTCTCGCGCGGCTGGATGTCGGTCTCCGGCATCATCAACACCCACTTCATTGTGGCGTACATGCTCAAGCAGCACGGCACGCAGGAGCAGAAGGACTACTTCCTGCCGAAGATGGCGCTCGGCGAGATCCGCGGCGCGTTCTCCATGTCCGAGCCGGGACTCGGCTCGGACGTTTCGGCGATCACGTCGAAGGCGGTCAAGGACGGCGACGAGTACGTCCTGAACGGCCAGAAGATGTGGCTGACCAACGGCGGTACGTCGACGCTGGTGGCCGTTCTCGTGAAGAGTGACGAAGGACACCCGGAGGGCACCGCGCCCCACAAGTCGATGACGACCTTCCTGATCGAGAAGGAGCCCGGCTTCGGTGAGGTCCAGCCCGGCCTGACCATCCCGGGGAAGATCGACAAGATGGGCTACAAGGGTGTCGACACCACCGAGCTCATCATGGCCGACCTGCGAATTCCGGCCAATCGCGTACTTGGTGGCGTTACGGGCCGAGGCTTTTACCAAATGATGGACGGGGTCGAAGTCGGCCGCGTGAATGTGGCGGCGCGTGGCTGTGGCGTCGCTCAGCGTGCATTCGAGCTCGGTGTCTCGTATGCCCAGCAGCGTCACACTTTCGGCAAGCCGATCGCCCAGCATCAGGCCATCCAGTTCAAGCTGGCGGAGATGGCCACCAAGGTCGAGGCCGCCCATGCGATGATGGTGAATGCAGCACGCAAAAAGGACTCAGGAGAGCGAAACGACCTCGAGGCAGGGATGGCGAAGTACCTCGCCTCCGAATACTGCAAGGAAGTCGTGGAGGACGCGTTCCGGATCCATGGCGGCTACGGCTTCTCGAAGGAGTACGAGATCGAGCGCCTCTACCGCGAGGCACCGATGCTGCTGATCGGCGAAGGTACCGCCGAGATCCAGAAAATGATCATCGGGCGCCGGCTGCTCGAAGAGTATCGATTCCAGGGATAGATACGCTGATTGGGGTGTTTTCCTCGAGAAGAAGATCACACCCCGTCATCGCTCTTCGGCGGCCGACTCGGCTCCTGGCTTGCCCAGTTGTGGCCCGCGACCGGTACGATCCCGGGAAAGCCGCCGTCCCCCTCCTGCAGCGCGGCATCATCCGCTACGAAGGTCATCCATGCCCCACAGCCAAACCTCTGCACCTCGCGTCAGCGTCCTCGGTGGACGCCTCGCGCGCGGAGCATCGCCGTGGCTTCTCCCGACCGTTGCCACCGCAGCACTCAGCCTGGCCCGTGCGCGCCGCTCCGGCGCCGCCAAGGCCGTGGCCGTACCCGCCACCGCACTCGCGGCGGGCATGCTGTGGTTCTTCCGCGACCCCGAGCGCGAGATCGCCCCGGGCCGGGTCATCTCACCCGCCGACGGTGTGGTGCAGAGCATCATGCCGTGGAAGGACGGCCGCACCCGCGTCGCGATCTTCATGAGCCCGTTGAACGTGCATGTGAACCGCGCCCCGCTCTCCGGCTCGGTGACGTCGGTCGAGCACATCCCCGGCGGCTTCGTTCCGGCGTTCAACAAGGAGAGCGAGAACAACGAGCGCGTCGTCTGGCACTTCGACACCGAGCTCGGCGACATCGAGATGATCCAGATCGCCGGCGCGGTCGCGCGACGCATCGTGCCGTACGTCCCGCAGGGCACCAAGGTCGAGCAGGGGGACCGGATCGGTCTGATCCGCTTCGGCTCGCGCGTCGACATCTACCTCCCCGAGGGCGTCGAGGTCGCGGTCGAGGTCGGTCAGAAGACCGTGGCTGGGGTGACTCGCATTGACCGTGATTGATCCGGAGACTCAGACCGGCTGGGTGCCGGAGGCCGACGACGTGGACGACGCGGAGGAGATGCCGCTGTCACTCCGCCTCTCGATAGCGGACACGCTGACGCTCGGCAACGCCACCTGTGGCTTCATGGCGGTGTACTTCACCACCACCGGCATCCTGATCCCGCACCTCACGGGCAGCCAGGAGTCGGGTATGGCCCGCAACAGCGCGGCCACGGCCGTGATCCTGATGCTGTGCGCGGCGGTCTTCGACCTCTTCGACGGCCTGGTGGCCCGCAAGCTGCGCTCCTCCCCCATGGGCGCGGAGCTGGACAACCTCTCGGACCTGATCAGCTTCGGTCTGGCACCCGCGTACTTCGTCCTCGTCTACGGCATGGTCGCGGACGACGCACAGCAGCGAGTGGCGGCGGTGGGGGCCATCGTGGTCCTGCTGGCGGTCGTGCTGCGGCTCGCCAGATTCTCGTGCGTGACGGTGAAGGACGGCACGTTCCAGGGCATGCCGTCGCCGTTCGGCGCACTGACCGTCGTGTCCATCGTGTTGCTCGAGCTGCCCTTCGTCGCCACGCTCATGGCGATTCTCGGTACCGCCTGGCTGATGGTGAGCCGGGTCGAGTACCCGAAGCCGCGCGGTCGCCTCGCGGTGGCGATGCTGTCCTGGATCGTGCTCAGCATGGCCCTGCTGACGTCCTGGGCCTTCGACGCCCCCGGCGGCCAGCTGCTCCTCCAGACCGGTTGTGCGCTACAGCTGGTCACGGGCGCGGTGATCCCCCTCTTCGCGACGGCGCGGAGGGTGAACAACTTCCGCGACAACAGGCGTGAGGCGCGGGCGGCACAGTTGCCTTGAATACGTTGATGAGTTGATGAAGGGCCCCGAACCTGTGCGGTTCGGGGCCCTTCATCATGTCCGGATCATGTCTGGGTCATGCCTTCGGCGCGTACGCCTCCGCCACCTCGGAAGCCGTCGCGTCCCGTACGACCTTCATGCCGCCTGTCACGCTCTTGTCCGGCTGGAGGATGACGCTCTGCTTGGAGGACGGGGCGTTCGGATCGGTGAAGTTCTGGGGGATGCCGAAGCCCGTGTCGAGGGAGTCGATCGTCAGAAGGGCCTTGTCGACGCCCTCGCGGGTGAGGTCCTTGCTCGCGCAGGCCTTCTTCAGGGCCTCTCCGAAGGCGTAGACGGCCGTCCAGCCCGCGACGACGCCGTTGTCGAGCGCGTCCTTCGGGTAGGCGGCCTTGTAGTCGGCCACCAGCTTCTTGGCCCCAGGGGTGTCCGCGCCGATGGGCAGCGAGGGGTTGGCCACGTAGTAGTTCTTCATCAGGGCCGGGCCCGCCTGGGTGGCGAGGAGCTGCGGGGCGAAGGCCGAGTTGTTGCCGATGACCGGGACGTCGAAGCCGCCGGCCGCGGCGACGCCGACGAGTGAGGCCGCCTGCCGCGGGCCCGCACTGATCACGACGGCCTTGACCCCGGCCTTCTTCAGGGCGGCGACCTGCGCGGTCATGTCGTTGTCGGTCGGCTTGATCTTCTGCTCGACGACGGTGAGCCCGGACTCCTTCGCCATGTGCTTCGAGCCGACCAGCGCGCTCTCTCCGTAGTCGCCCTCGAAGTAGACGTGCCCGATCTTGTCGCCCTTCTTGATGCCCTTCTCCTTCATCAGGAAGTCGACGGCGTTGATCGTCTCGATGTCGTACGTGGATCCGATCACCCTGATGTACGGGCTGCCCAGCAGCGAGGCCGACCACGCCTGCGGCAGGACGAGGCCCTTGTCCTGCCCGTCGATGCGCTGCTTGACCGCGGCGACGAAGGGCGAGCCGATGAACTGGGTGAAGCCGAGCACGTTCGGCTCCAGCTCCGTGTACCCGGCGACGGCCTTCTGCGGGTCGTAGCCGTGGTCGCGGACGCTGAGCTCGACCTTGTAGCCGCAGACGCCGCCGTCGGCGTTCAGCTGCTTCACATAGAGCTGCTGGGCCTGGGTGACGCTCTTGCCGAGGGTGGCGTAGACGCCGGTCATGTCGGTGAGGACGCCGAGCTTGATGGTCTTGCCGGAGATGCCCTCACCGGTCTTCACCCCTCCGGCGGCCGCGTCACCGTCCTTGCCGTTGTCGTCCTCCGCCTTGGAGCTGCATCCGGCCAGCACGAGCAGCGCCGCGAGCGCGCCTGCGGCCGCCCTGGCCGCGTATGTCGTCCTCATCGTTCCTCCCCTGGATCCCCTGAATGGGTCCGTGCACGGCGCCCGGCGGCCACCCTGACCAGGCCGCCGGGCAGGAAGAGCACCACCGCGACAACGGCGGCGCCGTAGAGGTACCGGGATGCCTCACCCGGTGCAATGCCGCCCGTACCGGGGGCGGAGACCAGGGGCAGCGCATCGCTGTAGCGGGTCAGCAGCTGCGGCAGCAGCGACACGAACGCGGCTCCGAGCACCGCCCCCGACACCGAGCCGAGCCCGCCGATGACGATCATGGCGAGGTATTCGAGCGACAGCGTGATGCCGAAGTAGTCCGGCACGGTCCGCTGGAAGACCAGGGCGAGCAGGACGCCCGCGAGTCCCGCGTACATCGAGGACAGGACGAAGACGGCGGCCCGGTAGCGGGCGACGGGCACGCCGATGACCCCGGCGGCGATGCGGTGGTCGCGGATCGCGTTCATGGCCCGTCCCGGGCGCCCGCGCAGCACCCCGCGGGCGAACAGCCCGCAGCCGAGGAGCAGCACGAGTCCCGCGTACCAGAGCTTCTCCGCCGACCCGAAGGGCACGTTGGCGACGACGAGTTCACTGTCGTCGAAGGTGAGACCGAACAGGCTCAGGGGCGGTACGTCACGGCCGTTGAAGCCGCCCGTGAGGTCGCGGGCGTTGAACAGCACGTGCTGGCCGATGAAGATCAGCGCGAGCGTCGCGATGCCGAGGTAGGCGCCGCGCAGCCGTCCCGCGATGGGGCTGAACAGTCCGCCCGCCACCCCGGCGACCAGCACGGCGAGCACGGCCGCGAGCCAGGTCGGCAGCCCGAGGCCGGTCAGCCCGGCGCTCCCCTCCGCGTTCCCGTCCGCGGCGAACACGCAGTAGCCGTAGGCGCCGACCGCGAGGAAGAAGGCGTGGCCCATGGAGAGCTGGCCGGTGGAGCCGGTGAGGAGGTTGAGCCCGATCGCGCCGATCGCGGCGGCCATCGCGAACAGCCCGGCCTGGAGCCAGAAGCGCTCCAGGTAGAACGGGAGGGCGAGCAGGAGGACGGCACAGGCCGTCCAGACGTACGTACGGCTGCGGGTGAGCCAGACGGGCCGGCGGCGGGTGGGCCGCGGCGTGCTGTTCGCCTCGCCGGACGGGGCCAGGACCTCAGACACGGGCGAGCTCCTTCGTGCCGAACAGCCCGGCGGGCCGGATGAGCAGGATCGCGGTCATGACGAGATAGGGGGCCAGATCGCCAAGACCCCGTCCCAGGAAGGTCAGATCGCTCTGGTAGCCGGTGGCCAGGGACTCGGTGACGCCCACCAGCAGACCGCCGACGAGCGCGCCGGTGGTGGAGTCCAGGCCGCCGAGGATGGCGGCGGGGAAGGCCTTGAGGGCAGCGAGCGAGGTGGCCCGCTCCAGGCCCGGCGTCGGGAAGACGGTCAGGAAGAGAGCCGCGACGGCCGCCAGGCCGCCCGCCACGGCCCAGGCGCCGAGCGACACGCGGCCAAGCCGTACGCCCATCAGTGCCGCCGTCTCCGCGCTTTCGGCGGCCGCGCGCATCGCGACACCCCAGGAGGTGTACCGGAAGGCGAGCAGGAAGGCGGTGATGAGCAGGGCGGCGGCCACGAAGGCGGCGATGCGCGTGTGGGCGAGCGAGATCGGCCCGACCGTGAGGACGGCGTCACCCCAGGGATCGCCGAGCGTCAGGACGTCTGTCCCGATCCGGCGGGTCAGTTCGGTGGTGAGCAGGATGTCGACGCCGATCGTGACGATGGCGAGGACACTGTGGTCGGCGCCCCGGTAGCGGCGCATCACCAGGTACTCCACGGCCGCCCCGACCAGTGCGGCGCCCGCGATCCCGGTGAGCAGCGCGGGCCAGAAGCCGATGTCGTCGTGCAGGGTCGCGGTGACGTACCCGCCCGCCAGCAGCAGTGACGCGTGCGCGAAGTTGACGACCTCGGTGGCCCGGAAGATGACCACGAAGCCGAGGGCGATGAGTGCGTAGACGGAGCCCATCGAGATGCCGTTGAGGAGGAGTTCGGCGAAGGTGCTCACTGCTCCACCCCCTCTTCGCCGGCTGCCTCTCCGAGGTAGGCGCGTACGACCGCAGGGTCGTTCTGTACGTCACCGGGGGCGCCGTCCGCGATCAGGCGCCCGAAGTCGAGTACGGTCACCGCGTCCGCGAGCCGCATCACCACCCCCATGTCGTGTTCCACCAGGACGATCGAGATGCCGAGGCTGTCGCGCACCCCCGCGATCACGGCGGAGGTCCGGCGCCGTTCGTCGGCGGTCATGCCCGCGACCGGCTCGTCCAGGAGCAGCAGCCGGGGTTCCATGCACAGGGCGCGGGCGAGTTCGGCGAGCTTGCGCTGCCCGTACGGGAGGGAGCCGGCGGGGCGGCCGAGGTAGGGCGCGAGGCCCACGAACTCGGCGATCTCCCGGACGCGTGCCCGGTGGCGGCGCTCCTCGCGGGCGGCCGAGGGGAGCCCGAGGCCCGCGGCGAGGAAGCCGGTGCGGGTCAGCCGGTGGCGGCCGAGCAGCAGGCTGTCCTCGACTGTGGCGAGAGGCGGCAGGGCGAGGTTCTGGAAGATGCGGGCGATGCCCAGATCGGCGATGCGGTGCGGAGGCATGCCGGTCAGTTCGTGCTCGCCGAAGCGGACGCTGCCCCCGGTGGCGCGGTAGACGCCGGACAGCACGTTGAAGCAGGTGGACTTGCCGGCGCCGTTGGGGCCGATGAGGGCGTGGACGGTGCCGGGGCGCACCGTGAAGTTCACGGCGTCGAGGGCGGTCAGCCCGGCGAAGCGGACGGTCAGCTCCCGCACGTGGAGCGGGGGGACGCCGGGTGCGGGGTCGGCAGGCGCCGTGTCCGGGGGGTTCCTGCGGACGGGTGTCTGGTCTGCGGGGGTCGTGCCGTCGGGCGTCTCGTCACCGGGCATCAGTCGTCGTCACCCCTTCCACCGGGGCAGTGACGGCAGGGTGGCCGTGGCCTGCGAGGCGTCGGCCGCCGCGTCCTCGTCGACCACGCCGAGGTAGCGGCGGCGCACCTCGTCCGAGGCTGCCAGCTCCTGGGCCGGGCCGGAGAGCGTCACCTCGCCGACCTCCAGGACGTACGCGTGGGAGGCGAGGCGCAGCGCGAGCGCGGCGTTCTGTTCGACGAGCAGGACCGAGGTGCCCTGAGTGTTGATCTCCCGCACGGTGTCGGCGATCCGGGCGGCCATCATGGGCGCGAGGCCGAGCGAGGGCTCGTCGAGGAGCAGCACCCTGGGAGTGGCCATCAGGGCCCGTCCGACCGCGAGCATCTGCTGTTCGCCGCCCGACAGAAGCCCGGCACGCTGCTGGGCGCGCTCGGCAAGGACGGGGAACAGTTCGTGGACGCGGCGCAGGGCGGCGGCCCGTTCCGCGCGGCCTCCGGTGGCGCCGAGCGCTCCGGCGCGCAGATTGTCGGCGACGGTCATCCGGGCGAACACCCGCCGCCCCTCCGGGATCTGGGACACCCCGGCGGCGACCACGCGGTCCGGCGGCAGTCCGTCGAGCCGGCGGCCGCCGAGGCTCACCGTTCCGCCGGTGACCGCGCCGCCGTGGAAGGACAGGGTGCGGCTCACCGCCCGCAGCAGCGTCGACTTGCCCGCGCCGTTGCCGCCGAGCACGGTGACCACGGCTGACTCCGGCACCTCGAGCGACACCTGACGCAGCGCGCTGACGGGGCCGTACCCGACCGACAGGTCCCGTACGACGAGATCGGCGCCGCCCAGGGGATTCGCCATCGCATTCCTCTCTCCTCGCCCGGTGTGGCGCTCACGACAGCACCGGGCGGGACGCCCGTCCACGGGGCGCGGCCGAAACGCTGCGGGTGACCAGCGGGCACGGCCGCGCGTTGTGCGCCGGCACAACACCGCGTGTCAGGGGCCTGTGCGGGGCGGTGCTCCGGTGACATCCTCCGGCCATGGGAGCGCGCAGAAGGCGTACCGGGCACGACTGGAAGCTGCTCGCCGAGTCCTGTACGGCGCTGCTGGAACGGGTGCCGGAGCTCGTGGACGAGCACATGCGGCAGCTTGCCGAGCACTCCCCCGTCTACGGCCAGTTCCTGCCGTACGACCAGCAGTGGCGGGAGGCGGAGGAGGCGATGCGGATCGGCATCGAGACGATGGCCGCGCCCCGGGACTCGCCGCGCCGTGACCTGGAGTACGCCGAGGATGCGGGGCGGCGGCGGGCCCAGCAGGGGCTGCCGCTGGAACTCCTCGTGCACGCGTACCGCAACGCGGGCTATCTGGTGTGGGACGCGTTGATGGAGGGCCCGGCCGTCCAGGAGCCCCAGCGGCTCGCGGCGCTCACGCGTTCCGCGACGATGGTGTGGTCCGCGATCGACGCGCAGGCGGCGGTGGCGTCCGAGGCGTACCGGGCGACCGAGATGGAGCTGCGGCGACGGACCGACGAGCAGCTTCAGGCGCTGCTCGACGCGCTCCTGGAGGGGCAGGAGGCACCGGGACTCGCGGCGCGGGCGGCCGCGGGACTCGATCTGCCGGAGCGGGGGCCGTACGTCGTGGTGGTGCTGCGTTCCGAGCGGCGGGAGTCGTTTCGGCGGCCCCTTCAGGGCGACGGGTTCCGGTTCGTCTGGCGGATGCGGGCGGACTGTGAGGTCGGGGTGGTGGCTCTTGCCGACGGGCAGGGACTCGACGGGGTCACCCGGGCGCTCGACGGCCGCTGTTCGGGGCCCGGCGGGATCAGCCCCGTCGTGTCGGGTCTCGCCGAGCTCGGCCGGGCCCGGCGGCTCGCCGAACTCGCCCTGCGCACCTGTCCGCCGGACGCCACCGGTGTCGTCCGCCTCGACCAGCGGATGCCGACGGCTCTCGTGGTGAGTCAGCCGGAGCTGGCGGGGCGGCTGGTCTCCGACGTGTTCGGCTCACTCCTGGAGCTCGAGCCGTGCGACCGGGCGGTGCTGCTGGAGACGCTGGACGTCTGGCTGTCCTGCGAGGGCTCGGCCGGCCGGGCAGCGGGTCGCCTCTACTGCCACCGCAACACGGTCTTCAACCGGTTGCGGCGGCTCGAGCAGCTGACGTCACGGTCGCTGGCGCGGCCCCGGGACCTGATCGAGATGACGCTGGCGCTGGACGCGTACCGCTTGTCGGGGCGTTGACGCGTATCGGTTGTCGCGGCGGTGAGGGCCACCGGCACGGCGGCGCAGGCCGCGGAGTCGCCTCAGGTCAGGAAGTCCCGCCCGATGCGCTCCGCCACGTCCTCCAGGATCGGACCCGCCTCGGCGATGCACCGTGCCACATCGGGCTCCACCGCCGTCAGGGCGTACGCCCGGCGGATGCCCGCCCGGCCGAGGGCCTCCGGAGGGAGGGCGAGACGGCCGCAGACCGCGATGACCTCCTTGTCCGCGGCGCGAGCGGCGGCGGCGACCCCGGCGGGAGCCTTGCCGTGCAGGGTCTGCTCGTCGAGGGAGCCCTCACCGGTGATGACGAGGGTGGCGCGTTCCAGTGCGGCCGCGAAGCCGAGGACGTCGAGCATGACCTCGATCCCGGGCCGGAAGCTCGCGCCGAGGCCGACGAGAGCCCCGTATCCGATACCGCCGGCGGCACCCGCACCGGGCGCCACGGCGTACTCCGCGGCCTTGGGCCCGATCGCCTTCTCCAGGACCGCGGAGAAATGCGTGAGGGAAGCGTCCAGGGCCAGCACATCGTCGGGAGAGGCCCCCTTCTGCGGGCCGTACACCGCCGCCGCGCCCTTCGGCCCGGTCAGCGGATTGTCCACGTCACTTGCGAGGACGACGTCGACCGAGGCGAGACGGGGGTCGAGTCCGGACAGATCGGCCGTGGAGAGTTCATGCAGAGGTCCGCCACCAGGGGCAAGCGGCTCCCCGTTCTCGTCGAGGAAGCGGGCCCCGAGCGCGGCCAGCATCCCGGCGCCGCCGTCCGTCGTGGCGCTGCCACCCACACCGAAGACGATCGTGCGCGCCCCGGCGTCCAGAGCGGCCCGCAGCAGTTCGCCGGAGCCGTACGTGGACGACGTGAGCGGAGCGAGGACGCCGACGGGCAGCCGCTGCAAGCCGCTGGCCTCGGCCATCTCCACGACGGCCGTGTCGCCGCGCAGCGCGTACGCGGCGGTGACCTCGTCCCCGAGCGGCCCGGCGACCCGTACCTCACGCCGCTCGAACCCGGCCGCGACCGCCGCGTCGACCGTGCCGTCCCCGCCGTCGGCCACCGGCAGCGCCTCGACCTCCACACGCGGCGCGACCCGGTGCAGCCCGGCCGTGACCCGCTGCGCGACCTCCACGGCCGTGAGCGAGCCCTTGAACTTGTCCGCGGCGATGAGCACCCGCTGGGTACGACCCCGGGTCCGGTTCACTGCAGCGTCCGCCACCTGATATTCCCCTTGTTCTCCGGGCCTTGCACATGTCAAGGCAGTCGCGCCGCTGTGACCCTAACCGGCGGAGGGGGCCGCTGCCCAGGGCGAATCCCGCATCCCGGGCAGCAGCCGCTCCTCCTCGAGTTGCTCAGTCGGCGTCGGCGACCCGGGAGTCGTACATCTGGTGCGTCAGGGTGCCGCTGCCCCCGAACGGCACGCTGATGTGCTCCAGCACGTCCTCCAGGGTGTCGTTGTCCCCCATCCGGACCTTGCCGATGTCCCCGGTCCTGACCAGCGGATCGGCGGGCGCGGCGTGGGCGGGGGCCACCGCGGTGGCGGACAGGGCGGCGACGGCGCCGACGACCGCCAGGACGGTCGTACGGCCGACGGCCGTACGGCTCTTCGGCTGAACAGAACGCGTGGAACGCACGGAAAGCACGGAACGCATGGGACTCCCAACCCGCAATACGAATAAAACCCGACGACACTCTCATGTGGCTCGGGGCGGGATGGGCATAAACCAGGCAGGACGGGCAGGAATTCGGTACACCGGACGTATGACCCCTGTCGGTGTTGACGTCGCGGACCGCGTTCTCGGGGGCTGGCTGGGCCGGATCGCGGGCAACATGCTCGGCAAACCGGTCGAGCAGGGCGACCACTGGACGCGGGACCGCATCGACCGCTATCTGCGGCAGGCCGCCGCCCTGCCCCTCACCGACTACATGCCGGAGCCCGCAGGGCCGAGCGAGGAGTTCGTTCTGCGGCCCGAGTGGCGCGAATGCGTACGCGGCCGGATCCACGGCAGCAGCCGGGACGACGACGTGGACTACGCGATCCTCGGCCTCGACCTCCTGGAGACGCACGGCTTCGGCTTCAGTACGGAGCAGGTCGGCGACCTGTGGCTGCTGCGGCTGCCGTATCTGCAGACGTTCACGGCGGAGCGTGCCGCGTACCGGAACCTCGCCAACGGGCTGAAACCGCCCCTGACCGCGACGTACGACAACCCCTACCAGGAGTGGATCGGCGCCCTCATCCGCGCCGACATCTACGGCTGGACCAGCCCGGGCGACCCGCGCCGCGCGGCCTCCCTCGCGCGCCGCGACGCCGTCCTGTCGCACACCGGCAACGGCGTTTGCGGGGCAATGTGGGCGGCGGCGCTGATCTCGGCGGCGTTCACGGTCGACACCGTGCGGCAGGCCGTGGACCAGGCGCTCGCCGTGATCCCCGCGAGCAGCCGGCTCGCCCGGACCGTACGGCGGGTGGTCTCCCTCCATGACACCCGGATGACCTGGGAGGACACCCTGACGACGGTCGCGGAGGAGACTGCGGGGCTCGGCTGGATCCACACGATCCCCAACGCGGCCGTCCTGACCGCGGGGCTGCTGTACGGCGACGGCGACTTCACCCGTTCCATCACGCTGACGGTCCGGGGCGGCCTGGACACCGACTCCAACGGAGCGACGGCGGGCTCGGTGGCAGGGGTGCTCACCGGCGCGGACGCGATCCCGGACCAGTGGAAGGACCCGCTGGAGGACAGGGTGCGCAGCGCCGTGTTCGGGTTCGACGGGGTGCACATCAGCGAACTGGCGGAGCGGACGGTGCGGTTGGTGGGGGCGGAGGGCTGAGAGGGCGTCTTCTTCCGTTGTTTCATCCCGGATTGCCGGATTGGGGCGGTTCACGTGCCGCGCCAGCTCGGGGTGGATTCGGCTGTGAGGCGACGGGTCATGAGGTTGATCATCGCGAGTGGACCATGGCTTCGGAGCGATGCGGTTTGGCTTCGTAGTCGCGGGCCAGGCGACGGTGGCTCATCAGGTGGGATCGCGGCGGACGATGTGCATGTCGATGCCGAGGGTCGCGGCGTGCTCGACGAGGTGCTGGCGGTAGCCGCCGTCGACCCAGGTCTTGCGGACGGTGGGATGCTCGGCGGCCACCTTCTCGATGAGGGCCTGGCCGGCGACGGAGTCCTGCACGCTCGCGGCCGTGACCAGCACCGCCAGCAGCAAGCCGACGGTGTCGACGACAATGCTCCGCTTGCGGCCCACGATCTAATGGGCGGTAGCTGAGGTCGCTGATGGCGCCTCCTCGGCGCCGGCCGCAGGCGTCAGCACAACGTCTGCCGACGATCCGGGCCTTGAGCCCTCAAAGAAGACTGACGTGTGCTGACGCTCGCAGTCGGCGTCGACACTCTCGGCCTATTACTACTGGTCATGGTGACCGCCGCCAGCGTCTCGGACAACGAGGCCGGCATACAGCTCCTCACCCGCGTCACCGACCACCCCACCATCAGCAAGGCATGGTCGACACCGGCTACAAGTAGAAGGCGATCGAGCACGGCGCCGCCCTAGGCATCGACGTCGACATCGTCCCTGCCCGCGCAGGGCCGGGACCGCAGGGGTTACCCGGACTGACTGCAAGGGTTCCAAAAAATTGCCGCCGTGGGGACTGCCTTAGGGCACTGGTACCGGTGGCACCTCTAGGTCCGCCCCACTGTTGCCCGCCCCTTGAATACGCCACTTGCCGCCCCCGATCGGCACACAGCGCCGCCGCATGCTCTCACCAAGGACATCGGGCCAACGCGTTCGCTCTGACCAAACGACCTCGGTCAGGTCCGCGTGGCTCAGGTTCGTGCCGACCAAGTCCGCGTGGCTCAAATTCGCGTCGGCCAGGTCCGCGCCGGGCAGATTCGCGCGGGCCGAGTTCGCGCGGTCAGGTACGCGCCGGGCAGGTCAGCGCCGGCGCTGCCGCCGCGCTCGCCGTTGGGCCGCCGCCGATCACGTACCCGGTAGGTGACCCAGGTCCGTATCGGTGCGTGTGACCCATTCGGGTTCGTGGACCAGAAGGCTCAGCTGCCGGCCCTGGAGGTCGACGTCGACGACGAACCGGAAGCCGACCGCCTCCGCGTGTTGCTGGGCGACGCGGTCTCCCTCCCCCACCGCGTACACCACCCGGCGACAGCGTGGATCAGCTACTCGAACGGCTTCCAGCAGTGTTCGCAGAAGGGCAGGTACCGTCTGTGCGCGCTGATCCGACTCCAGGACGAGTTCCACGTCATGGGCCGCGACGGGATAGGCGTCCCGGAGCCGGCCGGCCGCGCAGCGCTCCACGCGGACGAGGACGTCGGTGTCGCGCCGGCGCAGGCGCAACGTGCCCGTAAGGCGGCTCCATGACTCCCTCGTCGTCTGCCATGTGCCTTCGACGTCCAACTGTGGGAGCGCGGGGATCGAGAGCACGTCAGCCGTCCCTTCCGGCCAGGTGTCGGACGTGGGCCTTGTCGAGCTTGCCGGAGGCATTTCTGGGGACGGCGGGCACGATCGTCAGCCGTCTCGGCAGCTTGTAGCGGGCCAGGCGTCCGGCTGCCCAGGCGTGCACAGCCTCCAGTGTGATCTCCGAGGCCTCCTCCACGCTCACCACCGCCGCCACGGTTTCCCCCCATTGGTCGTCGGGCACTCCGACGACGGCGACGTCGACCACACCGGGCATGGCGGACAGGACGCGCTCGACCTCGGCGGGGTAGACGTTCTCGCCGCCGCTGATGATCATGTCCTTGAGGCGGTCGACGATGTAGAGGTAGCCGTCCTCGTCGAGGTAGCCGATGTCGCCCGAGTGGAACCAGCCGTCCTCGTCGAAGGCCGCCTGGTTCGCCTCGGGGTTGTTCCAGTAGCCGGCGGTGACGTTCGGGCCGCGGACGACGATCTCCCCGCTCTCCCCCGCCTTGACCGGCAGGCCGGTCGCCGCGTCGACGACGCGGACTTCAGTGAAGGGCATGGGTATACCGGCGGAACCCGTTTTCTCCAGGGTGCGTTCGGCCGGCAGGTGGGTGGCGAAAGGAGCGGTCTCGGTCAGTCCCCATGCCTGCTGGAGCAGGATGCCGTGCTGGGCGTAGAGCTCGATCAGGGAAGGCGGCACCGGCGCTCCCGCGACCACGACGGACCGCAGTCGGCTGAGGTCCGCCTGGAAGACGCCGTGAACGCGGGCCAGCGCTGAGAACATCTGGGCCACCCCGAATATGGAGTTCACCTGGTGGGTGACGAGGTCGTCGAGACACGTCTGTGGCTCGAAGCCCCGCCGGATCACCACCGTGCCGCCGCGCACGAGGGTGCGCATCACGAAGCTGTTCAGGGCACCGATGTGGAACAGCGGGGCCGCGGCATACGTGACGTCGCCGCGCCGGGTGTCCAGGCGCAGCTCCACGTTCACTGAGTTCCACCAGATGTTTCCGTGGGTCAGGACGACGCCCTTGGGCGTGCCGGTGGTTCCGGAGGTGAACATGAGGATCGCGGGATCGTTGGCGCCCTTGGCCGGGACACCGGCGGCCGGCTGGGCCGCCCCGAGCAGTGGCGCCCAGGGCTCCCATCCCGGCGCCCCCGTCGTCGGGGCTTCCGGGTCGTCGTCCACGAGAAGGAAGCGGGCGAGGCTCGTCCGGCCGCGTACCTTGTCGACGCTCTGCCGGTGCCCCTGCTCGCAGATCAGAGCCGTGGCTCCGCTGCCGTCGAGCACAGCCTCCAGCTCCGCTTCGGCGAGCCGGAAGTTGACCGGCACGAAGACGGCGCCGAGCCGGAACGCGGCCAGCATCGTCACCAGGAAGGAGCTGCTGTTGAGACCGAGGTAGGCGACCCGGTCGCCGTCCGCGACGCCGCCGTCGGCGAGGACTCCGGCCAGGCGGGCAGCCTTGTCGTCAAGTTCGGCGTAGGTGAGGTCACCCCCGGGGTAGCGGATGACGACGGTGTCACCGTGGTAGCGGGCGTTGCGTTCGACCGCGGCGGCAGGGTTCAGGTCGACCCGCAGGCCGGAGTTGGCCGGGTGCGGGGTCACGGCTGAGAGCGTGGTCACGAGCGGCTCCTCGTTGAGCTTCAGAGATGGTCGCCGCCGGCGGCGGTCGCGAACCCGCGTACGCCGATGCCGCCGTCGACGGTGATCGCGTGCCCGGTGATCGGGCCGCTTTGGGCACGGGAGGCGAGCAGCACGTACGGCCCGGTGAAGTCGCGGGGGTCGGTGCTGCAGTCGTGCAGGGGGATGGGCGGCGGCGGGGAGCCCGGTGCCTTCTTCGCGAACGACGCCGAGATCGAGCGGTCGGCGAGCGCCAGCGCTGAGGGGCCGCGCAGGTCGGTGTTCATGCCACCGCAGGCGACACCGTTGACACGGACCTTGGGGGCCAGCTCGTAGGCGAGCTCGCGCATCAGGCCGAGGCAGGCGTGCTTGCTGGCGGTATAGAGCGGGCCGCCTCCGTTCACGTAGAAGGAGGCGTTGGACAACGTCATCACAATACTGCCGCGGGTCTTCACCAGCTCGCGCCAGGCGGCCTCGGCGGCCAGGAGGTAGCCCTTGACGTTGACGGAGAAGATCTCGTCGAAGGCCGTGTGCAGTTCCCCGCCGGTGAGACGGGTGAGCTGTCGCTGGTAGTCCCAGACGCCCGCGTTGGTGACGAGTGTGTCGAGTTTGCCGAAGCGTTCGACGGTCTGCTCGACGGCGGCGTGCATGGCCTCGCTGTCGCGGACGTCGGCCGTGACAGTGTGGATCCGCTCCGGGTCGGCGGCCTGGCGTACGACGTCGTCGAGCCGGTCCTTGTCCCGGCCGAGGATCGTGACGGAGGCGCCCTCGGCGAGGAAGCGTTCGGCGACCGCGCGGCCGATGCCGGAGCCGCCGCCGGTGATCAGCGCCGCGTACCCGTCCAGCCAGCCGCCACTCATGATCGCTCCGTGAGGAAGCCGGTGATCAGTTCCTCGAACTCGCGCTGCCGCTCCATCTGTACCCAGTGGCCGCAGCGGCCGAAGACGTGCAGTTGTACGTCGCGGATGTGCTTGAGCAGGAGCTGGGCGCCGTCGAGGGTGATGGTGCGGTCGTCGCGGCCCCACAGCAGCAGCGTGGGCGCCTTGATCCTGTGCAGGTCGCGCCAGAGCGGGTCCATGCCGCCGCGCTTGGCGAACGCGGCGTTGTAGTGGTGGTAGAAGGCGCTGTGGCTCTCGTCCAGGGAGGCCTCGTAGCGGGCGCGGACAACGTCCTCGCCGAACTGCCTGTGGTCGAAGACCATGGTGCGGATGAACGCGGCCATCTTCTTCTCGCTGGGCCCGCCGCCATTGTAGTAGCGGAACATCTCCTTCTGGCCCTCGGTGGGCGTGGGGCCGAAGGGCAGCCAGCCCCCGCCGGGCGCCATGAGGACGAGCCCGGTCACCCGCTCGGGGCGCTGCTGGGCCATGGCGATGGCGGCGGCCCCGCCCAGGCTGTTGCCCAACAGGTGGAAGGTGTCGATGCCGAGCGAGTTGAGTGCCTGGTACAACGCGTCGACCGTGATCTCGGTGATCGACCGCTTCTCCAGGTCCTCTTCGGTGGGCCGGTAGCTGCCGCCGAAGCCCGGCTGGTCCGGCAGGACCACACGGAAGTTCCGGGCCAGGGCCTGAAGGTTCTGGTGATAGTTGCTGACGCCGGAGGCGCCGGGCCCGCCGCCGTGCAGCATCACCAGCACGGGGCCTTCACCGGTTTCGGCCACGGTGATCTCACCGAGGGTGGTGGGAACGCGGTGGTGCCTGAGGTCGAGGTCGGTCACGAGGTGTCCCATCAAAGTGGAGCGGCGGCTCAGAAGAACGTCGAGATGTTCTTCGCCAGCAGGATGTTCTGGTCGAGGAGGATGGTTCGGCGGGCGACCTGGAGGCGGCCGCCTGCGGTACGGCGCAGAAGGTCGGTCCGGGAACCGGCGAAGACGTTCTCCTCGCGCTCCAGGCGGTTGCGGTAGACCAGGAACGCCGATTGTGCCCACAGATCGTTCTCGCCGACCCCGTCGTGTTCGGCGGGGTCGGCGTGCCGGACCATCACGTTGGTCACCAGGTGGCGGGTGCGCGAGGGCGGGTCCTCGGCCCAGGCCATGCCGGAGTCGAAGCGGCGGATGCGCCAGGCGAGGCTGTCCTTGGTCTCGTCGTAGAAGGCCGCCTCGCCACGTGCCGCGACGGACAGGGACTGCTGGCGGCGCAGGCGGTTGGTGCGCGTGGGCATCCAGTAGTCGAGGTCGTCGGCGAGCAGGTCGAGCCAGTCGGTGTAGCGGCCGGCGTCGAGGAGGTCGGCTTCCTCGTAGTAGAACTGCTCGACCTCGAAGTGGGTGTCGCGGTCGGCGCGGGCGCCAACTTGCGACCGGGTCGGCTCAGTGGTTGTGCTCACGGTGTCATTCGATCCCTTCTCGGACCGGGGGCGGTACGCGCCGTGCCGCTGTGCGGCACATCAGCCGCGGAGCAGCGCGCGCAGGTTCACGGACGGGTCGGCCAGCCGGGCGGCGTCCACGGGGAGGCGGCGGTCGATCATGCGCTGTGCCGCCCGTACGGCCTGCGGGTCGTCCACCGACGCAGCAGCGACCACGTGCCCGTCACGCAGGCCGAAGACCGAGAAGCTGGGATTGTCGAAGGAGCCGCGTACGACCCTCTCGGCGGCCTCGTGCATGTGACCGACACTCTCGAGGTGGCAGCCATGCCGGTCGGACCAGAACCACGGTGCGGTGGGCGCCGGCGGCTCGGCACCGAGAAGGGTGGCCGCCGCGCGGGCCCCGTCCTGCTGGGCCGCCTCCCAGTGCTCGGTGCGTGGCAGGAGGACGCCGTCCAGGCTGGTGCGCGCGGGGTCGCCGACCGCGAGCACGTGCGGGTTGGAAGTGACCTGGTCGGGGCCGACGACGATGCCGCGATCCACCTCCAGCCCTCCTGCGCGGGCGAGTTCGGTGTGCGGCACCATGCCGACGCCAAGCAGCACCGCGTCGAAGAGCCGGGGCTCGGCCGCTCCGGCGAAACGGGCTTCGATGCCGTCGGCGTGGTCGGTGAAGGACTCCACGGTGGCCTGTGCAGTAGCCACGTCGTGGCGGGCGTGCTGCGCGTGCAGCCAGTTGGCCAGCTCCGGGCCGACCGCGGTGGACAGCGGCGCGGCCACGGGGTCCACCAGCAACACCTCGCAGCCGAGCTGTACGGCGGTGGAGGCGGTCTCGGCTCCGATCAGGCCGGCGCCGACGACCAGCAGACGGGCGCCGGGCACGAGTGCCTTGCGCAGCCGGTCGGCGTCGTCGGCGGTGCGCAGCACGTGGACGCGAGTGCTGCCCGCGCCGGGGATGGGCGGG
>NZ_JAAKZY010000092.1 GCF_011045015.1 Streptomyces scabichelini | reverse complement strand
TGCTGGGGGTGGGAAGGCGTCGGCCAGGGCGGCCGGTTCGGAACCGGCGAGGGAGGCCGGGGCCAGGAAGACGGCCAGTGGCAAGAAGACGGTGGGTACGAAATCAGCCGCTACGAAGACCGCGAGTACGAAAACGGCCGCTACGAAGACGGCTGGTTCAGGAGTCGGCGCATCGAAGAGGACGGCTTCGAAGGCGGCGGCCACAGGGGCGGCCGGGGTGAAAGCGGGCGCTTCGAAGAGGGCCGCTACGAAAACGGCCGCTACGAAGACGGCCGGTGAGAAATCGGCCACCAAGAAGGGGGCCACCGAGAAGGCGGCGGCCAAGAAGACAGCAGTGAAGAAGGCCGTTCCCGAGAAGGCGCCGGCCAAGAAGACGGCAGTGAAGAAGGCGGCAGTGAAGAAGACCGCTGTGAAGAAGACCACCGGTGTGGCCGCGAAGGCCGCGGCTGGGAAGACCGGGGTCGAGGAAGTCGCCGAGAAGGGTGGCGCCGGGAAGAAGGGCGGCGCTGCGAAGAGCGCGGAGGGTGCCGTCACGGCGGGTGCCCCCGCGAAGAGGTCCTCCAAGGGTGCGGTCAGGAAGAGCACACGTACGGCCAAGAAGGCGGTCGCTTCCGCGGCCGAGGGTGCGGCCGAGGCCGCGAAGACGACGGGAGCCACGACGGTGGTTGCGAAGAAGACTCCGGGTATGGCCACGGCTGCGGACAAGTCCGGCGCGGTCCCCAAGGCACGGGTCGGCGCGGTGGAGCCCGGCGAGCTCGCGGTACGCCCCGGCGAGGACCCCTGGACCTCGGAAGAGGTCGCGGAGGCACGTGCGGAGCTGCTCTCGGAGGTGGTGCGGCTGCGTGCCGAGATCACGAACTCCGAGCAGTCCCTGGCGGGCCTGATGCGCGACTCCGGGGACGGAGCCGGCGACGACCAGGCGGACACCGGCACCAAGAACATCACCCGCGAGCACGAGATGGCGCTCGCGGCCAACGCACGGGAGATGCTGGAGCAGACCGAGCGCGCCCTCGACCGCCTGGACGCGGGCACGTACGGCCTGTGCGAGAACTGCGGCAATCCCATCGGCAAGGCACGTATGCAGGCCTTCCCGCGCGCCACTTTGTGCGTCGAGTGCAAGCAGAAGACGGAACGCCGCTACTGATCGGCCAGGTGCGCCCAGGAGCACATGGCCGCGGGGAACCGTGCCGTACTCTCGTCCTCAGTCAGGCACCTAGGTTGAGGGACTCACGTGGCAGAGGCGGAGCGCATCATCGGTACGCCGGATATCCCGGAGGCGGCTGGAGCCGAGCCGGAGCACACCGACAAGAGCGCGGCGTCGGGCGAGCGGTCCGACTCCCGGGGGACGCAAGAGCCGGCCGGGCGGTCAGGGTCCGACTCCGGTTCGGAGGAGGCGGCGGCCCCGGCCGAGCGGCCCAGGGGCAGGCGCAGGATCGCCGTGCTGTTCTCGGTCGCCGCCCTGGCGTACGCCCTGGACCTGGTCAGCAAGATGATCGTCGTCGCGAAGCTGGAGCACCACGAGCCGATCGAGGTCATCGGGGACTGGCTGAGGTTCGAGGCGATCCGCAACGCGGGCGCGGCCTTCGGCTTCGGAGAGGCCTTCACCGTGATCTTCACGGTGATCGCCGCGGCCGTGATCGTGGTGATCGCCCGGCTCGCGCGCAAGCTCTACAGCCTGCCCTGGGCGATCGCGCTGGGCCTGCTGCTCGGCGGCGCGTTCGGCAACCTGACCGACCGGATCTTCCGCTCGCCGGGTGTCTTCGAAGGTGCGGTCGTCGACTTCATCGCGCCCAAGGGCTTCGCGGTGTTCAACCTGGCCGACTCGGCGATCGTCTGCGGCGGCATCCTGATCGTGCTGCTGTCCTTCAAGGGGCTCGACCCGGACGGCACCGTCCATAAGGGCTGAGGCCGCCGGACAGCGCATCAGCGCATCAGCGCATCACTGTGATGCGCTGCGTGAAGCCTGGGCTCCAGGGCCTTGTCCACAGGCTCTGGCAAGGGCTGTCGGTCCCGTCCGGCATACTCGACGGGTGAGCACCGTTCCCGAGATCCGTACCCTGCCCGTGCCCGACGGCCTGGAGGGCGAGCGCGTCGACGCCGCCATTTCACGCATGTTCGGGTTTTCCCGTACCAAGGCGGCGGAGCTGGCCGCAGCAGGCAAGGTGCTGGTCGACGGCACGGTGGTCGGCAAGTCCGAGCGGGTGCACGGGGGTGCGTGGCTGGAGGTCGAGATGCCGCAGGCGCCCGCGCCCGTGCAGATCGTCGCCGAGCCTGTCGAGGGCATGGAGATCGTGCACGACGACGATGACGTGGTGGTGATCGTCAAGCCCGTCGGGGTCGCCGCGCACCCCAGTCCCGGCTGGTCGGGCCCCACGGTGATCGGCGGACTCGCGGCCGCCGGGTACCGCATCTCGACATCCGGCGCCGCCGAGCGCCAGGGCATCGTGCACCGCCTGGACGTGGGCACGTCTGGGCTGATGGTGGTGGCCAAGTCGGAGTACGCGTACACGTCGCTCAAGCGCCAGTTCAAGGAGCGCACGGTCGACAAGCGCTACCACGCGCTGGTCCAGGGCCACCCGGACCCCACCAGCGGCACCATCGACGCGCCCATCGGACGGCACCCGACCCACGACTACAAGTGGGCGGTCACGGCCGAGGGCAAGCCCTCCGTGACGCACTACGACCTGGTCGAGGCGTTCCGCGCGGCCTCATTGCTCGACGTCAAGCTGGAGACCGGGCGCACGCATCAGATCCGCGTCCACATGGCTGCCCACCGGCATCCCTGCGTGGGCGACCTGACGTACGGCGCGGACCCGACTCTCGCGAAGCGGCTCGGGCTCACCCGGCAGTGGCTGCACGCCGTGCGGCTCGGCTTCGAGCACCCCGGAGACGGGCAGTGGGCCGAGTTCGCATGCGAGTACCCCGCGGACCTGCAGAAGGCGCTGGACCAGGTCCGCGAGGAGAGCTACGCATGACCGCGTCGTACGTGGTGCGGGTGGCCGAGGACCTCGCCGACCGTGAGGCCTGCTTCTCGGTGCGCAAGGAGGTCTTCGTCGTCGAGCAGCAGGTCCCCGAGGACCTCGAGTACGACGCGTACGACGCCGAAGCCGTCCATGTCCTTGCCGTCCGCGAGGACGGGGTGCCGATCGGTGCCGGGCGCCTCCTGTACGGCGAAGGGGCGGCCGCCAAGACCGGCGGTGACCCGGTCGTCGGGTCTCTGGGGCGGCTCGCCGTGCTGAAGTCCGCGCGGGGGCTCGGCGTCGGGATCGCGCTCGTCCGGGGCATCGAGGACGCGGCACGCGCGCGTGGGCTGACGGCGGTCGATCTGCACGCGCAGACGCATGCGCTGGGGTTCTACGAGCGGCTGGGGTATGTGGCGTACGGGCCGGAGTATCCCGAAGCGGGGATTCCGCATCGGGCGATGCGGCGTTCTCTTCAGCCGCCGCGGTAGCTGTCGGCTGCCCCCGTAGCTGAGCCTTCGTAAGATCGATCTCATGGCACGCAACGTGGTGATCAGCGGGGGCGGTACGGGGATCGGTCTCGCGGCGGCCCGGGCCTTCGCGGCGGACGGGGATCAGGTGCTGCTGCTCGGGCGGCGCGCCGAGGTCCTGGAGCAGGCGGATGTGCCGGGGGCGCTCACGTACGCGGCCGACCTCAGCGCGGTCGAAGGGGTGCGCGGGGTCGAGCGGTTCGTGGCCGCCGAGTTCGGCACCGTCGACGTGCTCGTGCACAGCGCGGGCGGTGCCGGGTATCTCGAGCCGAAGGCCGGCAGTGACGATCCGCTCGTGATCGCCGCGTACGACTGGACGCTCAACTTCCGGCTGAACACGCTGACGTCGGCGCTGCTCACCGAGGCGCTGCGGGACCGGCTCGCGTCGCCCGGCGGGCGGTTGCTGTTCCTCAGCTCGATCGCCGCGTACCGGGGGTCCGGGAGCGTGCCGTACGCCGCGTCCAAGGCCGCGCTGCACCCGTACGCCTTCGATCTGGCCCGGCAGTTGGGGCCGCGCGGCATCACCGTGAACGTGGTGGCGCCCGGCTATGTCGAGGACACCGGGTTCTTCGGCGAGACCATGGACGAGGCGCGCCGTGAGCGGCTGATCGCGGAGACCTCGACCGGCCGCGCCGGAACGCCCGGCGACATCGCCTCGACCCTCCACTGGCTGGCCTCACCGGCCGCCGCCCACATCACCGCCCAGATCATCCAGGTCAACGGCGGGGCGGAACGTGGGCACTAGCCTGATACAGCCCCGCGCCCCTAAGGGGCGCGGCCTAGCCGCGCTCCGACCGGGGTGGCGCGTGGATGCGGCCCCGGTTCGTACGCGGTACCGAGCCGTCCGGTAGGGAGCCGGGTGGCAGGATCGCGTCGGCCGTGTTGACGCGGGGGAGCGCGTAGGGGTGGTGCTCGGTGAGCCAGCGGATCAGCTGTTCGCGGACCGCGACCCGGACCGTCCACAGGTCGTCCGGGTCCTTGGCGGTCACCAGAGCGCGTATCTCCATGGTGGTGGGGGTCGAGTCGGTGACGGTCAGGTCGTAGTGGCGGCCGTCCCAGGCCGGGCATTCGCGCAGGATGTCACGGAGCCGCTCACGCATCTCGGGCAGCGGGGCGCTGTGGTCGATGTGCAGGAAGACCGTGCCGGTCATCTGGGCGCCGCCGCGGGACCAGTTCTCGAAGGGCTTCGATGTGAAGTAGGAGACAGGCATGGTGATCCGGCGCTCGTCCCAGGTGCGTACGGTCAGGAACGTCAGCGTGATCTCGTCGACGGTGCCCCACTCGCCCTCAACGACCACCACGTCGCCGAGCCGCACCATGTCGCCGAAGGCGATCTGCAGCCCGGCGAAGAGGTTGCTGAGCGTGGACTGCGCGGCGATACCGGCGACGATGCCCAGGACCCCGGCGGACGCCAGCAGCGAGGCACCGGCCGCGCGCATCGCCGGGAAGGTGAGCAGCATCGTGGCCACCGCGACCACACCGACGATCGCGGAGACCACCCGCATGATCAGCGTGACCTGCGTCCGCACCCGGCGGACCCGGGCCGGGTCGCGGTGGGTGCTCGCGTAACGGACGTACGACGTCTCGACGATCGCCGCCGTCGTGCGGATCACCAGCCATGCGGCGGATCCGATGAGCACCAGCGTCAGGGCGCGGCCGATGCCGGTCGAGTGGGACGGGAAGAGCCCTGACTGGTCGTAGGAGCCTCTCAGCAGAGCCGTGCACAGTACGAGCTGGAAGGGGATGCGGCCGCGGCGCAGCAGCCCCCACAGCGGGGTTTCGCTGTGCTGGTCGTCGATACGCCGCATCAGCCGGTCCACGGCCCAGCCGATGACCAGGGTGAGGACGACGGAGCCGCCGACGACGGTCAGCGGGCGCAGTACGTTCTCCATGCCTCCGAAGGTAACCGGCTCCGGCCCGCCATGGACATGCAGCCCTGGTCCCGGACCCGTCCCGGACCCGTTCTTGCACCGTTGTCAGTGCCGGCTGGCACGATGGCCTCATGGACATCATGCTCTTTCACTCGACCTTCGGGCTGCGGCAGGCGGTGCGCGACGCGGCGGACCGGCTGCGCGCGGCGGGCCACGAGGTGTGGACGCCCGACCTCTTCGAGGGGCGGACGTTCGAGACCGTCGAGGAGGGCATGGCCTTCAGGGACGAGATAGGCAAGGACGAGCTGCTCAAGCGCGCGATCCTGGCCGCCGCGCCGTACTCCGAGCGGGGTCTCGTCTACGCCGGATTCTCCTTCGGTGCCGCGACCGCGCAGACGCTGGCGCTCGGCGACGACAAGGCCCGCGGGCTCCTGCTGCTGCACGGCACCTCGGACATCGCCGAGAACGCGTCCGTGGACCAGCTGCCGGTCCAGCTGCATGTCGCCGAGCCGGACCCCTTCGAGCCCGACGACTGGCTGACCGCCTGGTATCTCCGGATGGGCAAGGCGGGCGCCGACGTGGAGGTCTACAGATACGCGGGGGCCGGTCACATCTACACCGACCCCAGCTTGCCTGACTACGACGAGGAGGCCGCCGAGGCCACCTGGCGGGTGGCACTCGGCTTCTTGGACAGCCTCAGAACAAGCTGAGTGAGACGGAGCCTGTGGGCGTCAGTAGTCCAGTCCCGCGTACCAGTCGCCGCGGCCGCCCGGCGTCAGGTCCAGGAGGTGCCAGACGGGGGTGAGGAGGTCGATGCCGCGCTCGTCGATGTCGTCGGCCATGCGCGGGTGGGTGGAGTAGACGTGGCGGATCGTGCCGTCGCCGTCCCGGGTGAAGACGGAGACGGTGGAGTCCTGCTCACCGGCCTTGTCCTCGCTGCCGAGGTCGTACTTGAAGGTGCTGTCCCCGCAGCTCAGCAGGCGTAGCCGGGTCCAGCCCCGGTTGCGGGCGTGCTGCCGCAGGGCGGGCAGGTCTGCGGCCGCGGCGATGGCGAAGTCGGCGTTCTGGGCGATGTGACGGGCGACGCCGTTGAAGCCGTCGATCCACAGGGTGCACATCGGGCAGGGCTCGGTCTGCGCCTTGCCGTACATGAACTGGTAGACGATCAGCGGCCGGTCCGGGGCGGTGAAGAGCCCGCTCAGGGTGACCTCGCGGACGGGGGTGTCGCCCGCGTCGAGGTCGGCGGGGCCTTCGACGAAGACGTAGTCGTCGACCGGCGGCCCCTGGGGGAGCGCACGCCGCTGGGCCGCGACCTTCTCGCGGTGGCGCATGAGGTCGATCTCGGCGAGGCGGAGTTCTTCGCGGGCGGCGAGATAGTCCGCGGACTCGTCGGGCAGTCGGGTGTGCCGCATCATCGCGTCCTCCTGGGGGTGAAGTCCCGAGGTCATTCGAGTCTATGGCGGTTCCAGGATCGCCGACTGTGGGCGGGCCGGACACCCGGTGGACTCCGCCGGCCGGAGTTCAGACGCTCTGCGACGCTCACCAACCACTGCTGGGGCACCCACGGCCCGGTAGGCGTACAAGCGGGTACCGGGCCGTTTCGGTGCGGAGAAGCGTTCAGTTCACCGGCCCGTACACTCGTTCGACCTTCTGTGTGCCGCTGCGCGTGCGGTACGAACGGGCCCAGGACGCCGTGGCGTTGGCGCTCGTGCGGTCGGAGAGGACGTAGTAGTCCATCTGCGCGCGCTCGGCGGTGAGGTCCAGGACGCCGTAGCCGTGCCGGTCGGTGTCGACCCAGTGGACGTGCCGGTTGGCGGCGCGGATCACGGGTGCGGCCACGGCGGAGAGGGTGCCCTCGGGGACGTTGACGAGGTCGTCCAGGTTGTCGGAGGTGACCGAGGTGACGACGAACTCGGTGGCGGCGGAGGGGGACAGGGGGTACGTACCGGCGTTGTACGGCACGTCGTTGGCCCAGGCCATGTGGATGTCGCCGGTGAGGAAGACGGTGTTGCGGATGGCGTTGCTGCGCAGATGCGCGAGCAGTTCGCGGCGGTCGTCGGTGTAGCCGTCCCACTGGTCGGTGATGAGGGCCAGTCCCTCCTTGGGCAGGCCGAGCAGCTCCGCGAGCGGTTTCAGGATCTCGGCGGAGAGCGAGCCGATGGCGAACGGCGCGATCATCACCGAGTTGCCGACCAGCCGCCAGGTGGTGTCGGACGCCGTCAGCCCGGCCTTCAGCCAGTCGAGTTGCGCCCGGCCCGTGAGCGTACGGTCCGGGTCGTCGACGCCGCCGTTGCCGACCGCCACCTGCTGCGAGCGGAACGACCGCAGGTCGAGCAGCGAGAGATCGGCCAACTTGCCGAAGCGCAACCGGCGGTAGGTCGTGCCCGCGATCGCGGGCCGGACCGGCATCCACTCGAAGTAGGCCTGCTTGGCGGCCTTCTGGCGGGCTGGCCAGGCGCCCTCCGCGCCCTCGGTGTGGTTCTCGGCGCCGCCCGACCAGGCGTCGTTGGCGAGCTCGTGGTCGTCCCAGATGGCGATGACGGGCGCCGCGTGGTGCAGGGCCTGGAGGTCCGGGTCGGTCTTGTAACGCCCGTGCCGTGTGCGGTAGTCGGCGAGCGTGAGGATCTCGTGGGCGGGGGCGTGCGTACGTATGACGGTGCCGCGCGTCCCGTACTCACCCGTGCCGTACTCGTAGATGTAGTCGCCCAGATGCAGCCAGGCGTCCAGGTCGCCGCGCGCGGCCAGGTGCCGGTACGCCGAGAAGTGGCCGGCTTCCCAGTTGGCGCAGGACACCACGCCGAAGCGCATGCCGGCCACGGCCGCGTCGTTGGCCGGGGCGGTGCGGGTGCGGGCGGCCGGGGAGTCGGTGGCGCCGCTGGAGAAGCGGAACCAGTAGTCCGTGGCGGGTTTGAGGCCGCGTATGTCCGCCTTGACGGTGTGGTCGGAGGCGGCGGACGCGGTGGTGGAGCCCTTGGCGACGATGTTCGCGAACGCCTTGTCCAGGGCGACGGTCCAGCTCACCTCGACGTCCGGGCCGAGCCCGGAGCCGGGTGTCGCCTCGTCCGTGGGCGTCACCCGGGTCCACAGCAGGATGCCGTCGGGCAGCGGGTCACCGGAGGCGACGCCGTGCAGGAACGCGGGGGCCTCGGCGGCGCGGGCCGGCAGCGCTGCGGCCAGCGGGGCCGCGAGGGCGGCGCCGGCTGCGGCGGCCTTGACGACCGTACGGCGGCGGGGCGCGGGCACATGGGGAGGATTGGGAGAATCGGGGCTGGAGTGAGATCTGATGCGACTGGTCACGGCCGATCAGATTACTGATCAGTAAGGGCTTCGGTAAGGCAAAAGACGCGAAGAGAGGGCGAACTCCGAGGAGTTCGCCCTCTCTTACGCCGTGCGTTACTTGGTGACGCCCGCGTCCTTGAGCGCCGCCTCCCAGGCGGCGACGGAGCTCGGGTTCTCGATCTTCTTGTCGTTGATCTTGATGGTCGGGGTCGCCTCGACGTCCTTGGCGGTGTCGAAGGTCTTGCTCATCTTCATCGCCCAGGCGTCGTACGTGCCCTTCTCGACGGCGTCCTGGAACTTCTTGTTGTTCTTCAGCGCGTCCACCGTGTCGGCCACCTTGATCAGGTAGCTGTCCTTGGCGAACTCGTCCTTCGACTCCTCCGGGTGGTACTTCGCCGAGTACAGCGCGGTCTTGTAGTCCAGGAACGCGTCGGTGCTCACGTTCAGGGCGGCGCCGAGCGCGCTCAGCGCGTTCTTCGAGCCCTCGCCGCTCAGGCTCTTGTCGAGGAAGGTGCCGATGGTGAACGACAGCTTGTAGTCGCCGTCCTCCATGCCCTTGTTGACGGTGTCGCCGACGGTCTGCTCGAAGGACGCGCAGGCCGGGCAGCGCGGGTCCTCGTAGAGGTGGACCGTGTTGTCGGACTTGGACTCGCCGATCAGCACGGTGGTGCCGTTCTTGCCCGAGGTGTGGGCCGGGGCGACCACCTTCGCGTCGGCGGCCTCCTCCCACTGCGAGGGCTGGTTGCCCTGTACGACGGCGTAACTGATGCCACCGGCTATCGCGAGGACACCTACGACGGAGCAGGCCACGATGACCTGCCGCTTGATCTTGGCGCGTTTGGCCTGGCGCTCGCGCTCCTGGCGCAGGCGCTCACGGGCGGCCGTCTTCTCTGCCTTGCTGTTCCTCTTGCTCATGATCGTTTTCTCCGTGTGAGGGCATGGGGACGTGGACTGTTGTGCTCAGGTGCTGTTCACGCCGTTGAGGCGGAAGCGACCGAGCACGGCGGTCCACGCCGTCCCAGGGAGTGCACGAAGAAGTGGGTGCGGGGAGCGCCCGTACGACGCTCGGGGCGCGGCAGCCGGCGTACCGGAGCCGGCCGCACGGTCACCGTGGCGACGGCGATCATCAGCGGCCGGAACGTGGACGTGGCGACCGCGCACAGGAGTTGGGCCAGGGCCCGCTCGCCGCGCCGCAGCCAGGCGGCCGCGAGGAGGCCGACGCCGACGTGTGCGCCCAGCAGCAGCCAGGCGGCGGCCGGGCCGGCGTGGGCGAGGAGAGCGGCCGCACGGTCACCCTCGCCTGTCACCCGGGCCAGCGGGGTGCCGACCTCGCCGCCGCACAGGACGTCGAGGCCGACCGAGCGCAGCGGACCCGTGACCGGGCCGCCCGCCCGGCCATAACAGGCGTGCTGGCCCGCGGTGAACAGCGTGTCGGCGGCCAGCTCCAGCGGGATCAGCAGGGCGGCGATCCGCCCGAAGCCGCGCTCGCGGCCCGCCAGTGCGTACGCGATGACGAAGACGGCGACAGCGAGCGCGGCCACGGTGGTGAGCGGCAGCGGGACCCGGGACAGCAACACGTGCGACGCGACGGAGAGCGTCACGACGACTGCCGTGAACAGCGCCGCGCGTACGGCTCTCAGCTGGGTCCCGGATATGTCCATAGCGGTGGAGAGTGTGTCACGTACTCCTGTAAGGGAGCGCTAAAAGCTCCCTGTGAGTGAGTGGGCGGTTACCGGTCTGCAGCAGGTCTACAGCCCTGGAATCCGTCCGTTGCGGAACAGGTCCACGAAGATCTGGTGGTCGGCACGCGCGCGTGCCCCGTACGCGTGGGCGAAGTCCACCAGGAGGTCTCCGAAACCCGCCTCGTCCGCCGCGATCGCCGCGTCGATGGCCCGCTCCGTGGAGAACGGCACCAGCTCGGAGTGGCCGCTCTCGTCGTCCGCCGCCGCGTGCATGGTGGCGGTGGCCCGGCCCAGGTCGGCGACGACCGCCGCGATCTCCTCCGGTTCGTCGATGTCGCCCCAGTCCAGATCCACGGCGTACGGCGACACCTCGGCGACCAGCTGGCCCGCGCCGTCCAGCTCCGTCCAGCCGAGCCACGGGTCGGCGTGCGCCTGGAGGGCACGCTGCGAGATCACCGTGCGGTGGCCCTCGTGCTGGAAGTACTCGCGGATCGCCGCGTCCGTGATGTGCCGGGAGACGGCCGGCGTCTGGGCCTGCTTGATGTAGATCACCACATCGTTCTCCAGGGCGTCGGTGGCGCCCTCCAGAAGGATGTTGTACGAGGGCAGACCGGCCGAGCCGATGCCGATGCCGCGGCGGCCGACGACGTCCTTCACGCGGTACGAGTCCGGGCGGGCCAGGGAGGACTCCGGCAGCGTCTCCAGGTAGCCGTCGAAGGCCGCGAGCACCTTGTAGCGCGTGGCCGCGTCCAGCTCGATGGAGCCGCCGCCCGCCGCGAAGCGGCGCTCGAAGTCGCGGATCTCGGTCATCGACTCCAGGAGACCGAAGCGGGTCAGCGAGCGCGCGTCACGCAGCGCGTCCAGGAGCGGGCCCTGGGCGGTGTCCAGCGTGAAGGGCGGGACCTCGTCGCTCTTGGCGCCCGTCGCGAGCGCGTGGATCCGGTCGCGGTACGACGCCGCGTAGATCCGCACCAGCTCGGTGATCTGCTCGTCGCTGAGCGCCTTCGCGTACCCGATCAGCGCCACGGAGGCCGCGAGGCGCTTGAGGTCCCAGGTGAAGGGGCCCACGTACGCCTCGTCGAAGTCGTTCACGTTGAAGATCAGGCGGCCCTGGGCGTCCATGTACGTACCGAAGTTCTCGGCGTGCAGGTCGCCGTGGATCCACACGCGCGAGGTGCGCTCGTCCAGATACGGCCCACCCCGCTTCTCCTGCTCCAGGTCGTGGTAAAAGAGGCCCGCCGTACCCCGGTAGAAGGCGAAGGCCGAGGCGGCCATCTTCCGGAACTTCACGCGGAACGCGGCCGGATCGGCGGCCAGCAGCTCGCCGAAGGCGGTGTCGAAGACGGCGAGGATCTGTTCGCCGCGTTGCTCGGCGCTGAGCTGCGGATCCGACATCGCGGGGTGCCTCCAGGTGCAGGTGACGCATGACAAGTGGGACGGAATCGCCCGTCCCCTTCCAACGGACGAAGGTACGCGGGAGTGCCCGTGTCCCGCATGTGAACGTACGCAGGGCAGCCCTCGAATTGTCAGTGCCGAGGCATAGACTTCGACGCTGTCCCCCAGACTGTCCGCAGCCTGTCGGACCCCCGTCGACGTCCGTTCGCCTTGGAGGCCGAAACCGTGTCAAAGCCGCCGTTCACGCACTTGCACGTCCACACCCAGTACTCGCTGCTGGACGGTGCCGCGCGGCTGAAGGACATGTTCGACGCGTGCAACGAGATGGGCATGACGCACATCGCCATGTCCGACCACGGCAACCTGCACGGGGCGTACGACTTCTTCCACTCGGCGCAGAAGGCCGGGGTGACGCCGATCATCGGGATCGAGGCGTATGTGGCGCCGGAGTCGCGGCGCAACAAGCGGAAGATCCAGTGGGGGCAGCCGCACCAGAAGCGGGACGACGTGTCCGGCTCCGGTGGCTACACGCACAAGACGATCTGGGCGGCGAACAAGACCGGGCTGCACAATCTGTTCAAGCTGTCCTCGGACGCGTATGCGGAGGGCTGGCTGCAGAAGTGGCCGCGGATGGACAAGGAGACGATCTCCCAGTGGTCGGAGGGGCTGATCGCCTCCACCGGGTGTCCGTCCGGTGAGCTGCAGACCCGGCTGCGTCTTGGGCAGTTCGACGAGGCGTTGAAGGCGGCCGCCGAGTACCAGGACATCTTCGGCAAGGACCGGTACTTCCTGGAGTTGATGGACCACGGCATCGAGATCGAGCGGCGGGTGCGGGACGGGCTGCTGGAGATCGGCAAGAAGCTGGGTATTCCGCCGCTGGTGACCAACGACTCGCACTACACGTATCCGCACGAGGCGGCCGCGCACGACGCGCTGCTGTGCATCCAGACCGGCAAGAACGTCTCGGATCCGGACCGGTTCAAGTTCGACGGCACCGGCTACTACCTGAAGTCGACCGACGAGATGTACGCCATCGACTCCTCGGACGCCTGGCAGCAGGGGTGTGCGAACACGCTGCTGGTGGCCGAGCAGATCGACACCACCGGCATGTTCGAGACCAAGAACCTCATGCCGAAGTTCGACATCCCGGAGGGCTACACCGAAGTCACCTGGTTCCAGGAAGAGGTCCGGCGAGGGATGGAGCGCCGCTTCCCCGGTGGCATCCCCGAGGACCGCCAGAAGCAGGCCGAGTACGAGATGGACGTCATCATCCAGATGGGGTTCCCGGGCTACTTCCTCGTGGTCGCCGACTTCATCATGTGGGCCAAGGAGCAGGGCATCGCGGTCGGCCCCGGCCGAGGCTCCGCGGCCGGCTCGATCGTCGCGTACGCCATGGGCATCACCGACCTGGACCCGATCCCGCACGGTCTGATCTTCGAGCGGTTCCTCAACCCCGAGCGCGTCTCCATGCCCGATGTCGACATCGACTTCGACGAGCGCCGGCGCGTGGAAGTGATCCGGTATGTGACGGAGAAGTACGGCGCCGACAAGGTCGCCATGATCGGCACGTACGGAAAGATCAAGGCGAAGAACGCCATCAAGGACTCCGCGCGCGTGCTGGGCTACCCGTACGCGATGGGCGACCGGCTCACCAAGGCCATGCCCGCCGACGTCCTCGGCAAGGGCATCGACCTGAACGGCATCACCGACCCTTCGCACCCGCGCTACAGCGAGGCGGGCGAGATCCGGGCGATGTACGAGAACGAGCCGGACGTGAAGAAGGTCATCGACACCGCCAAGGGCGTCGAGGGCCTGGTCCGGCAGATGGGCGTGCACGCGGCGGGCGTGATCATGTCCAGCGAACCCATCGTCGACCATGCCCCGATCTGGGTGCGGCACACCGACGGCGTGACCATCACCCAGTGGGACTACCCGCAGTGTGAATCGCTCGGCCTGCTGAAGATGGACTTCCTGGGCCTGCGCAACCTCACGATCATGGACGACGCCATCAAGATGGTGAAGGCCAACAAGGGCATCGACCTGGAGATGCTCTCCCTTTCGCTGGACGATCCCAAGACCTTCGAACTGCTCTGCCGCGGTGACACCCTCGGCGTCTTCCAGTTCGACGGCGGTCCCATGCGCTCGCTGCTCCGCCAGATGCAGCCCGACAACTTCGAGGACATCTCCGCTGTCTCGGCCCTCTACCGGCCGGGCCCGATGGGCATGAACTCGCACATCAACTACGCGGAGCGCAAGAACGGCCGCCAGGAGATCACGCCGATCCACAAGGAGCTCGAGGAGCCGCTCGAGGAGGTCCTGGCGGTCACCTACGGCCTGATCGTCTACCAGGAGCAGGTGCAGAAGGCCGCCCAGATCATCGCCGGTTACTCGCTGGGCGAGGCCGACATCCTGCGCCGAGTGATGGGCAAGAAGAAGCCCGACGAGTTGGCGAAGAACTTCGTCCTCTTCCAGGCAGGCGCCCGGAAGAACGGCTACAGCGACGAGGCGATCCAGGGCCTGTGGGACGTGCTGGTCCCCTTCGCCGGCTACGCGTTCAACAAGGCCCACTCGGCCGCGTACGGACTCGTCTCGTACTGGACCGCGTACCTGAAGGCGAACTACCCCGCCGAGTACATGGCCGCGCTGCTCACCTCGGTCAAGGACGACAAGGACAAGTCGGCCGTCTACCTCAACGAGTGCCGGCGCATGGGCATCAAGGTGCTGCCGCCCAACGTCAACGAGTCCATGTCCAACTTCGCCGCGCAGGGCGACGACGTGATCCTCTTCGGCCTCTCCGCGGTGCGCAACGTCGGCACCAACGTCGTCGAGTCGATCATCCGCTCCCGCAAGGCCAAGGGTAAATACGCCTCCTTCCCCGACTACCTCGACAAGGTCGAAGCGGTCGTCTGCAACAAGCGCACCACCGAATCACTGATCAAGGCCGGCGCGTTCGACAGCATGGGACACACCCGCAAGGGCCTGACCGCCCAGTTCGAGCCGATGATCGACAACGTGGTGCAGGTCAAACGCAAGGAGGCCGAGGGCCAGTTCGACCTCTTCGGCGGCATGGGCGAGGCGGACACCAGCGAGCCCGGCTTCGGCCTGGACGTCACCTTCACCGAGGACGAGTGGGACAAGGCCTACCTGCTCGCCCAGGAACGGGAGATGCTCGGCCTGTACGTCTCCGACCACCCGCTGTTCGGCCTGGAACACGTGCTGTCCGACAAGGCGGACGCCGGCATCGCCCAGCTCACCGGCGGCGACTTCGCTGACGGCGCGGTCGTCACCATCGGCGGCATCATCTCCGGCCTGCAACGCAAGATGACCAAGCAGGGCAACGCCTGGGCCATCGCCACCGTCGAGGACCTGGCCGGCTCCATCGAGTGCATGTTCTTCCCCGCCACCTACCAGCTGGTGTCCACTCAACTCGTCGAGGACGCCGTGGTCTTCGTCAAGGGACGCCTCGACAAACGCGAGGACGTCCCCCGCCTCGTCGCCATGGAACTCCAGGTACCGGATCTGTCGAACGCGGGCACCAACGCCCCCGTGATCCTGACGATTCCGGCGCTGAAGGTCACCCCGCCCATGGTCAGCCGGCTCGGCGAGATCCTCAGCCACCACAGGGGCGACAGCGAGGTGCGCATCAAGCTCCAGGGTCCGCGCAAGACCACGGTGCTGCGGCTCGACCGGCACCGGGTGAAGCCGGACCCGGCGCTCTTCGGGGACTTGAAGGTGCTGCTCGGACCGTCCTGCCTGGCAGGCTGAGCGCCCGTGCAGCGGCTGCGAACCTCCGGCACGACGAGCACTGAGCACGAGCACTGAAGACGACGAGGGGCGCGCCCGTGGTGGGCGCGCCCCTCGCTGTATGCCTGGCGCCATGGCTAGTTGTGGCCGAACTTCTTCCGCCGCTTACCACCGGAGGCAAACTGGGCGGGGCTCGGCGCCGCGTCGTTCTGCTCCCCGGGGGGTGCCGACCGCTCGGCTCCGCGCTGGGTCTGCTCCGTTGCGCCGCGCTGTTCCGGTCCGCCCTGCTTGCGGTTCTTGTTCTTGGCCATGGGGATCTGCCTCCTGTGGTCTGCCTGGGGGGCCAGGACCGGGATCAGATTCACATAGGGTGAGAAGTCACGCATGTCAGAGAATTACCGTGCGTAATAAGGCCTGTCGGAGAGTGAACTGCGGATACGCCACGCCGAAGATCGAGTTCCGGCCGTTAACCTCCGCGCAGTCGGGCAGACTCGAAGGAAGCCCGAAGCAAACCTCCCGGAAAGAGGGTGGATCGCGTGGACCGCTGCATCGTCCTGGTGGACGCCGGGTATCTGCTCGGGGCCGCCGCGAGTCTTCTCGCCGGGGAGCCTTCGAGGTCCCGGATCACCGTCGACCACGCCGCCCTGATCCAGGGGCTGCGCGAGCGCGCCGAGTCCGACACGGAACGGCCCCTGTTGCGCATCTACTGGTTCGACGGTGCTCCCGA
Organism: Streptomyces scabichelini; assembly: GCF_011045015.1. GTDB lineage: Bacteria > Actinomycetota > Actinomycetes > Streptomycetales > Streptomycetaceae > Streptomyces > Streptomyces scabichelini. The sequence continues at coordinate 22,350 of NZ_JAAKZY010000092.1, read as the reverse complement.
CCGCGTACCGCAGCCCGAGCACCGCAGGCTGCGTGTGATGCCGCGGGTGACCGTGCGTCTCGGTGCACTTACCCGCAGTGACGGACGATGGGCGCAGAAGGGCGTCGATGCCGCCATGCACGCCGAGCTCACCGAGCTGGCGCGCAACCGGGCCTGTTCCGACGTGGTCCTGGTGACGGGCGACGGGGATCTGCTGCCGGGCATGATGGCCGCCAAGGAGCACGGAGTCGCCGTACACCTGTGGGCCGTGCAGGCCGCCGACGGCGACTACAACCAGTCGGAGGACCTGGTCGCGGAGGCCGACGAGCGCCGCGTACTCGACCGGACCTGGATCACCAAGGCCGTGCGGGCCAAGGAGTTCGGCGGGATCTGTGCGCCGCCGCCCGCGCCGCGGCCCGAGATCGCCGCGATCCTCTCCGCGCCGCTGCCCGAGTCCTCGCTGTCCTCCGGTGGCGAGCGGGGCGAGCGGGAGCCGCAGCACCCGCAGACGGCGCCGAGTGAGAACGGCACGGAGGAGCGGGTGCCGGCCGCGAAGGGGGTGCCGACGCCGAAGGATCTGGCGGCGTTGCGCGCGCCCGGTACGCAGACCGCCCAGCATCCCGCGAACGCCACGCTGCGGTGGTCGTCCGACAAGGGGTGGGTCGACCGGCCCGGCGGCGCCGCCGAGTCCGCGGACGCCGCGTCGCTGCCGACGCTCGCGCAGCTCACGACGGCCGAGCAGCGGTGGGCCGACCGTGAGGAGGACATCACGACGGTGGGCGGGGATCCGTACGAGGTCGGGCAGGTGTTCGCGCGGCGGTGGATGGGGCGGCTGTCGGACCAGGCGCAGCTGCAGAAGCTGTCCACGATGTATCCGCGGGTGCCGCACCGGATCGACGGGGAGCTGCTGCGGTACGCGGCGCGGTTCGGGCTGCTCGCGCACAAGGACGACCAGATCGACGAGCATGACCGGTATGCGATCCGGGCGGGGTTTTGGCGGGAGGTGGATGTGCGTACGGCTGCGGAACCCGCTCCCGCTGGGGAGTGAGCGCCTAGTAGCTCGGGGCATCTGTTCGTAGGCGACTGCGGGTGCGTCGTGGCTGGTCGCGCAGTTCCCCGCGCCCCTTACGGGGCGCGGCGCGGTGTCCCGGTTTCGACCCCGATGGTGACCCGAGCGTGATGCGCCGCCCGTGACCCCGTAGTCTCGACCCTCGTGAGTACGCGCACCGCACAGGCAGCCCGGCACGGGCACGGTGGGGATGTCGTGTGCGCGGTGCGGGATCTGACCAAGACCTATCCGGCGGTGCGCGGGCGGCGCGGGGCACCAGGGACGCCCGAGGTGCGGGCCACGGACGGCGTGGGGATCGACATCCGGCGCGGTGAGATCTTCGGGCTGCTGGGGCCGAACGGCGCCGGCAAGTCCACCCTCGTACGGCAGCTGACGGGCCTGATGCGCCCGGACCGCGGCAGCGTCGAGATCCTCGGGCACGACATCGTGCGCCATCCCGAGCGGGCGGCGCGGATCCTCGCGTACCTCGGGCAGGAGTCCACCGCGCTCGACGAGCTGACGGTGTCGCTCGCCGTGGAGACCACCGGGCGGCTGCGCGGGCTCGATGTGCGCGGCGCGCGGGCCGAGCGGGACGCCGTCCTCGAGGAGCTGGGCCTCACCGGCCTGGCCTCGCGGCCGCTGAGGAAGCTGTCCGGCGGGCAGCGGCGGCTCGCCTGCTTCGCCGCCACGCTCGTGGGGGAGCGGCCGCTGTTCGTCCTCGACGAGCCGACCAGCGGCATGGACCCGATCGCACGCCGCGCCGTCTGGAGCGCCGTCGACCGGCGGCGGGCCGAGCACGGTACGACGGTTCTGCTGGTCACCCACAATGTCATCGAGGCCGAGACGGTCCTCGACCGCGTCGCCGTGATGGACCAGGGCCGCGTCATCGCCTGCGACACCCCCTCCGGGCTGAAGGAGAAGGTCGCGGGCGAGGTGCACGTCGAACTCGTCTGGCGCGAGCGCGCGCCCCTCGACGTCCCCGAGGTCGCCGCCCTGCGCGACCGCGCCGTCGAGTCCGGCCGCCGCTGGGCGCTGCGCCTCGCCCCCGAAGAGGCCCGGGCCGCCGTCGCCGCCGTCACCGGTGGTGCCGCGTTCGCCGCCCTGGACGACTTCACGCTCGCCACCCCGAGCCTCGAAGACGTGTATCTGGCGCTGGGCGGGAGCGTGGGAAATGTACGGGGGCTGGTCAAGGCGTGAGTGTTGGTTGGTGAAGGCATGAGTGTTCGGGCCTCCGTGGCCGTACGGAACAGGACGACCGCTGAAGCGAACAGGAGCCGCTCGACGTGAGTGTCGTACCCGCCGAGGTCCTGCCGGGCCGCGCCCTCCCCGTTGAGGCCGCCGCCGCGGAAGAAGCCGCCGTGCTCGGACCGAAGGCGCGGCTGTGGCCCGCGCTGTGCGCCGTGTACCGGGCGCAGCTCTCCCGGGCCCGGGTCGCGCGGATACCGCTGTTGTTCGTGGCCACCTTCCAGTCCGTCGGGATCATGGTCCTGATGCGCGGCGTGGTGGACGGCGGGGGTGAGGCGCGGGCCGTGGTGGCGGGCTCGTCGGTTCTCGTCGTCGCGTTCGTCGCGCTCAATCTGCTCGCCCAGTACTTCGGGCAGCTGCGTGCCAGCGGCGGACTCGATCACTACGCGACGCTGCCGGTGCCGCCGGCGGCCGTGGTGCTGGGTGCGGCGGGTGCGTACGCCTCCTTCACCGTGCCGGGGACCGTTGTCACCGCCGTCTTCGGATGTGTGCTCTTCGGGCTGCCGATGACGCATCTGTGGATCCTCGTCGCGGTGATCCCGCTCGCCGGCGCGGCACTCGCCGGGCTCGGGGCGGCACTCGGGCTGCTTGCGCCGCGACCCGAACTCGCCACGTTGCTCGGGCAGTTGGGGATGTCGGCGGCGCTGCTGCTCGGGGTGCTGCCGGCGGACCGGTTGCCGGGGGTCGTCCAGTACGCGCGTGATCTGCTGCCGTCCACGTACGGCGTCGAGGCTCTTGGGCTGACCTTCGGGGCGCATCCCGACTGGGGTGTCGTCGTGCTCGACCTCGCCGTGTGCGCGGGGGTCGGGGTCGCCTCGCTGGCCGTCGCGACCTGGGCCTATCGCCGGGCGGCCGTCCGGTGACGCGGTCGACAGACGAGCCTGGCACGATGGCAGGGTGACCGCACCGCTTACTCCGCCCCAGCCGCCGCATCGCCAGACTCCGGATCAGCAGTCTTCGGATCAGCAGTCTTCGGATCAGCAGTCTCCGGCGTACCAGCCGCCGCATCACGCATGGCCGGCGCCGCCGCCCGCCGCCGGCGCGGCCGGACACGTCGGTTATCAGGAGGACGGCCCCGGGATGAAGACCGAAGTGCGGGAGGCCGCCGTCATCACGATCGCCATGGCGCTCGGTGGGGCGCTGCTCGGCGTGCTGTGGTGGTGGCTGGCCCCCGAGGTGCCGCTGGTCTCGGACGCGTCCACGGTCTATCTCAAGGACACGGAGGGGGAGCAGGCCATCGGAGTGGACGGGACGTTCGCTCTGCTCGCGCTCGGGTTCGGGCTCGTCAGTGCGCTGGTCGTGTTCCTGGTGCGGCGGCGCGGGGGTATCCCGATCGTCGTCGCGCTCACGCTCGGTGGGGTGCTCGGCTCGTTGCTCGCATGGCGGCTCGGGGTCTGGCTCGGGCCCACGCAGGACGTGGTGGCCCATGCCAAGGAGGTCGGCAAGGGAGTCACGTTCTCGGCGCCGCTGGAACTCGGGGCCAAGGGGGCGTTGCTGGCCTGGTCCGTGGGGGCGCTGCTGGTCCATCTCGGGGTGACGGCGCTGTTCGGGCCGCGAGATCCGGATCCCGATCCGTATCAGCAGAGTCCGTACGGGGCGCCTCCGGCGTAGGAGCGGCTTTCCTGCGGGGGCTGGGTCATGGGTTTTCGCCCCCGCCGCCCCTACCCGTCCCATCCCTGGGGCTCCGCCCCAGACCCCGTATCGGCCTTGCGGCCTCGTCCTCAAACGCCGGACGGGCTCAATTTAAATGCCGGACGGGCTGAAAAACCCTACGCGGGCCTGTGCCCATGGTTCGAGCGGCCCTTTTTGGTGCGCCACCTGCGTTTGCGTGTTTTTTTCGACATGTCCTGGGTGTTTAACCCAGGGTGAGGCATCCGTCCAGAGGTCACGCGCGGGCTACCGGTGCCGAGACCGCTTCCGTGAGCTTGGCCAGGTCGTTCGGGGACAGTTCGACTTCCAGGCCGCGGCGGCCTGCCGAGACGCAGATCGTGGGGTGGGCCGAGGCCGAGGAGTCGAGCACGGTGCGGAGCTTCTTGCGTTGGCCCAGGGGGGAGATGCCGCCGCGGACGTAGCCCGTGGTGCGTTCCGCGGCCGCCGGGTCGGCCATCGTGGCGCGTTTGCCGCCCACCGCCGCGGCCAGGGCCTTCAAGTCGAGCGAGCCCGCCACGGGGACCACGGCCACGGTCAGTTCGCCGTCCACGTCCGCGACCAGGGTCTTGAAGACCCGGTCGGGGGACACGTTCATCGCCTCGGCGGCCTCCTCTCCGTACGACGGGTGGGAGGGGTCGTGCTCGTACGCGTGCACCGTGTACGAGACGCCCGCCGCCGTCAGGGCCACCGTCGCGGGCGTACCGCCGGACTGCTGCTGCTGCTTCTTCGACTTCTTCGCCAACGGATCCAAGCCTTACGTCAGTTGACCTATGTCAGTTGACCGAACTCAGTTGAGACTCGTCGGCCCGCGCGTCAGCTCCGTCGCGGGCAGTGACGGCAGGTTACGGATGATCGCGGTCTCCGCGCGAAGGAGTTTCAGCTCCTCGCGCAGGCGCGACGCCGTGTCCGGGGCCTGGAGCAGACGCTGCTTCGCCGGGACGTCCAGCATCGCCGCGGCCGCGACGAGGTACGAGACGACGGACGGCTCGTCCGGTAGTTCGCCCCCGGTCGACAGGGACCGCTCACGCGCCCCGGCCAGTCGCTTCTGGTACTGCCGGAAGGCCCGCAGCACCCCTTCGGCCAGCGCCCCCGCCTCGTCGCCCGGGTCCTCCTCCAACACTTCAAGATCGGCCGTCAGAAACGCACCGGAGGCGTCCACCGAGACCAGTCGTACGCGCGTCGTCCCGGTGGCCAGCACCTCGAAGCTGCCGTCGGCCCGCTCCCGGATGGTCGCCGTGTCCGCGATGCAGCCCACCTCGTGGAAGGCCTTCGCCGGGTCGTCGCCGAAGCCGGCCGCGGGCCCGCGCTCCGGTACGGCGGTCTGGTCCGGCAGGCCCGGCGCGCTCTGCGCGACCTCGTGGCCGTCGCGGATGGCGACGACGGCGAACCGGCGCGGTTCGTCCTCGGGCGTCTTCAGCAGCTCACGCATCATGGCGCGATAGCGCTCCTCGAAGACGTTGAGGGGCAGCACGAGGCCCGGGAACAGCACCGTGTTCAGAGGGAAGAGTGGGAGCCGGACGGTGGTCACGACGCAAAAGCCTAGTGGTCGCCGGAGTCGGCGCGTCCGGCGCGCTCACTCCGTGGATGCACGGCGTCCGCGCTCCGCAGCCTGAGCGGCGTGCGCGCGGCCACTTCGAGCCGTACGCCGTCCCGCAGTTCGAGGAACTGCCCGAGCGGGTCGTCCGAGATCCGGTCCCAGGGGAACGAGGTGGCGTACGGCCCGGTCCGGCGCAGCTGTTCCAGCGCGTCCTCCCAGCGTTCGAGCCGGACGAGCACGTACGTGAGCAGGTTGCGGACCTGCGCGGGCCACGGGTCGGCGGCGGCGTACTCCCCCGACAGGGCGATCGCGAGGTCGGCCGCCGCGTCCAGGCGCTCGCGCGGCACCGTGCCCCCGCCGTCCCCGGTCAGATACGCGAAGGCCGCGCGCACCGGCAGCGCCTGGACCAGGGAGCTCGGCAGCGCGTCCTGCGCGGCCCGCTCGGCGAAGTCGAAGCACTCGCGGTGCGAGCCGTACCAGGCGGCGGACAGGTACTGGAGGGCGGACACATGGCAGCCGTAGTGGTGCGGGGAGCGGCGTACGGCCTCGCCCCACAGCTCCTCGAACTCGGTGTGCGGCGCGTTCGTGCCGCGGGCGTGGTCCAGCGCGATCCGCCACGGCACCGGGTCGCGCGGATCGCCCTCGGCGGCCGTGCTGATCAACGGAGCGACCTGGCGCAGCAGTTCGGCACGGGCCGGCGACTCCCAGCCCCGGCACACCGCCAGCTCGGCCTTCACCAGCAGGGCGTCCGGGTCGTGCGGGGCGGCGTACCGCCACAGCGCGAACCACTCCGGCCGGGAGCGCGCGAAGGCGGCGAGGCGCGTCGTGTACCGGTCGCGGTTCTCCCACTCGGCGGCCTCCCGGGTGGTGGCGAGCAGCTTGGCCGCAGGCTCGTACTCGCCCCGGCCCGCGGCGACCAGTGCCGGTGCGAGCCGCTCGTCCGGGGCGTCGAGCAGCACCTCGTCGTCGCCGGGCAGACCGGCGGCGAGGCGTGTGGTGTTCCGTGCCATGCGGACGGTACGGATGAACGCGCGTAGCACTGCCACAGTTGCCCCCTTTGCGCCTGAACCGGGGCCGCTCTCGCGTACCGGGTACTCGCCGTCGTGGTTGCTCAATTCATGGTTGCGGTGAGAAGACGGTCAAAATGCAGCCATGGTTGTGCGCGTCCAGATTACGGTTCAGCCCCGGCTCAGCAGCCGTGTCGCGCCCGCCGCCACCGTCGTCGCCAGGATCCAGCCGAGCAGGATCACCACCGCGGCCAGCCACTGCCAGCCGCCGCGCAGTTGCCAGTAGCCCACCTGGCCGAGGTCGATGACCGGGAGGAGGAGGTCGAGGGCGAACAGGGAGGCGTTCCACGGGGGATGTTCGCCGGTCTTGATCGGCGGGTGGTCGGCATGGCGGAAGGCGAGCGAGGTCGCCGCCCACAGGACCGCCATCCAGACGGCGGCCCGTCCCGGCCGGTACCCGTAGGCGACCGTCCAGTCCTGCGCGTACCCCCAGAGCTTGGCCGCGGGCGGCAGGAACTCGCGGCGGTGGCGCTGCTTGGCGAGCAGCACCTCGCGGGCGTCCTCGTCCTCGCCGCTGTTGCGCAGCACGGACGCCAGCCGCTCGTACGGCTCCGGGCTGTACTCCGGTGTCGCCGCGGCCACCCACTCCAGGCGCCGGGCCAGCGGGAACGCGCCGCGCGGCACCAGGTTCTCGTACTGGAAACCGCCCATCTGCAACTGGCCCGCGCCCGGCCAACTCGTCGCCGTGTCCATGAGGTTGACGACCCGGGCGCCGGACAGCACGACCCGTCCGCGCCGCGGCCGCTCCCCGAGGAAGCGCAGCTCGGGAACCTGGACGCGGCGCATCGATATCTCCTGGTCGTCCCTGAGAGTGAAGCGGGCCTGCTCGAAGTCCACCGCGTCCCCGAACCGCCCGTCGTCAAGGCGGATCCCGCCCTCGCACTCGAACCGCTGCACCCGCGTGCCGCGCGCCGGTGTCCTGCCGCTGGTCTGCAGCGGATTGCCGACGCCCGCGGGCGTCATGTAGAGCGTGCGCTCGACGGTCAGCTGCGGGGCGTTCAGCGCCAGCCGGTCGGACGGGTTCTTCAGCCGGCTGCCGCGCAGGCTGAGCGAGACGCCGACCGTGGCGCCGCGCAGGCTCAGCTCGCCGTCGGACTCCAGCATCTCGGCCTGAAGGTCCTGGCCGACGGTCATCCCGTCCGCGGTGATCGAGCGGCCGTGCCGGTCCCGGTGGACCACGGCCTGGTTGAGCAGCAGGTCCGTGCCTATGTGCGCGTCGGTGAGGCGTACGCCGTTGTGGAAGCGGCAGCGCGCCAGATGCAGATCGCCCTCGGTGTGCAGCCGGGCCGCCTCAAGACGCGGTACCGAGCAGCCGATCAGGCGCACGGTCGTGAACCGGGCCTCCGGCAGCAGGATCTCCTTCTCGAACCGGCAGCCCTTCATCTCGACGTACGGGACGATCGTGCCGCCCGCCAGATCGAGTACGCCGGTGATCCGGATGCCGGTCAGTTTCAGGGAGGAGACGCGCCCGTCCAGCGCGGGTGGCCCGTTCAGCAGCAGCATGGCCACGACACGCGCCCGCACACTCCGCTCAGGACCCCACGGACGGCCGCCGTGCGGATCGTCCACGGTTGTGTCCCCGGTGCGCAGGTCGTACATGCTGCCGTCGCGGAACGCCTGCCACATGCCCGTCTCGGCGGCGGTCAGATCGTCCGGCGGATCCCCGACCCTGATCCCGTCCCTGATCCCGTTCCGGATGCCGGCACCCTCGGCCACGGCTCTTCCTCCCTCCCGAGCTACTCGCGGGTTTCGTACAGTCGTTCATGTCATGCCCGCTGAGTGACGGCCGAACACTCACAGTGAAGGTGATCTTCTGGGGTGGACGTCGTGGTGGACGTCGTGGTGGACGTCGTATCAGCGATTGATACAGCCGTCCGGCGCCCGATCGCCGTCTGAGAGAATTGGCTTTGTGATCTCTCGAATCGATCTGCGCGGCGATGCCCTCCCCGAGGGCTCGGCCCTGCGCGACCTGCTGCCCCGAGCCGACTTCGACGTCTCGGCCGCCCTGGAGAAGGTGCGTCCGATCTGCGAGGCCGTACATCATCGGGGCGACGCGGCGCTGATCGACTACGCGGAGAAATTCGACGGCGTACGGCTGGACCAGGTGCGGGTGCCCGCCTCGGCCCTCGACCGCGCCCTCGAAGAGCTCGACCCGGCCGTGCGTGCCGCCCTGGAGGAGTCGATCCGCCGCGCCCGCATCGTCCACCGCGAGCAGCGCCGCACCACGCACACCACCCAGGTCGTGCCCGGCGGCACGGTCACCGAGAAGTGGGTGCCGGTCGAGCGGGTCGGGCTGTACGCGCCCGGCGGCCGGTCCGTCTACCCGTCCTCCGTGATCATGAACGTGGTCCCGGCGCAGGAGGCGGGCGTCGAGTCGATCGCGCTCGCGTCCCCCGCACAGTCGGAGTTCGGCGGCCTGCCGCACCCCACGATCCTGGCCGCCTGCGCACTGCTCGGCATCGACGAGGTGTACGCCGCCGGTGGCGCCACGGCCGTCGCGATGTTCGCGTACGGCACCGAGTCCTGCCCGCCCGCCAACATGGTCACCGGACCCGGCAACATCTGGGTCGTCGCCGCCAAGCGCTACTTCACCGGCAAGATCGGCATCGACTCCGAGGCCGGCCCGACCGAGATCGCGATCCTCGCGGACGAGACCGCCGACCCGGGGCACGTCGCCGCCGACCTGATCAGCCAGGCCGAGCACGACCCGCTCGCGGCGGCCGTCCTCGTCACGGACTCCGTCGCGCTGGCCGACGCGGTCGAGAAGGAGCTGGAGCCGCAGGTCGCGGCCACCAAGCACATCGAGGACCGGATCACCCCGGCCCTGGCGGGCAGGCAGTCCGCGATCGTCCTGGTCGACGGCGTGGACGAGGGCCTGCGGGTCGTCAACGCTTACGGCGCGGAGCACCTGGAGATCCAGACGGCCGACGCTCCCGAAGTCGCCGACCGGGTACGGAACGCCGGCGCGATCTTCGTCGGTCCCTGGGCGCCCGTGTCGCTGGGCGACTACGCGGCGGGCTCCAACCACGTCCTGCCGACCGGCGGCTGCGCCTGCCACTCCTCGGGGCTCAGCGTCCAGTCCTTCCTGCGCGGCATCCACATCGTCGACTACACGCGCGAGGCCCTCGCGGAGGTGGCCCGCCATGTGGTGACGCTCGCCGAGGCCGAGGATCTGCCCGCGCACGGTGCCGCGGTCAAGGCACGCTTCGACTGGAAGGTGCCGAGCGAGTGACCGGCATTGACGATCTTCCCGTACGCGACGAACTGCGCGGCAAGTCCCCCTACGGCGCGCCCCAGCTCGACGTCCCCGTACGCCTGAACACCAACGAGAACCCGTACCCGCTGCCCGAGCCGCTCGTCGAGCGGATCGCCGAGCGGGTGCGCGAGGCGGCCCGGAACCTGAACCGCTACCCCGACCGGGACGCGGTGGAGCTGCGCACCGAGCTGGCCAAGTACCTGACGGACACCGGCATGTACGCGGTCGGCGTCGAGAACGTGTGGGCGGCCAACGGCTCGAACGAGGTCATCCAGCAGCTGCTGCAGACCTTCGGCGGACCCGGCCGTACGGCGATCGGCTTCGAGCCCTCGTACTCGATGCACGGCCTGATCGCGCGCGGCACAAGCACCGGCTGGATCTCCGGGCCCCGGAACGACGACTTCACGATCGACCTCGCCGCCGCCGAGCAGGCGATCGCCGAGCACCGGCCGGACGTCGTCTTCATCACCACCCCCAACAACCCCACGGGCAACGCGGTTCCGCCCGAGACGGTCATCGCGCTGTACGAGGCCGCGCAGGCGTCGAAGCCGTCGATGGTGGTCGTGGACGAGGCGTACATCGAGTTCAGCCACGGCGACTCGCTGCTGCCGCTGCTCGAAGGCCGGCCGAACCTGGTCGTCTCGCGGACCATGTCCAAGGCCTTCGGGGCGGCGGGACTTCGCCTCGGCTATCTCGCCGCGCACCCGGCGGTCGTGGACGCCGTCCAGCTCGTACGGCTGCCGTACCACCTGTCGGCCGTCACGCAGGCGACCGCCCTTGCCGCCCTGGAGCACACCGAGACGCTGCTGAAGTACGTCGAGCGGCTGAAGGCCGAGCGGGACCGGCTGGTCGGCGAGCTGCGCGCGATCGGCTACGAAGTGACCGAATCGGACGCCAACTTCGTGCAGTTCGGGCGGTTCGACGGCAGCGCGGGATCCCACGAGGCCTGGCAGAAGATCCTCGACCGGGGCGTCCTGGTCCGGGACAACGGCGTACCGGGGTGGCTGCGGGTCTCCGCCGGTACCCCCGAAGAGAATGACGCGTTCCTCGATGCGGTACGCGAACTCAAGAAGGAGCAGAGCGCATGACTCGCGAGGGGCGTGTTGGAAGAGCTGAACGGAACACCAAGGAGACCTCGGTCGTCGTCGAGATCGACCTCGACGGCAGCGGAAAAGTCGACGTGTCGACCGGGGTCGGCTTCTACGACCACATGCTCGACCAGCTCGGCCGCCACGGCCTGTTCGACCTGACCGTGAAGACCGAGGGCGATCTGCACATCGACTCGCACCACACCATCGAGGACACGGCTCTGGCGCTGGGCGCGGCCTTCAAGCAGGCGCTCGGCGACAAGGTGGGGATCTACCGGTTCGGCAACTGCACGGTCCCGCTGGACGAATCGCTCGCCCAGGTGACCGTCGACCTCTCCGGCCGCCCGTACCTCGTGCACACCGAGCCCGAGAAGATGGCGCCGATGATCGGCGAGTACGACACGACGATGACCCGGCACATCCTGGAGTCCTTCGTCGCCCAGGCGCAGATCGCGCTGCACGTGCACGTGCCGTACGGGCGCAACGCGCACCACATCGTGGAGTGCCAGTTCAAGGCGCTCGCCCGGGCGCTGCGGTACGCGAGCGAGCGCGACCCGCGGGCCGCCGGCATCCTTCCGTCCACGAAGGGCGCGCTGTAAAGCCATGAGCGGACTGTCCACCGTACTGATCGTCGTCGGGCTCTTCCTGCTCGGCGGCGTCTACTCCTTCGTCAAGCAGCAGATGCCGAAGAGCCTCATCGTGCTGCTCTCCATCGGTGCCGCGATGTGTCTCGCGGCGGGAATCCTCCGGCTGGAGGTGTGGAATTGAGCGCCCCCACCAAACAAGTGGTCGTCTTTGACTACGGCTTCGGCAACGTACGGTCCGCCGAACGTGCTCTCGCGCGCGCGGGTGCCGAAGTCGAGATAACACGCGACTACGACAAGGCCATGAACGCGGACGGGCTGCTGGTGCCCGGTGTCGGTGCCTTCGCCTCCTGCATGCACGGGCTGAAGGAGGCGCGCGGCGACTGGATCGTGGAGCGGCGCCTGGCCGGCGGCCGTCCCGTGATGGGCATCTGCGTCGGCATGCAGATCCTCTTCGCGCGCGGCATCGAGCACGGTGTGGAGACCGAGGGCCTGGACGAGTGGCCCGGCTCGGTCGAGCCGCTCCAGGCCGACATCGTGCCGCACATGGGCTGGAACACCGTGGAGGCCCCGGCCGGTTCGGAGCTGTTCGCGGGCCTGGACCCCGACGCCCGGTTCTACTTCGTCCACTCGTACGCCGTCCACGACTGGACCATGGAGACCGCGAACGCGGCGATGCGGGCACCCGTGGTGACCTGGTCGACACACGGCAAGCCCTTCGTGGCGGCCGTCGAGAACGGCGTGCTGTGGGCGACGCAGTTCCACCCCGAGAAGTCCGGCGACGCCGGAGCGCAGCTGCTGAAGAACTGGATCGGAACCCTCTGATGACGTCGAATCCCTCTGGGAATCCCTCTGGGAAGCTCGAACTCCTCCCCGCCGTCGACGTCCGTGACGGCCAGGCGGTGCGCCTGGTGCACGGCGAGTCCGGTACGGAGACCTCGTACGGCTCTCCTCTGGAGGCCGCTCTCGCCTGGCAGCGGGCGGGCGCCGAGTGGCTGCATCTCGTCGACCTGGACGCCGCGTTCGGCACGGGCGACAACCGTGGGCTGATCGCCGAGGTCACAAAGGCGATGGACATCAAGGTGGAGCTGTCGGGCGGTATCCGGGACGACGCCTCGCTGGCCGCCGCCCTGGCCACGGGCTGCACGCGCGTGAACCTCGGCACGGCCGCCCTGGAGACCCCCGAGTGGGTCGCCAAGGTCATCGCCGAGCACGGCGACAAGATCGCGGTCGGTCTCGACGTACGCGGTACGACGCTGCGCGGGCGCGGCTGGACCCGCGACGGCGGTGACCTGTACGAGACGCTGGAGCGCCTCAACAAGGAGGGCTGCGCGCGGTACGTCGTGACGGACATCGCGAAGGACGGCACGCTGCAGGGCCCGAACCTGGAGCTGCTGAAGAGCGTCTGCGCGGCGACGGACCGCCCGGTGGTGGCGTCCGGCGGGGTGTCCTCCCTGGACGACCTGCGGGCCATCGCCGAGCTCGTACCCCTCGGTGTCGAGGGCTCCATCGTCGGGAAGGCCCTGTACGCGAAGGCGTTCACCCTGGAAGAGGCCCTGGAGGCTGTGGCGTCATGAGCGATGCCGTGCGGCGCGTGCAGAGCGGAAGCCCCTGGGAGGAGTCCTTCGGTTTCGCACGCGCCGTCGCGGCGGGCGACCGCGTCCTGGTGGCGGGCACGACATCCTTCAAGGGCGACGTGCTGTACGGGGAGGGCGACCCGTACGAGCAGGCGAAGGTGGCCTTCGCCAACGCCCTGGACGCGATCGGCGAGTTCGGGCTCGACGCCGAGTCCGTGCTCCGTACGCGGATGTACCTCACCCACGCGCGGGACGTGGACGAGGTGGGCCGGGCCCACAAGGAGTTCTTCGACTCCGTGCGCCCGGTCTCGACCCTGCTGATCGTGGACGGCTTCGTCGATTCGCGCATCCTGGTCGAGGTGGAACTGGAAGCCTTCAGAGGCTAGAAGCGCATTTTTTGCTGGTGAGGAGCCGTGAATTCATGACCCTGGCGGTCCGAGTCATCCCCTGCCTGGACGTCGACAACGGCCGGGTCGTCAAGGGCGTCAACTTCCAGAACCTGCGCGACGCGGGCGACCCCGTCGAGATGGCCAAGGTGTACGACGCCGAGGGCGCCGACGAGCTGACGTTCCTGGACATCACCGCGTCGTCGGGCAACCGCGAGACGACGTACGACGTGGTGCGGCGCACGGCGGAGCAGGTGTTCATTCCGCTGACGGTCGGCGGTGGGGTCCGTACCACCGAGGACGTCGACAAGCTGCTGCGGGCGGGCGCGGACAAGGTGGGCGTGAACACGGCCGCCATCGCCCGGCCCGACCTCATCCGTGAGATCGCGGAGCGGTTCGGACGGCAGGTGCTCGTCCTGTCGGTCGACGCGCGGCGGACCGAGAGCGGGTCCTTCGAGGTGACGACCCACGGCGGCAGGCGCGGCACCGGCATCGACGCCGTCGAATGGGCGCACCGGGCCGCCGAGTTGGGCGCGGGTGAGATCCTGCTCAACTCGATGGACGCGGACGGGACGAAGGACGGCTACGACCTGGAGATGATCGCGGCGGTACGCAAGCACGTGACCGTCCCCGTCATCGCCTCCGGTGGCGCGGGCAAGCTGGCCGACTTCCCGCCGGCCGTCGCCGCGGGCGCGGACGCCGTGCTCGCCGCGTCCGTCTTCCACTTCGGGGATCTGCGGATCGGCCAGGTGAAGGAGACGTTGCGGGGAGCGGGACACCCGGTTCGCTAGGACGTCGGTCGTCAGTCGGCACCCGGTTCGCTGGGACTGTCAGTCGTCGAACGCCGAGGCCAAAGCGTCCCGTTCGAGGCCCAGCGCGGTTTCGGTGAAGTGGGCGATGGTGCGGCGGACGTCCACGATGCCCAGGTTCACGCCGATCGAGGAGTGGACGATGACGCCGTCGAGGGCCGTGAGCAACTGCCAGGCCAGGGCGTCCGGGTCGTGCGGGGTGAAGCGTCCCTCGCTTACGCCCCGCTCCAGGACCGTGGCCAGACGGCCGTGGGTGACGCGCATGGTGTGGTCCACGGCCGCGTGGACCCTCGGCTTGCGGGCCGCCATGTACCAGGCGTCGAGCCACACCGTCTTGTGCGGCTCCGGGCTCTCCGAGACCCAGACGCGCAGCATGTGACGCAGTCCTTCCACCGCGTCGCCGAGTTCCTCGACCTCCTGGAACGTGCGCTCGAAGTCGGTGGTGACGGCGTGGGTGAACGCCTCCGCCTCCAGCGCCTCCACGGCGTCGAAGTAGTGGTGGACCAGGCCGGGTGCACAGCCGAGCCGGGCGGCGACACTGCGGTACGTCACGGCCGCGAGCCCCTCCTCCAGTGCGACCGCCGCGGCTGCCTCGATGATCTCCTGTCGCCGCTCGGCGGGGGCCAGACGCCGGCTCCTGGCGGTGGGCTGCGGTGCGCTCATGGGGCTCTTCCTACGTCAGCCGGTACGGCCCGTGCAAACTCCAGGTTACTTTTATTGGCTTCCAGGCCAATAGTTCTTGACCGGTTCGTGCCCCCCGTGGTCGACTCCTGCCGTCCGTTTCTGTTGGCCTCATGGCCAATAAGATCGTGGTAGACAACTTCTGGGCGGTGGCACCCATGGACCCTCAGCCGGTACTGACACCCGCGTCGGCGGGCCCGCCCGGCCCGGACGGCTCCGGCGGGCCGGGCGGGCCGGGCGGGCCGGGCGGCTCGGGCGGTGACCTGCCCGGCCGCGTCGAGGTGCGCGGCATCGACCACATACCCGACGCCGAGCGCCACGGGCGTCCGCGCGAGCTGTTCTGGGTGTGGTTCGCCGCGAACATCACGTACCTCTACTTCGTCCTCGGCGGCGTCGTCCTGCTGCTCGGGCTGACCCTCTGGCAGTCCGTGCTGGTACTCGTCGTGGGCAACCTGTACTGGGTCGGCGTGGGCACGCTCGCCATCAGCGGTCCGCCGTCCGGCACCCCGAGCGTCGTCGTCACCCGCGCGATGTACGGCGTGCGCGGAAACCGGCCCTTCAGCGCGGGCATCGGCTGGCTCGTCGCGATCGCGTACGAAGCCGTCAACCTCGCCCTCGGGGCGCTCGCCGGATTCGCGCTGGCCGACCACGCCGGGCTGACCGTCTCCGGTCCGGTCAAGGTGATCGTGCTGCTCTTCACCGCCGCGGTGACCTTCGCCGTCAGCATCTTCGGCCATGCGACGATCGTGCGGCTCAGCCCGTACTTCACCGCCGTGCTCGCCACCGTGATGGTGCTGCTCGCGGTGTTCGTGCTGCGGGAGGCCGACACCGGCTACGTACCGGAGGCCCCCCTGCACGGCGCGGACCTGTGGGCCACGCTCTCGATCGGCGTCGCGATCATCGCCGCCGTGCCGCTGTCCTGGGCCAACGGCGCCGACTACGCGCGCTATCTGCCCCGCACGGTGTCGCTGCCCCGGGTTCTCGCCCACACGGCGCTGGGCGCTTTCCTGCCCGCCGTGGTGCTCGGCGTCCTCGGTGTCCTCGCCGGCACCCGCATCGACATGGGCGATCCGCAGGGCAACCTCGCGGACATCGTGCCCGGCTGGTTCTATCCGGTGTTCCTGTTCGTCATCGTGTTCAGCTCGATCACGAACAACATCCTCACCGCCTACTCCTCCGGCCTGTGCCTCCAGTCGATGGGGCTGCGCGTGAGCCGGGCGCGCTCGGTGTTCCTCGACGCCGCGCTCAGCATGGCGATCGCCTCGTACGCCCTGTTCGTCCACGACTTCACCGACACACTCAGCCGGCTCCTCGAGATGACCGTGGTCGTGCTCGCTCCCTCCATGGCCCTGTACGTCGCCGACATCGTGCTGCGCCGCAACCGCTACGACGGTGTCGCCCTGCACGACGAGACGCGGACCAGCCGCTTCTGGTACCGCGGCGGGTTCAACGTCGCGGGCGTGGCCGCGCTCGCGACGGGTACGGCCGTCTCCGTGCTGTGCGTGAACACCTCCGACTTCCAGGGGCCGCTGTCCGAGGCGCTGGCGGGCAGCGACGTGAGCTTCGTGGTCGGGCCCGCGCTCACCGTGGCGGTGTACGCCGCGCTGTGGCGCTGGAGCGAGCGGCCCGCCCGTCCTCAGGAGGCCGGCCGTGGCTGAGCCGATGGTCCTGACCGCCGACGACCTCGACGACCTGGCACTCGGCTGCGCCGTCTACGGCACCGGTGGCGGCGGCGACGTCTCCGGTGAGCTGTTGGCCGCTTCCGTGGCCCTGAAGACGTACGGCGACGTCCCCCTCGTACCGATGACAGATCTGCCGGCGCACGGACTGATCCTCCCGCTGTCGATGATCGGCGCGCCCACCGTCGCCCTGGAGATGCCGGGCAGCGGCCGGGAGGCGGAGGCGGCCCGGGCCGAGGTCGAGCGGCTGACCGGGCGGCGGGTCGTCGCCGTGATGGCCGCGGAGATCGGCGGCGCGAACGGCGTGGCACCGGTCGGCTGGGCGGCCCGGCTCGGGCTGCCCCTGCTGGACGCGGACGGGATGGGACGTGCCTTTCCCGAGCTGCAGATGGTGTCCATGCACGTCGCGGGCCTGAAACCCGAGGTCGTCGTCCTCGTCGACGCGCTCGGCAACACGGCCTCGCTGCGGCCGGTCGACGCGGTGTGGGCCGAGCGCTGGGGGCGGGCTCTGTGCGTCGCCTCGGGCTCGTCGGCGCTCATGGCCGACCACTTGCTGACGCCCGCCGACCGGGACGCGGTGGTCCACGGGTCGGTGTCCCGGGCCCTGGAGGTGGGCCGGGTGCTGCGAACCGCCGATGAACCCATGGAGGCTCTGGTCGCCGCCCTCGGCGCCCGGCGTCTTGTGACCGGCGTGCTCGAGGACGTGGACCGGGACACCGACGAGGGGTTCGTCCGCGGGAGCGTGACCGTCTCCGGGCGTGGCGCCGACCACGGGCGGCATCTGCGCATCGAGCTGCAGAACGAGAACCTGGTGGCGTGGGAGGACAGCGCGGTCCTCGCGAGCGTTCCCGACCTGATCACGGTGTGCGACACGCAGACGGGCATCCCGATCGCCACCGAGTCCCTGCGCTTCGGCCAGCGGGTCACGGTGCTCGCCTGGCCGTGCGACCCGCTGTGGCGCACCCCGCGCGGCCTGGAGGTCGCGGGCCCGGCGGCCTTCGGATACGAGCACCACTACATGCCGGTGGAGTGGACCGGCCTGCTGATGGAAGAGGGCCGCCGATGACCTGCCACCCCTCGTCGACCCACAACTCCTCGTCGACCCGCAACCCCTCTTCCCGGCTGCGGATCGGCATCGACGTGGGCGGCACCAACACCGACGCCGTGGCGCTCGACGCACGCGACCGGCTCGTCGCCCGCGCCAAGCGCCCGACCACGGACGACGTCACCGGCGGCATGCGCGCCGCGCTCGAAGCGGTCCTGGCGGAACTGGGGGAGCGGTCCCGGGACGTACGCGCCGTCATGCTCGGCACGACCCACGCCACCAACGCCGTCGCCGAGCGCCAGGGCCTCGCCCGGGTCGGCGTCCTGCGTATCGCCGGACCGGTCGCCGACGCGGTCCCGCCGCTCGCCGCCTGGCCGTCCGACCTGTACGGGAAGGTCGTGGCCGGTGTCGCCGGGGTCGACGGCGGTCATCTGATCGACGGGCACCCGGTGGCCCCGCTGGACATCGAGGCCGTCAAGCGTTTCCTGGGGGAGGTCGCGGGACGAGCCGAGGCGATCGCCGTGACCTCGGTGTTCGGGCCCGTGCACCCTGAACACGAACTGCGCGTCGCCGAGCTCGTACAGGCCGAACTCGGCACTGGAGTGCGCGTCTCGATGGGCCATCAGATCGGCGCCCTGGGCCTGTTGGCACGGGAGAACTCGACGGTCCTCAACGCGGCGCTCGGCCCCGCGATCGCGGTGGTCACGGCGGCCCTCTCCCGGGTCGTCGCCGACCACGGCCTCGACGCCGCCACCTACTTCGCGCAGAACGACGGCACGCTCATGGAGGCGGCCCACGCCGACCGCTTCCCCGTGCTCACCATCGGCTCCGGACCGTCGAACTCGCTGCGCGGCGCCGCGCTGCTGACCGGCCGGAGCGATGCCATCGTCGCCGACGTCGGGGGTACCACGACCGACCTGGGCGTCCTGGTCGACGGCTTCGCGCGGGAGAGCGCCGCCGGGTGCGTCATCGGCGGCGTACAGACGAACCTGTCCATGCCCGACGTGCTGTCCATCGCGTACGGAGGTGGCACCGTCGTCCACGACACCCGCGTCGGACCCGACTCCGTCGACCGGGCGATCACCACGCGTGCCCTGGTGTTCGGCGGCGACACGCCCACGCTCAGTGACGCGGGTGTCTTCGCCGGACGGATCGCCCTCGGGGACCGCGACCGCATCGCCGACCACCGGGACGGCGGGGTGGCCGCCCGGCTCAAGACGGCGGTGGAGGACTTCGACACCGAGTTCTCCCATGCCGTGAGCCTCGTCTCGCACGGCCGCCGCGACCAGCCGGTCATCGCCGTCGGCGGCGCGGCAGGCCTGATCCCCGACACGGTCGGTGGGCATACCGTCGAACGGCCCCGCCACGCGGATGTCGCCAACGCGGTCGGCGCGGCCATCGCCCTCGTCGGCGGCGAGCACGAGACCGTCGTCCCGGCCGGTTCGGGACGCCGGGAAGCCCTCCAGGAGGCGCGCGCCACCGCCGTCGAGCGGGCGGTCGAGAGGGGCGCGGACCCCGACGACGTGTCCGTCGTCCGCATCCGCGAGGTGCCTCTCAGCTACGGCGGGCGCCGGTCGATCAGGGTCACCGTGAAGGCGGTCGGGCGGCTGGCGGATCCCGGCTGAGACCCAGGAGATACGAAGGAATACGAAGAGATGCGAAGGAAAAGTTGCGCAATATAAGTTGCGCAACTTTTCCTTCGTATCTACCGTGAGGTCATGGCAGACAAGGAGAACCGTCGGATCACGGATCTGGGCACGCTCAAGGCGTTCGCCCACCCGCTGCGCATGAAGCTCTACCGAAGCCTGACCGTGGCCCGGGTCGCCACCGCCTCGCAGCTGGCGGAGCAGGCCGACGAGGCGGTCTCGCTGGTCAGTTACCACCTGCGCAAGCTCGCGGAGCACGGGCTGATCGAGGAGGCCGAACCGCAGAGCGGGGACGGCCGGGAACGCTGGTGGCAGCCCGCCTCGGACGGGGTGAGCATCCGTGACGAGGACTTCCGCGACGCGCCGGAGAAGGCCGCGGCCCACTCCGCGGCCAGTCGGCTCTTCTTCGAGCAGCGCAATGAGATGTACCGGCGCTACCTCGACGAACGCCATGCCTGGGGGCCCGAGTGGAACCGCGCCGTCTCGGACTCCGAGTCGACGCTGCGGCTGACGGCTGACGAACTCTCCCGGCTCACCGAGGAGTTGCTCGCCGTCATCAACAAGTACGACGAGAAGGGCCGCGCCGACGAAGCGGCCGGTGTCACGGCGGGGCGCGAGAACGTCGCGCTGCATGTGTACGGGTTTCCATTCCGGACTTGAGAGTCGGGTGCCGTTCCGCATTCGCGTCCGCGTCAGTCCGCGTCCGCTTTCGCGTTCGCGTTCGCCCGAAAGAGGCCACCGCCCGCCCGAGAGGGTCCACCTCCCGCCCGAGAGAGGCCACCGCCGTGACCGCCCCCACCGCGATATCCCGGCCGCTCGCGCCGGAGCGCCCCGCCCACCGCGACCCCAACGTCCTGCGCTGGCTGGGCGCGTACGCCTCGTCGGCGATCGGGGACAACGTCTACTACATCGCCCTGTCCTGGGCGGCCGTACAGACCGGAACCCCCTCCCAGGCCGGCCTGGTGATGGCCGTGAGCGCCGCGCCGCGTGCCCTGCTGATGCTGGGCGGGGGAGTGCTCGCCGACCGCTTCGGGCCGCGCCGCGTCCTGATCGTCTCCGACTCCGCACGCTGCGCGGCCGTCCTCGCGGTCGCCACGCTCCTGCTGGTGAGCAGCCCGGGGCTGTGGCTGCTGGCCCTGCTCGCGGTCGTCTTCGGCACGCTCGACGCCGTGCTCATGCCCGCCCTGGGCGCCCTCCCGGCCCGTATCACCGCACGCGGCCAACTCGCCCGAGTCCAGGGCATGCGCGGCATGGCAAGCCGCCTCGCCAACGTCGTGGGGGCGCCGCTGGGCGGCCTGGGCGTCGCACTCGGGGGTGCGGCGGCGGCCTTCGGAGTGGCGGCGCTGCTGTTCGCGGCGTCACTGCCACTGGTGATGGCCGTACGCATGGGGCGACCGGCCACGGAAGGAAAACGGGCGGGGCGTGGCGCCTGGGACAAGCCCGCCGAGGAGATGCCTGCCGCCCGTGCCGTGCCCGTCCGCGAGACGTCCGCCAACCGTTCCCCGCGCGGGGAACTCCGCGCGGGTCTCCGCCACATCCGCCGTCACCCTGTCCTCGCCCGGCTCATCCTCGTCATCGCTCTCAGTGAGCTGGGCTTCGTCGGGCCCCTGAACGTCGGCCTGACCCTGCTCGCGGACGAGCGCGGCTGGGGTGCCCCCGGGATGGGCTGGGTGCTGGCGGGCTTCGGCGTCGGGGCGGGAGCGGCAGCCATGCTGCTGACCGTGCGGGGGCGAATGCCGCGCGCGGGGCTCGTCCTGTCGGTGACGATCGCACTCGGTGCGGTCGCGATCGGCGGGCTCGCGTACGTTCCGACGGTCGCCGCCGCCGTCGCCGTGGCCCTCGTCATCGGCCTGCTCGCCGGGCTCAGCGGTGCCCTGTGCGGGGCGCTGATCCAGACCGAGTCCGACCCGGCGTACCTCGGCCGGGTGACCTCCGTCTCGACCCTCTTCAGCCTCGGCCTGGCCCCGCTCACCTTCCCGCTGACCGGCGCCGCGATCGGCCTCTGGGGCACGGCCCCCGTCTTCACCGCCAGCGCCACGCTCTGCGGCCTGGGCGGCATCTACGGCCTGTGCGCCCGCCCCTTGCGCCGCGCCGAACTCCCGGGTTGAGCGGCCTTGGTCAAGTCCGGTGCGGTATGGCGCCCCATAAGGGGCGCGGGGAACTGCGCGACCAGCCACGACGAACCCGCAGCTTCGAACCGCGCCCCCAGCGGAACGCTCCGTGCCGCCTCGGCAACACCTGTCCAGCCGACGCCGGCCGGCGGACACCCGCACCGGTGAAATACGGCGCGTCCGGCCCGCGCCGTACCAGACGCGCCGCTGCTGACAGTTGATGCGGCGCTAGATCCCCAGCTGCTTCGTCTCGTGCAGCTTCGCGATCGCGTCCTTGTCGCCCTCCAGCTCGACGTCGGCCGCGTTCTGCCGGCCATACGTGAACATCAGCAGCTCGGAGGGCTCGCCGGTCGCCGTCACGACCGGTGTGCCCCGGTGGGCGACCGCCGTCTGGCCGTCCGGGCGGCGCAGCACCAGGCCGGTCGGGACGCCGCGGCCCACGAGGCGGGCCGTCCGTTCCAGACGCGACCAGAGGGCGTCCTGGAAGACGGGGTCGAGCTCGCGCGGCGTCCAGTCGGGCTGCGCACGGCGTACGTCCTCGGTGTGGACGTAGAACTCGACGATGTTCGCCGCCTCGTCGATCTGTTTGAGCGAGAAGGGCGAGAAGCGCGGCGGACCGGTACGGATCAGCTGGATCAGCTCCTCGTACGGCTTCTCGGCGAACTCCGCCATCACCCGGTCGAGGCGGGGCGCGAGCTGCTTGATCAGAGTGCCGCCCGCGGCGTCCGGGCGGCGCTCGCGCACCACCACGTGGGCGGCCAGATCTCGGGTGTTCCAGCCCTCGCACAGGGTCGGGGCGTCCGGGCCCTCGGCCTCCAACAGATCGGCGAGGAGAAGTCGTTCACGCTTGGCATGGGTCGACATGCCTGCCAGCCTACGACCGGCTACGTGGTCCGCACAGTGGACGCCGCCCGGACAGGCCGTACCGGCGCGGCACAATGGCTCCCATGACCCGCACGCCC
>NZ_JAAKZY010000091.1 GCF_011045015.1 Streptomyces scabichelini | reverse complement strand
CCCCCTCCCAGCACCCCGCCCGCCAAGCCGATCACCACGGGCAGCACCCCGATGGCGATGAACGCGGGCAGGAAACACAGCCCCACCGGCGCGGTGACCATGACGGCCGCCCGCCGCGCACGTGCCGTGGCCGTACGCCCCCACTCCGCACGGGCCTCCGCGGCAAGCCGTGCGACGGGATTCGCCGCAGGTACGCCCGATTCGCCCGCCCGCTCCAGCAACCGGGCCAGTGCGCGGGCGCCGGGCAGGGCTGCCAACCCCCGCCACACCTCGGCGGGTTCACCCCCGAGCCGGACCTCGGCGGCGCCCTTCGCGAGCCGGTCTCCCACGGGCCCTTCCAACGCCTCCCCCACGGCCTGAGCCGCCACCACAGGGCTGGCGCCCGCCTCGATGCAGGCCGCCAACAGGTCGGCCGCAAGCGGCAGTTGCCGCCCGGCCAGGCCCGAGTCGAGCTCCTCCACCGGCGTCGGCCTGCGCTGCCACCGCCTCACCCCGAACCCGGCCACGAGCCCCACGACGACTCCGGGGACGCCGCCGACGAACACCCAGCAGGCGCTCACGGCGCCGACCACCGGCAGCCACTTCCTCACCGGGGCCCGAACGTCGAAGCGTCGTCCGACGGACGTCGGCTTCACGACCAGCACCGCCCCCAGCCGCCTGCGCACCCTCCGCTCCCGCCGCGCCGCTCCCAGGGCCCACACCAGCGACCACAGTCCCGTCGCCAGGCACAGGGCCACCCCCAGCCTGTGGACAGCCTCCGTGCTCATACCGCCTCCGCCCTCCGTACGATCCGCAGCGCCCACCACAGCCCGACGCCCTCCAGCACCCCGCCGACCAGCAGACAGCCGAGGCCCGCGCCGGTGTGCAGCACGACGTGCAGCGGATCGGCGCCGAGCGCGGTACCGAGGAGCAGGCCCAGCAAGGGCAGTCCCGCGAGCAGCACCGCCGTGGACCGCGCTCCCGCCAACTGGGCGCGCAGATCCGCCCGTTGATCCCGCTCCGCGCGCAACGCCGCCTCCAGCCGGTCGAGCCCGGCCGCGAGCCCGGCACCCCGGTCCACGGCGACCCGCCAGCACGCGGCAAGGCCCAGCAGTCCCTCAGCCCCCTGCCGCCGTGCCGCATCGGTGAGCGCACCGGGCACATCGCCGCCGAACCGTGCCGCCGCCAGCACCACCGCCTGCGCATCGCCGAGCCCACCGGAGTCACGAGCGGCCCGCAGCAGCGCCTCGCCCGGCTGCCGCCCGGCGCGCACCTCACCCGCGAGCGCCCCGCACAACGCGATCACCGCAGCGGCCCGCCGCTCCCGCGTACGCCGCGTCTGCCCGGCCTGCCGAGCGCGCCTCACCAGCGGCACCCCGAGCGCGCCCACGACGAGCGGCACCACGGACGCCCCCAGCACGGCGACCACCAACCCGGCGACCAGCGACCACCACTCGCCCCGAAGCCGATGCAGCCGCCGCAACCGCTCCGCAGCCCGCGCCACCCGCTCCCGCACCCTTCGCTCCCTCGTCGGCGGTCCAGCGCCCGCCACCCCGCCAGTGGCGCACAGCAGTTGCGCTCGCCGAGCCCCTGGCCCTTGGCCACCCATCAGCCAGGCCGCCGCCCCGGCACACACCATCGCCGCACCCACCGACACCTCTCCGACCCCCGTCACAGCCCCTCACTCCTCTCACCGAGCAGCCCCCGCAGCCGCTCCCACCCCCGCTCGTACGCGAAGGCCTCCGCTCCCCAGCGCAGTGCCGGCACCGTCACCACGAGCCCCGCCGGATCCCGCTCCAGCACATGCACCTCGGCGATCCGCCGCCGCCCGACCCGGTCGCGTACGAGATGGAGCACCACCGACAGCGCGGCCGCCACCTGGCTGTGCAGGGCGGCCCGGTCGAGTCCCGCCGCCGTGCCCAGCGCCTCCAAGCGGGCCGGCACGCCTGCCGCCGCATTCGCATGGACAGTCCCGCAGCCGCCCGAGTGCCTCGCCTAACCATCCACAGGCGAGAACCCCTCTCTAAGGGTGAATATGAGACGTCCAACCGTGGTCATCTACGACCGACTGTCCCGACTGTTCGCCGAAGAGGCACCCGACCACCGCATAGCAGCGTGCCGCGCGTACGCCGAACAGCGCGGGTGGGAAGTGGTGCACGTCGCCACCGACACCAACGTGAGCGGAGCGAGCAAGCTCGAAGACCGCCCCGGAATGCGGGAAGTCCTGTCGTGGCTGCCGCGCGCTGACTACGTGCTAGCGGCGAAGCTGGACCGGTACGCGCGGAGCGTTCTGGAATTCCAGCGCCTCCTCGACGCTGCCAAGTCGACCCACACCACGATCATCACAGCGGACGGCGTGGTAAGCCCGGAAAACGCAAGCATCATTATCAACGTACTTGCCGCATTCGCCGAGTACGAGCGGGACATGATCACGGCCCGCATCACGGACAGCAAAAAGCACTTCCGGTCACGCGGTAACCACCTGGGCGGATTGGCGCCCTACGGCTACGCGGTCACCGGCCCGGTAAACAACAAGCGTTGGATTATCGACGAAACAGCCGCAGCAATCATCCGCGAATGCGCTGACAAGCTCATCAATCACGGCGCCACGCTGACCGGCCTTACCCGCGAACTCAATAAACGCGGAGTTCTTCCCCCGGCGGACCACGCGCGCCAGCGGGACGGCCGCAAACTGAGCCACGAACGCGAAGGGCGTGACGGACAAAAGAAGAACCCCCAGCGTTGGTACACGACCACGCTGCGGGATGTTCTTTACACGCCCGCCCTTCGCGGGTGGCTTGTGCAGTCCGTTCCCGGAAAGAAGCGCGGCGCTGTCCATAACCAAGCCGTGCTCGACGCTGAGGGGCGCCCCGTTTTCGCAGGGCCCGAGCTTCTCGACGGGGAAACCTGGGCAGCGGCGCGCGCGATCATCGACGGAAATTCGAGGGGACGCGGAGCCGAGCGCACGGGCAAAGCCCTACTCCTTCACGTAGCGCTCTGTTCAGAATGCAACGGCCCGGTATATCGGCAGCGTCGTGCCGTCAATGGAAAGGACTACAGCACGTACGTCTGCCAGAAAGGGATCGGCAAGCGTGGCAAGCACCGGCCGAACGTCATCACGGCGCCCTATCTCGACGATCTTGTGACCGCCGATTACCTGAAGCGGTTCGGCGCGCTGGCCCTTATGCGCTGGGCAGAGCCCGACGGCAGTGCCGTGCTCCAACTTGCCGAAGTCAACGGTCAGTTGGACAACCTTTCGGGGAACCTGGCCAACCTGCCTGCGGGTGGTCGAGCAGCAGCGCGGGTAACCGCTCAGATCACAGCGCTAGAGGCACGCGCAGAGGAGCTAGAGGCGGAAGCGCAGCACGCCGTAGGCCGATGGGTCGACGCCGGGGGCACCATTGAGGAGGAGTGGGAACGGCGCGACGACGAGGGGCGCCGAAGCTTGCTCGCTGATCTCGGTACGCGCGTGGTCATCCGTCCGGCAACCCCGGGCGCCCCTAGGCGGTTCGATCCGGCGCGGGTAGCGGTCACCTACGAGGGTCCGGCCTGGTTCAGGAATGACCCGGCGACAGGTGAGCTTGCCGGTATCGCCATGGTTGAAAGCGGGTTGCTCGACTAGGCACCCCTGAGGGCCGCACTCAGACCCTCCCAGCCCCGCTCGGCCCCCGTGGTCGGGCGGGGCTTTCTCGTGTCCGCAGACGGCCGTACAGCGGCCAGCCGATTAAAGGTATTGACGCGTACTCGACAAGTACTCTCGCTAGATACGGCCTCTCTGATCAAAGAGACTTACGACGAGTTTCGCGGACTCCGGTCCCCACTTCCGGCGTATTTCGACGGACACACCGACCACCCTCAACGGAATACGCGGACACTCAGCCATGGTTTCAGCGAATTACGACCGACTACTACGCCACCTACGCACAGCAGAAGCGGCAGCATGGGAAGCCGTGGGCGGCAGTGAGGAAAGCCGGGAAGTCGCGCACACCCTCATAAGCGAGGCCCTGAGGTTTGCTGAGGCAGCCTCCCAGGCCCCACCGTGCGCGCTGCCCACCTGCAATAACCTCGTTGAGTACAGCGGCAACGGACGACCGGCCCGCTACTGCTCTCGGGGATGCCGGGACCGTGCAGCCTACGCAGCGAGGAAGCAGCCATGACGAATGACGATTTAAACACGCTTCCCGGTTTCCCTTAAGAGACTCTATAGGGATATCGAAATTCAATAAAAATTCGTCATTCGTCACTAATCCCAGGTCAGCCGCTAGATCAACTTAGAGAACGCTCAACTAAGCACCATAGGAGACCCCTGTATGACTCGCTCTGAGGTTTACGAAGCCCGCATGTCCGCTGTCTGCCCCTGCGGTAAGCCCGCTCGGCGCTGGTCCGGCCACGGCCGTCCTACCCGCTACTGCTCGGGCGCTTGTAATGCCCGCGCCTACCGGCAGAGGGTCAAGGCGCGAGGCTAGGAAATTTCCTAGAAGCCCTAGGTGCCGATCTGAGGCGCCTTCTCACACTCGCGCAAGGAAAGGTGCCCCGGCATCGCCTAAGGCGCCCACAAGCCCTCTGAGGGCCCTTGAAGCCCCCGTTACTCCCCAATCGGAGTGGCGGGGGATTTCTCATTTGGTCAGCGTCACAGAACTAGAGATCCCCTCTCTAATTTAACCAAGCGAGGGGATTGGTCATCCTCCGTTTGCGGGTGTGTCAGCACGGGCCCCGGTCGTACCTCCATTCGGCCGGGAGTCTCGTCACCTAGGAAATTTCCTACGTGCTCACCGCCTCTCAGTGTGACGGCAACCACGCTGACTCAGTCTTGCCCCGTTATGTGAACAATCCTCGGTTGCCGCCGGGAGGATCGTTCACATAACGGGGCTTTCTCTTTTCCTGGGAACCATTCCTAGGACCCCGCAGAAACGAGGACCCATGTCCATCACTTTCCGCCCCGAAGACCTTCTCAAAGAGGCCAACGAACTAAGCCCGGTCATCACTGCCGCCCGGCGCGTCGTCGACGAGCAGTCCAA
This sequence comes from Streptomyces scabichelini, assembly GCF_011045015.1. Classification (GTDB taxonomy): domain Bacteria; phylum Actinomycetota; class Actinomycetes; order Streptomycetales; family Streptomycetaceae; genus Streptomyces; species Streptomyces scabichelini. The sequence goes on along the minus strand of NZ_JAAKZY010000091.1, from coordinate 33,926 downwards.
GGGAGTTGATTCGGACGGCGCCCCTGGGATTGCCTCCAAGCTGATTAATGCCGCCATTGAGGCTCAGCGCACGCTCGCTGATGTCCGCAAGTATCCGGCTGGTCGCCGTGCTGAGGCCGATGAAATCCTTCTTACTGCCGAGCGCGCTTACAGCGACTGGAAGGGCAGTATCGACGTAGTCGAAACGGTCTATCTGGCAGACCTCCGCGTGGCAATTTTCAAGGCGCCGACCGGCACCGAAGCGCTGATTGCACGCAGCGACGCTGAGCAAGTTCTCCGTCGGAATGACCTGTCGCTGAACGACGTTTTCCGGACCCTTGTCGCTGCGGGTGGCGCGCTGTCTCAGCTCGCACTTTCGCCCTGGCTCGAACTCGTGGCGACGGGCCGGAATGCTGACGCTAAGGCGCTGCGGATAGCCGCTGAGGCCGCTTTCATTCAGCGTGAGGCCAACAACGGCAATGAGACTGCCAGGAAGCTACAGGCAGCGCCTACGGCGTATGCCAAGCTGCGGGCAGCAATGGCCAAACTCGCCGCCGAGTGCACGGGTGTGAATCGCTCCGCATTCGCTGAGCGGGCTCTTTCATGGGGCAGCGCGAACGCGTAACACATTAGGGCAGGTTAGTGCTGGGTGCGCTGGCCCGCCCATTCCCTTAGGAGGAACAATGCGCTTGCGAGTTGGCTTTGGTCACCAATTCATATTCGCCGGTGAGGTCTACTCCAGCGGCGATGAGCTTGAGGTTCCGGACAACGTGGCCTTGACGCTGATGCGCGCCAAGCTTGCGCTACCCGCTGACGGCACGGCGTGGCCGGATGAGCTATTGGCGGAGCACGAGCGCGAATAGCTCAGCGGAATCGACCACGGAGCGTGACACCCCCCTGGGGAGGGCCCCTTAACGATCATGGACGCCAGAACGCGGGGGAGGGCTTTGTCCGGTTCGCCCGGTTCAGAGAGTGGATCACGTGACACAGCGTGAACCGGGCAGGCTGACGCACTGCAACCTCGCTGCATTACCAAAGAGCCCCGGGTTTCCCTTGAGATTCCCGGGGCTCATTGCTGCCTTTCGGAGGAATGTTTGAACGACTACCAGGACCGACTAAAGCGGCTCGCCGCCGAGTCTGACGAGACGCTCCGCGCCCCTCTGTGGACGTTTCCGCCCGCTGACTGTCTGGCCATTCTCGGGGCACGCCGCAGGCGCTTTGAGGGCCGTTCCGTGACCGCCGATCGGCGCGTGACGTCGTGGGCCGACGCCTACTGAACGGAGCGTGATCGAGGGTGGTCCGCTGTGTCCACTTATGACTGTTACGGGTCGCGCCGGCTCGACCCTGATTCGTCACACAGAGTAGTATCTGATGCCCCATTAGGTCCTGCTGTGGGCCCGCCTACCGGCCCCGCACAGACGAGAACGGCCCTCGGGGCTCCGGTTGATTTCCGGTGACTCTGAGGGCCATTTCTGCGTGAATGCTCGGCGAGTTAAGCCAAAGAGTCGATGGCTGATGTGATGAGCGAACGAGCATCCGCCCCATAAACGGCAATATCTTTCAGGTTCCCAAACGCTTTCACGTACAGCGCCACATCACTTGGCTGCGTTTCCTTGATAGATGCCGACAGAGTCTCGACGTGTACCCGCTGGCTATCGAAGATAGTGAACGTCTCCAGGGGCCAGGATTCCCGGGGCGCCGTGAACGGGATGATGCCCAGCGAGATTGAGGGGAGCGCCATAACTGACAGCAGGTGGCCAAGCTGTGCGGCCATGACTTCGGCGCTTCCTATCCGGTATCGCAAGACTGATTCTTCGATCAGTACCGCAAAGCGGTGGTCACCTTCACGGATGACGTGGGATCTGTTCATACGCGCCGTAACGGCGTCCGCCACGTCGTCCGGTGTTCCTCGAAACTTCGCAATTGAAGTCAGTAGGGCCGTTGCATAGCCGGGCGTCTGAAAGAAGCCCGGTACCACATTGGAACAGTAGACGTGAAATTGGCGTGTTTGCTCATACAGCGGTACGCCCGACTCCTGTAGTCGCCTCAGCCCCGTTCGCTGTAGCCGCTTCCACTGCACATACATGGAGTCTGCTTGCCGGTTGGCCGCAATGAGGTCATCGGCCTGTTCCGGCGCGCTGCACGCTGCACACCATGCGCGAATGTCGGAGTCACTAGGTGGTGTCCTGGCATGCTCTATTCGGGATGACTTGGATTCGCTCCAACCGCAGCGAGCAGCCAACTCGCGCCCTGTAATTCCCGCGTCAAGGCGCATTTCCCGCAACCGACCGGCTACGGCTGCCCTGGCCTCTTGAGCCCTGGACGAAGGAGACGAAGACATAAGTTGGCTGCCCGGGTGTTCTTAGATCTTGTATTCGCTGTGCGGAATGGCACGCTGCCAGATTTCCTCAAATGCCGAAGTGCAGCACTTCAGGTCTCGTGCGTTGGTGCTGAGTTCGTCTGTGACGTGACTGCCGTCCCCGGCGAAGTGGTGGATGCGGAGGAGGTTTCCGTCGAACAGCCAAAAGTCATTGGCGGGTACCAGGAAACCCGTCGCCTGCCTGCGCGGCAACCAGCGCACCTCTTCGCCAGCAATGACATTGGCTTGCGTCGCGTAGTGCTCCCAGCGAATGTATTCGCTAACTGGCTCCGACACGACGCGTGCACGGCGAATTGCTACGCCACGGGAGACGGCGTCCGCAATGGTCTGGTGGAACGGGTGCCACCATGTTTCGCGGTTGTTCCAGTCAACGCGCTCCCCGCGCTGCCATGCTTCTAGCCGTGGGTTGCTGCCGTAGTCATCCCGCATTTCCAGGTGAACGGCAAACTCCCTGGTGTTGGCCAGTAGCTCACTGAACGGCGGAACGCTCGACGGCATCGCACGCTTCCCTGATCATCGGCATCATGCGCGCCGGAATCCTGATGACTTCCTCGCTGTCCGGGATCGGCCCGTTAGCCGGTGTGTTTTCCTCGCAGGCTGCCCGAAGCTCGGGGCTCGCCTTCCAACCCTGAATTACAAGCTCTCCTGACTCTTCGTCAGCCCACACAGTAGGGCAGTGGTCGTGATCGGTGTTCGGGTCGATCCCGACGAACCGTAGCGCCATGTCAGCCTCCGTCAGTGCGCGGTTTGCTTGGACTTGCACAGCCATCTTGCCCTCGTGGTGATCCTCGTCAAGACCGCCTGCGGCAACATCCACGTGCAAGTTCATGCAAGGTAGTGGAGCCGGGCACTGCCTCAGTCGTTGACTGCCCATCTAGCAAGCTATGCAAGGGGGTCGGACGTGAGCGCACGCGCGCTAAAGAAGCCTCTTGACCCCGGGCCCACCGGTCCGGGGCAAGCGGAGATCGTTACCCCATTCCGGTGGGCTACTTGCGTCCGGTGCGGCGTGGTCACCCCCCGTGCCGTGCTCGTAGGCATTAACCCTCGGCCCTCGTCGGGAACTGTGCGAGACAACTACGCCGACGAGGAATGCGCGCGCATCCTCGCTCGGTCGATCTTTGCGCCCAAATGGCTCAGGGCGCGATACGGGGAGGCAGCGTGAGTAAGTTCCTGGTGGTGCGACTCCCCGCCGTGGGCACGCTCGTACTGGACACAGCGACCGGCAGGACCGGCAAGTTCATGGGTCTGCCCCATGGGGGGAGCACGCGCGTGATGCTCCGGCCGGAACACGGCGGGAAAGAGTGGGAGGCCGATCCTGAGAAGATCGTTCCCGTGGAGGTTGCGCCATGACTGCCCCGACGGAGCGCGACGAACTGTCACAGCGTGCCGACGAGTTGGGCGCCGCTATTGAGTCCCACTTGGGAGGGGCTCTGACGACGAGGAAGAAGTACCGGTTCCGCGAGTACACGATCATGCCGGACGTCGAGCGGACGGGCGCCGAGCCGACCACCTTTCACATGCAGTGCAAGGCGGACGGTTGCACGGCCATAAGCGAGATGAGCGGGAAAGCCACGGACGGCACAGCTTGGGCCGAAGCTCACCTCAAGGCCAACCCGACTCATCTTGAGTACCGGGAAGTGATCACCCGCCCGTACATTGCCGAGCCGGGGGACTGGATCTGATGTGCACGGCTTACGAAGACGGGCAACACCGGTACGAGCGGTGCGGCAACGTGTTGGTCTGCGCCTGCGGCTCAACGCTCATGCCCTCGTACTAGCGGCCCTGAGTGCCCTCTGGCGGCCCCGGTCACCCTCTTACCCCCGGGAGGTGGCCGGGGATCTTTCATGCCCTCAGCGGGCCGCTGATCAAGGCTCATCGCGCGGTACCGCCCCGTCCAGTGCGTTCTGTCCCGTGCCTCAACTGCCGTACGTGCGAGAGCAGTTGGGCGCGTGCGTACTGCCCCACTGACCAGCCGACTTGCGTGTATGGTTTGTGTAGGCACTCACCCTCATGACCGGTGTTCAGCGCGGCCAGCAGATGGACGACTTCAGGCCCGCGCACCTCGCCGACGACCAGCCGGTCCGGTCGCATCCGCAGGGCCTGGCGCACCAGGTCCTGGAGGGTGACGAGACCGGCGCCCTCCTGGTTGGCGGGTCTGGATTCGAGGCGTACGACATGCGGATGGTCGGGGCGCAGTTCCGCCGAGTCCTCGGCGAGCACGATCCGCTCACCCGGTCCGACCAGCCCCAGCAGGGCGCTCAGGAGTGTCGTCTTGCCGCTGCCCGTACCGCCGCTGATCAGGAATGACAGCCGGGCGTCGAGCAGCGCCCGCAGCACCCGGTCGCCGCCCGGCGGCACGGTCCCCGCGGCCACCAGTTCGTCGAGCGTGAACGCCCGCGGCCGTACGACCCGCAGCGACAGGCACGTCGAGCCGACCGCGACCGGCGGCAGCACCGCATGCAGACGCGTACCGTCCGGAAGCCGCGCGTCGACCCAGGGGTGCGCGTCGTCGAGCCGTCGCCCGGCCACGGCCGCGAGTCGCTGCGCGAGACGTCGTACGGCCGCGGCGTCCGGAAAGGAGACAGCCGTCAGCTCCAGGCCGCCGCCCCGGTCCACCCACACCCGGTCGGGCGCCGAGACCAGCACATCGGTCACCGTCGGGTCGGCGAGCAGCGGTTCCAGTGGGCCGCTCCCGACCAGCTCGGAGCGCAACCGCTCGGCCGCGCCCAGCACTTCGGCATCGCCCAGCACCCGCCCTTGGTCCCGCAACGCCTGTGCCACCCGCGCCGGAGTCGGCTCGGCCCCACTCTCGGCAAGCCACTGCCGCACCCCGTCCAACAGCTCCGCATCGGCGGGCCGGCCCACACCCATGCGCCCACCCGGCAGCCTCGCGTTCGCGGGCAAGCCCACGCCCGCACGCCCGCCGGACAGCCCCGCATCCGCAGACCGACCCGGACTCGTCTGCCCGCCCAACGGCCCTGCATCCGCCGGCGAACCCACTCCCGTACGCCCGCCGGACCGCCCGGCACGCACACGCGTGCCCCCGCTCATACGCCCCCTCCCGCGACCGCGGCCCGCTGCCAGAACGCCGAGCAGAAGCGGGCGAGCGGCCCTCGGGCGTCTCCCCCGGGCGGAGCCCCGCGCTCCTGCGCCGCCGACAACCCCGTCTCCACGGGCAATTCGCCCGCCAGGGGGAGTCGGAGCAGACGCGCCACCTCCTTGTCGTCCAGGCCGGGCGCGTACGGCCCTCGCACGGCGACCCGCAGGTCGCGCAGGACCATGCCGACCACGGACGCCACCCGCCCGGCCGCCGCGACCGCGCGCAGCTCGGCGGGGACCACGAGCAGTCCCAGGTCCATCTGGGCGAGGGCCTCCGCGACGCCTTCGTCGACCCGGCGCGGCAGGTCCACGACGACCGTGCCGCCCCGCCGTCGAGCCGCGGCCAGCACCGCCCGTACTGCCTCGGGCGCGATGACGACGGAGTCACTGCGATCCCAGCTGAGGACACGCAGCGCGTGCAGTTCGGGCAGCGACTCCTCCAGGGCGCCGCCGCCGACCCGGCCGCGCGAGGCGGCGAAAGCCGGCCAGCGCAGGCCATCGGCCTTCTCGCCGCCGAGGAGTACATCGATTCCGCCGCCCAGCGGATCCGCGTCCACGAGCAGTGTGCGGCGCCCCTCGCGCGCCGAGGTGACAGCGAGCGCGCAGGCCAGCGTGGATGAACCGGCCCCGCCGCGACCGCCGATCACGCCAACGGTGAGCGCGGGAGGGCCGACTCCCTCGGCCACGTCGGCGATCCGGTCGACCAGCCATTGTTCGCCATCGGGCAGCAACAGGACATGGTCGGCGCCGATCTCCACGGCCCGCCGCCACACCCCGGAATCGTCCTGATCGCGCCCAACCAGCACCACTCCGCGCCTGCGCGAGGCCCCCCGCACACGTCGCGCGGCATCATCGCCGACCAGCACCAAGGGCGCGGTCTCCCAGCCCCCTCCACGCTCCGGCACCCCGTGATGGACCTCGGGCCGGGCGCCCGCCGCGGCGCACAGCCTCAGCAGGTCGTCCAGCAGTTCCACGTCCTCCGTGACGATCAACGGCCCGCCCTGCCGCCCCTCCGCGGCCGACGGCCGGTCGTGCGTGATGGCTCCCGCCACGATCTCCATCCCCCTTCGCTGCTTCCTCGCGAAGCCCCTCCGGCCCCGCGAATCCCGCTCACGCGTGAGAACCGGCAACCGGTCCTCCATATGAACCGCCGATACGAACCGGCCATAGCCGCCGGACAAACCGAACCGGCCATGAACTCGCACCCGGCGGCACGCGCTGGAATCACGGTGCAGCGATCCCGAAAATCGTGTGGATCTTGCTCGATAACTGTGGACAACTCGACGGTTGTGAATATCGCGTTCACCCATACCGGTGACCCCTGTACGACTTCCGCAGACTTCCACAGAGCAGCCTGACGACTACACACGGTGACGGATCATGCGTACACGCGAAGAAGCACCGAAGCCGCGCAGGGCGGCCCGGTGCTCAGCGAAGAAAGGGAGAAAACCCATCCGGACATGCGACGACCCCCGCCGGGGGGGAGAGCGGGGGTCGTCCCCACGGCCGACTCGGGGGGGGAGGAGCCGGACCGGGTTAGCACGGTCGCGAACGATCCGTGACTTCCATGGTGTACCCGAGAGGCCTCTCAGGCAAACCCACGCGCCCCACCTTACGCCGAATGGTGGGCGCCTATGCTCAGGCTCGTGGAAAACCACTCCTTGCCCCGCACAGCGGCCTTCTTTGACCTGGACAAGACGGTCATTGCGAAGTCGAGCACGCTCACGTTCAGCAAGTCGTTCTACCAAGGCGGGCTGATCAACCGCCGCGGTGTGTTGCGTACCGCATATGCCCAGTTCGTCTTCCTCGCGGGCGGCGCGGACCACGACCAGATGGAGCGGATGCGCGAGTACCTGTCCGCGCTGTGCCGCGGCTGGAACGTGCGGCAGGTCAGGGAGATCGTCGCAGAGACGCTGCACGACCTGATCGACCCGATCATCTACGACGAGGCGGCCTCCCTCATCGAGGAGCACCACATCGCCGGGCGCGACGTCGTGATCGTGTCCACGTCCGGGACAGAGGTCGTCGAGCCGATCGGTGAACTGCTCGGCGCCGACCGCGTGGTGGCGACCCGCATGGTCGTGGGCGACGACGGCTGCTTCACCGGAGAGGTGGAGTACTACGCGTACGGCCCGACGAAGGCGGAGGCGATCAAGGAGCTGGCCGCGTCCGAGGGGTACGACCTCTCCCGCTGCTACGCCTACAGCGACTCGGCGACCGACCTCCCGATGCTGGAAGCCGTCGGCCATCCCCACGCGGTCAACCCCGACCGTACGCTGCGCCGCGAGGCCACCGCGCGCGCGTGGCCCATTCTCGATTTCCACCACCCGGTGCGGCTGAAGCAGCGGTTGTCCGTGCCGCCCCGGCCTGCCCTGGTCGCGGCGGCCGCGATAGGCGCGGCGGCGGCCACCGCGGGACTGGTCTGGTACGCGAGCCGACGCCGTTCGGTGGTGAGCTGAGCCCGCCCAATAGCCCGCGGCGGCACAGAAGACCGATTCGCTCCTCTTTGAACCCAAAAGTAAAGAAGTACAGCGAGGACTTCCGCTTCCTCCAGTCCTGGAGTACAAAGAAGTTAACGGCCCGCGAGACCAAGGACATCCGAAAGGATCACCTTTAAACGCAACCGAGGCCCCACGGACCGAGCATGAACACTGGGTACCCACGCGACGTCGACCCGTCGATTACGGGCCAGCCGCACCAGGCGACGGGCAACAGTTCCCGACCTGATGGGCAATATTTCGAGGACGCATGGTAACCCGGTGAACATGCCAGCGGCGGTACGAATCCTCGTACCGCCGCAATCCTGTTCAGGGAGTTTTTCGCCCTCCCAGGAGGGCCGTTTTCGAGGCCGGGAGCCTCACGCCGCCCCGCGCTGCAGCGCCTCGCACACCGCCGTCGACTCCCGTACGCCGAGCTCAACAGCCTTGCCGCAGTGGGCGATCCAGGTCGCCATGCCATCCGGGGTGCCGGAGACATAGCCGTCGAAGGCTGCCAGGTAGGCCGCGCGGCCCTGTTCCGCGTGGCCGACCTCGGCCGGGCAGACGGACTTCGGGTCGAGGCCGCTGCCGACCAGGACGATGCGTTCGGCCGCGCGCGCGACCAGGCCGTTGTGGGAGCCGAAGGGGCGCAGGGCGAGAAGTTCGCCGTGCACGACGGCGGCGGTCACCAGGGCCGGGGCGGAGCTTCCCGCGATGACCAGCTGCGAGAGACCGTCGAGGCGGCCCGCGACCTCGGACGCGTCGGGCAGCGGCAGTTCGATCAGCGACTCGTCGACGGGTTCGCCGTCCTGCCGGGGCCGACCGACCTCGTCCCCCTTGTCCGCGGCCGCCACCAGATGCAGCCGCGCCAGTACCCGAAGGGGCGACTGCCGCCAGATGGACAGGAGTTGGCCCGCCTCGGCGGTCAGCCGGAGGGCCGCGCCCACCACCCGGGCCTCGTCGTCGCCGCTGAAGTCAGTGCGTCGGCGCACCTCTTCGAGTGCCCAGTCGGCGCCGGCCAGGGAGGCGGAGCCGCGCGCGCCGCGCAGCGCGGCCTCGGAGGTGATCTCGTTGCTGCGGCGCCGCATGACGCGGTGCCCGTACACCCGGTCCACGGCCTTGCGCACGGACTCCACGGATTCGGCGACGCCGGACAGCGAGCCCAGGGCCGCGAGCGGGTCGGCGTTCGCACCTGTCGTACTCATGAGTACGACCCTACTCACCACTGTGACCATCCCCACGATGGAGTGGCCTTCTTCACGTTTGGCGGCGACCGGACGTGGTTCGACCCACTAGGCTTACTGAACATGAAAATTGCTTTCGTTGGGAAGGGCGGCAGCGGCAAGACCACCCTGTCCTCGCTCTTCATCCGTCACCTCGCGACCACGGGATCGCCGGTCGTCGCGGTCGACGCCGACATCAACCAGCACCTCGGGCCCGCGCTCGGACTCGACGAGGCGGACGCCGCCGCACTGCCGGCGATGGGTGACCGGCTCCCGCTGATCAAGGACTACCTGCGCGGCTCCAACCCGCGTATCGCCTCCGCCGAGACGATGATCAAGACGACCCCGCCCGGCGAGGGCTCCAGGCTGCTGCGGGTGTGCGAGAACAACCCGGTGTACGACGCCTGTGCGCGAGCTGTGGAACTCGACGGCGGCGCCGTCCGTTTGATGGTCACCGGCCCGTTCACCGAGGCCGATCTGGGAGTGGCCTGCTACCACTCCAAGACCGGTGCAGTGGAGCTCTGCCTGAACCACCTCGTCGACGGCCAGAGCGAGTACGTCGTCGTCGACATGACGGCGGGCTCGGACTCCTTCGCGTCCGGCATGTTCACGCGCTTCGACATCACGTTCCTCGTCGCCGAGCCGACTCGGAAGGGAGTCTCCGTCTACCGCCAGTACAAGGAGTACGCGCGCGACTTCGGCGTCACCCTGAAAGTCGTCGGCAACAAGGTGCAGGGCCAGGACGACATCGACTTCCTCCGCGCCGAAGTCGGTGACGACCTCTTGGTGACGGTCGGCCACTCGGACTGGGTGCGCGCCATGGAGAAGGGCCGCCCGCCCCGGTTCGAGCTGCTGGAGGACACCAACCGCCGTGCCCTGCAGGCGCTTCAGGCCGCTGCGGACGCGACGTACGGGCTGCGCGACTGGGAGCGCTACACGCGCCAGATGGTGCACTTCCACCTGAAGAACGCGCAGTCCTGGGGCAACGAGCGGACGGGTGCCGACCTGGCCGCCCAGGTCGACCCCGCCTTCGTACTGCGTGAGGCCGAGGCCGCCACGGCGTGACGGCTCACGCTGCCCGCCCGGGCGCCACGGCTTTACTGCCGGGGCGCCCGGAACGCTTTTAGGGGCCCGGAGCGACGAACACCAGCATCAAGGCCACGAGGCCTGAAGGAATTAGTACGACAAACCAATCGATGTTCACATTCACTCGCCAGAGTGATTCATTGGTGTATTTGCTCTAATTTTTCACACGCAGGCTTTACTCTCCATTACCATTCATTTACTGAGCGTTGATAAATCCCGCCGAAATACGCCGTGACCCACGGCCGCGCCCAAGCGACCGCGTAGCCCCGGAGGAGACGGGAACCATGTCTGCCTGCGTCCCCACCCGAACCGACGACTCTTCTCACACGCCGGACGAAGGGCGGCCGCACAGCCCGCCCCGGCCCCGCCGCCGTGGTCCCCGGATCGCGGCCGCCGATCTGTCCGCCTCGATCGCCGTCTTCCTGATCGCGCTGCCGCTGTCCCTCGGTATCGCCCTGGCGACCGGGGCACCGTTGCAGGCGGGCCTCGTCGCCGCCGCCGCGGGCGGGCTGCTGGCCGGTCGGCTCGGCGGCGCGCCGCTCCAGGTGAGCGGACCCGCCGCCGGACTCACTGTGGTCACCGCCGACCTCATCCAGCAGTACGGCTGGCGTACGACCTGCGCCGTCACCGTGCTCGCCGGACTCGCCCAACTGGGCCTGGGCTTCCTTCGAGTGGCCCGCTCCGCGCTCGCCGTGAGCCCCGCCATCGTGCACGGCATGCTGGCCGGCATCGGCATCACCATCGCCGTCGCCCAGCTGCACATCGTGCTGGGCGGCTCACCGCACAGCTCCGTCGTCGACAACGTCCGCGAGCTGCCCGCCCAGTTGGCCGAGCCGCACCCGGCGGCGCTGTCGACGAGCGCCCTGACCCTGGCCGTACTGCTGCTGTGGCCGCGCATTCCCGGGCGGGCGGGCCGAGTTGTCCGTACGGCACCGGCGGCGCTCGCCGCGGTCGCGGCGGCCACGGCCGTGGCCGCGCTCGGCGAGCTGCGGCTGCCCCGGGTCGACCTGCCCTCCTGGAGCAGTCACAGCCTCGTCGGACTGCCGGAAGGTCCCGTACTCGGCATCGCCGCGGCAGTGCTGACCATCGCGCTGGTCGGCAGTGTCGAGTCACTGCTCTCCGCAGTGGCCGTGGACAAGCTGGCCGCCGCACGCAAGCAGGGGCCACGCATCCCGCGCGCGGACCTCGACCGGGAGCTGCGCGGTCAAGGAGCGGCGAACATCGTCTCCGGGGCCTTGGGCGGGCTGCCCGTCACGGGTGTCGCGGTGCGCAGCTCGGCCAACGTCCAGGCCGGCGCCGTGAGCCGCAACTCCACGATGCTGCACGGCCTGTGGATCGTGGTGGCCGCTCTGCTGCTGGTGCCCGTGCTCGACCTGATTCCCCTCGCCGCGCTTGCCGCACTGGTGATGGCCGTCGGCGTACAGATGGTGTCGCTCAACCACATCCGCACCATCACGCGTCACCGCGAGGTTCCGGTGTACGCGGTCACGACGGTGGGCGTGGTGTTCTTCGGCGTCCTCGAAGGCGTGGCGATCGGCGTCGCCGTCGCTGTGGCCGTCGCACTGCACCGGCTCACGCGTACGCGGATCAGGCACGAGGAGGACCAGGACGGCGTCCACCATGTGCACGTACGCGGGCAGTTGACGTTCCTCGCCGTGCCGCGGCTCAGCCGGGCGCTGCATCTGGTGCCCCAAGGGGCCGATGCCGTAGTGGAGTTGGACGGCTCGTTCATGGACCACGCGGCGTACGAGTCGTTGCACGACTGGCAGAGCGCGCACACCGCGCAGGGCGGATCGGTGGAGCTGACCGGACGGGGAGGGGCGCGGATCACCGAGCCCGCGGGGACCTCTCGTTGCCACTGCCGGCCCTGGACGGCCTGGCGCAACCACCAATGCGAGCAGCCGCCGCGGACCGCGCCCCCGGGCGGGCCCGCCAGCGAACTGGCAAGCGGCATCAGCGCGTTCCAGCGCCACACCGCGCCCCTGGTGCGCCGCGAGCTGGCCCGGCTCGCGCGGGAGGGGCAGAGACCCTCGCAGCTCTTCCTGACGTGCGCCGACTCCCGGCTGGTCACGTCCATGATCACCGCCAGTGGCCCCGGCGACCTCTTCGTCGTACGCAATGTGGGCAATCTCGTGCCGCCGCCCGGTGAGGAGAGCGGGGACGACTCGGTGGCGGCGGCGATCGAGTACGCGGTGGAGGTGCTGAAGGTGCGGTCCATCACCGTGTGCGGGCACTCCGGATGCGGGGCGATGCAGGCGCTGCTGCACACCGAACCCACCGGTGCCCGGACACCGTTGAAGCGGTGGCTGCGGCACGGGTTGCCGAGTCTGGAGCGGATGGCCGCGAAGGACCGGCCGTGGCCGCGGATCGCCGGCCGGGCACCCGCCGACGCCGTCGAGCAGCTCTGTCTGACCAACGTGGTGCAGCAGTTGGAGCATCTGCGGGCGCACGAGTCCGTGGCGCGAGCCCTGCGGGAGGATGCGCTCGAACTGCACGGGATGTACTTCCACGTGGGCGAGGCCCAGGCCTATCTGCTCACGGACGCCGCGCCCGACGATCAGGCGACGACCGGCAGCGGCAATCAAGCGACGACTGACAGCCAGGCGGCGACCGACGACCGAACCGAGCCCGCGCCCCAGCCTCAGCCCGCGCCCGCGACCGAATCCCGGTCCGCGACCGAGTCCCAGTCCGCCGGCATGGTGTTCAACCGGGTCGCGGCGAGCGCGCTGCACGACGTCCGCGCCTCGACGCACCCGACAAATCCCAGCTCGAGCCACCCGGCAGACCCGGCCTCGACCCGCCCCGCAAATACCTCGTAATCACCGGCAAACGCCTCACCTCGTCCAGGCTCTCCGTCCCGCGGGCCTGAACCGCACGACTCCTCCGTCCGTGAGAACGTGTGGCCCCCTGTGCGCGGGGGCCACGCAAATAGGTCTAAACCAATTCTTGGACGGCCCTTGTCACCAGGGGTCCACGTCTGATGAGCTGGCCCGGGACACAACGGACACCCTGGGAAAGGGAGATGTCGTGAGCAACGAAAGCCTGGCCAACCTGCTGAGGAAGGAGACGGGACAGTGAGCGAGAATCCTTCCCTCTCCAACCTGCTTCGTGAGGAGCGCAGGTTCGCGCCGCCCGCCGACCTGGCCGCGAACGCCAACGTCACAGCGGAGGCGTATGAACAGGCCAAGGCTGACCGGCTCGGTTTCTGGGCCGAGCAGGCGCGCCGGCTGACCTGGGCCACCGAGCCGACCGAGACGCTGGACTGGTCGAACCCGCCCTTCGCCAAATGGTTCGCGGACGGGAAGCTGAACGTCGCGTACAACTGCGTCGACCGCCATGTCGAGGCCGGTCACGGCGACCGTGTCGCGATCCACTTCGAGGGCGAGCCCGGTGACAGCCGGGCCATCACCTACGCCGAGTTGAAGGACGAGGTCTCCCGGGCTGCCAACGCCCTCACAGAGGTGGGAGTCGAGAAGGGCGACCGGGTCGCCATCTACCTGCCGATGATCCCCGAGGCCGTCGTCGCGATGCTGGCCTGCGCCCGCATCGGCGCCACGCACTCGGTCGTCTTCGGCGGTTTCTCGGCCGACGCCATCGCCACCCGCATCGAGGACGCCGACGCCAAGCTGGTCATCACCGCGGACGGCGGCTACCGGCGCGGCAAGCCCTCCGCGCTCAAGCCCGCCGTCGACGAGGCGGTCGCGCGGGTCGACGGCGTCGACAAGGTGCTCGTCGTGCGCCGTACGGGCCAGGAGGTCGCCTGGACCGAGGGCCGCGACATCTGGTGGCACGAGATCACGCAGAAGCAGTCCGCCGAGCACACGCCCGAGGCGTTCGACGCCGAGCAGCCGCTGTTCATCCTCTACACCTCGGGCACGACGGGTAAGCCGAAGGGCATCCTGCACACCTCCGGCGGCTACCTCACCCAGACCGCGTACACCCACCACGCCGTCTTCGACCTCAAGCCGGAGACCGACGTCTACTGGTGCACGGCCGACATCGGCTGGGTGACGGGCCACTCGTACATCACGTACGGGCCGCTCGCGAACGGCGCGACGCAGGTGATGTACGAGGGCACGCCGGACACCCCGCACCAGGGCCGCTTCTGGGAGATCATCCAGAAGTACGGCGTGACGATCCTCTACACCGCGCCCACCGTGATCCGCATGTTCATGAAGTGGGGAGACGACATCCCCGCGAAGTTCGACCTCAGCAGCCTTCGCGTCCTGGGGTCGGTGGGCGAGCCCATCAACCCCGAGGCGTGGATCTGGTACCGCAAGCACATCGGCGCCGACACGTGCCCGGTCGTGGACACCTGGTGGCAGACCGAGACCGGCTCGATGATGATCTCGCCGCTGCCGGGCGTCACCGAGGCCAAGCCCGGCTCCGCGCAGCGCCCGCTGCCCGGCATCTCCGCGACGGTCGTCGATGACGAGGCACAGGAAGTACCCGATGGAGGCGGCGGGTATCTCGTCCTGACCGAGCCGTGGCCGTCGATGCTGCGCACCATCTGGGGTGACGACCAGCGCTTCCTCGACACGTACTGGTCGCGGTTCGAGGGCAAGTACTTCGCCGGGGACGGCGCCAAGAAGGACGAGGACGGCGACATCTGGCTGCTCGGCCGGGTCGACGACGTGATGCTCGTGTCCGGGCACAACATCTCCACCACCGAGGTCGAGTCGGCGCTCGTCTCGCACCCGTCGGTCGCCGAGGCCGCGGTCGTGGGCGCGGCCGACGAGACGACCGGTCAGGCGATCGTGGCCTTCGTGATCCTGCGCGGCTCGGCCGCGGAGACCGCGGACCTGGTCGGTGAGCTGCGCGCCCATGTCAGCAAGGCCCTCGGCCCGATCGCCAAGCCCAAGCGGATCCTGCCGGTGGCCGAGCTGCCCAAGACCCGCTCCGGCAAGATCATGCGCCGTCTGCTGCGCGACGTCGCCGAGAACCGCGAGCTCGGTGACGTCACCACGCTCACCGACTCCACGGTGATGGATCTGATCCAGACGAAGCTCCCGTCGGCGGCCAGCGAGGACTGACAGCCGTACGTACGGCACAAGACGTACGACGCAAGACGTATGGCTCGAGGGGCACCCGGCAGCGCGCCGGGTGCCCTTCTTACGTAAGCTAAGGAAAGCGTCAACAACACGACAAGAAGTCTGAGGTGCGCCGGGAAGTCTGGTCGGCATGTGCTCTGCCCTGCCTACCGACCGGAGGTCGACTCACGTGCCCGCGCCCGCTCCCACCGCCAGCAAGGACCGCAAGGTCCTCGGACGTCTCTCGCTCCCCGAGCGGAACTTCGTGGCGGATGCGCTGCGCACCGAGACCGTCGGCGGCGTACTCCTGCTCCTCGCCGCGATCGCCGCGCTGATCTGGGCGAACACCAACCTCAAAGAGAGCTACGACTCGGTCCGCGACTTCCACATCGGCCCCGCCTCGCTCGGCCTGGACCTCTCCGTCGAGCACTGGGCCGCCGACGGACTGCTCGCGGTCTTCTTCTTCGTCGCCGGCATCGAGCTCAAGCGCGAGCTGGTCGCCGGCGACCTCAGGGATCCCAGGGCCGCCGCGCTCCCGGTCGTCGCCGCGCTCTGCGGCATGGCCGCGCCGGCGCTCGTCTACACGCTGGTGAGCGTCACCGGCGGCGGCTCGCTCGCCGGCTGGGCCGTACCGACCGCGACCGACATCGCCTTCGCGCTCGCCGTACTCGCCGTCATCGGTACGTCCCTGCCGAGCGCCCTGCGCGCCTTCCTGCTCACCCTCGCGGTCGTCGACGACCTCTTCGCGATCCTGATCATCGCGGTGTTCTTCACCGACGACCTGGACTTCGCGGCTCTCGGCGGCGCCGTCGTCGGCCTCGCCGTCTTCTGGCTGCTGCTGAGGAAGGGCGTACGGGGCTGGTACGTGTACGTCCCGCTCGCCCTCGTCATCTGGGCGCTGATGTACAACAGCGGCATCCACGCCACCATCGCCGGTGTCGCGATGGGCCTGATGCTGCGCTGCACCACCCACGAGGACGAGGCGCACTCCCCCGGCGAGCACATCGAGCATCTCGTACGTCCCCTGTCGGCGGGCCTCGCCGTTCCGCTGTTCGCGCTGTTCAGCGCCGGGGTCGCGGTCTCGGGGGACGCGCTCGGAGAGGTGTTCACGCGGCCCGAGACCCTGGGCGTCGTCCTCGGGCTCGTCGTCGGCAAGGCGGTCGGCATCTTCGGCGGTACGTGGCTGACGGCCCGCTTCACCAGGGCGGAGCTCTCCGAGGACCTGGCCTGGCCGGACGTCTTCGCGGTGGCCTCCCTCGCGGGCATCGGCTTCACGGTCTCACTGCTCATCGGCGAGCTCGCCTTCGAGGGCGACCAGGTGCTCACCGACGAGGTCAAGGCCGCCGTCCTGACCGGATCCCTGATCGCGGCCGTCCTGGCGGGGACGCTGCTGAAGATACGGAACGCCAAGTACCGCAAGCTCTGCGAGGCCGAGGAGCTGGACGAGGACCTCGACGGCATCCCCGACATCTACGAGCAGGACAACCCGGAGTACCACCTGCGGATGGCGGACATCTACGAACGCAAGGCCGCCGAACACCGGAGGCTTGCCGAAGTGACCGCCGGGGCAAGCGAGGAGAACGACGGTCCGGCATGATCTGACTGACAGGCACGCAAAACGCCGCAAGAGCCGAAGAACCCAAGACACCGTCAGACCGTCCCTAGAGCACGTCCCACAGCACGTCCCACAGCACGTCCCACAGCACGTCCCAACAGAACGTCCCAAGAGAACAGGGAGAACGCGATGAGCGCACCCGACGGCAGCCCGGTCGGCGCCGAACGCAGCATCGGCCAGCTGTTCGCCTCGGCGACGACCGAGATGTCCGCGCTGGTGCACGACGAGATCGCGCTGGCGAAGGCCCAGCTCAAGCGCGACGTCAAACGCGGCGCGGTCGGCGGTGGCGCGTTCGCGGCGGCCGGAGCGGTGCTGATCTTCTCCCTGCCGATGCTCAGCTTCGCCCTGGCGTACGGGATCCGCACCTGGAGCGACTGGAACCTCGCGGTCTGCTTCCTGCTGTCCTTCGCCGCGAACGTGCTGGTCGCCGGAGTGCTCGCGCTGATCGGCGTCGTCTTCGCGAAGAAGGCCAAGAAGGGCAAGGGTCCACAGAAGACCGCGGCCTCGGTCAAGGAGACGGCGGCCGTCCTGCAGAACGCGAAGCCGCACCCGCGTCAGCTGAACCCGGCCGATCGGGTCGGTGAGGGCGTCGAGGCTGTGGCACGCTCGTCCTCATGACGGATCCCGCCACACCTTCGGCGCAATCCCCCTCGGTCGTACGGCTCGACGGGCCCTGGAGCCACCGGGACGTCGCCGCCAACGGCGCACGTTTCCACATCGCCGAGATGGGCGACGGGCCACTGGTCCTGCTGCTGCACGGCTTCCCGCAGTTCTGGTGGACCTGGCGGCATCAACTGCCGGCGCTCGCCGACGCGGGCTTCCGCGCGGTCGCGATGGACCTGCGGGGAGTCGGCGGCAGCGACCGGACGCCGCGCGGCTACGACCCGGCAAATCTCGCGCTCGACATCACCGGGGTCGTACGGTCCCTCGGCGAGCCCGACGCCGCGCTCGTCGGCCATGACCTCGGCGGCTATCTGGCGTGGACGGCGGCCGTGATGCGCCCCAAGCTGGTGCGCCGACTCGCTGTCTCCTCGATGCCGCATCCCCGGCGCTGGCGCTCGGCGATGATCTCGGACATGAAGCAGACCGCGGCGGGCTCGTACATCTGGGGCTTTCAGCGGCCCTGGCTCCCGGAGCGTCAACTCGTCGCCGACGAGGGCGCCTTGGTGGGCCGTCTCGTACGGGACTGGTCCGGGCCGCGGCTGCCGGACGACGAGGCCGTGGAGATGTACCGGCGTGCGATGCGCATCCCGTCGACGGCGCACTGCGCGATCGAGCCGTACCGCTGGATGGTGCGCTCGCTGGCCCGGCCCGACGGCATCCAGTTCAACCGTCGGATGAAGCGGCCGGTGCGGGTGCCGACGCTGCATCTGCACGGCTCGCTCGACCCGGTGATGCGGACGCGGAGTGCGGCGGGCTCCGGGGAGTACGTCGAAGCACCGTACCGCTGGCGGCTGTTCGACGGACTGGGGCACTTTCCGCACGAGGAGGACCCGGTGGCGTTTTCCACCGAATTGGTGAACTGGCTGAAGGATCCCGAACCGGATCGCTGAGGATCCCGAGCCCCACCGCTGAAGCACGGCTGCGCCGAACGCGGCTGGGGGTCCGGGGGTTATCCCCCGGGCTGGCACAGCCCACCGAATTGGTGAACTGGCTCAAGGATCCCGAACCAGATCGCTGAGGGCTCACAACCTGACCGCTGAGGGCCCTGAACAGGCCCCTGAGCAGGGGTTTCGAAGGGCCTCCCGGCGGGTCCGCGTGGCGTTCGGTATCCGGACGGGAACGCTTGTCCTACGAGCGGCCAAATGCCTGGCGCATAGGCCAATTGGGGGCCCTTGTGGCGGTTATCGACCTTGGGGCAGGGGCAGACGTCGAGGTATGGGCTGGACGCACGATTACAGTGACGCAGCACGCAACCGCCGCTCGGCCAGTGGCCTGAGCTCCCACCAGAGGGGTGGCCCGCAGATGCAGGGCACGGACCCCCGGCTGGGAATCCCGCACATTCTGAGGCGCCGGGCCCGCTGGGTCTCGGCGCGCCTGCGCCATCCTCGCGGCTGAGCCCGCCCCCCGAAAACGCCCGGTCACAGCGCGCAGCTGTCGCTGTCCACCTGCTGGTTGGCGGTACGGCCCTGGGCGATGTCCTGCTGGACCTCGTCCGCCGTGAGCGCGTACCCCGTCTCCGGGTCGTCGAGGGACTTCGCGAAGACCACGCCGTACACCTTGCCGTCCGGGGTGAGCAGCGGGCCGCCGGAGTTGCCCTGGCGCACGGTCGCGTAGAGCGAGTAGACGTCGCGGCGCACCGTGCCGCGGTGGTAGATGTCCGGGCCGTTGGCCGTGATGCGGCCGCGCACGCGCGCGGCGTTGACGGTGTACGACCCGTTCTCCGGGAAGCCCGCGACGATCGCGCCGTCGCCGCTCGCAGCGTCCTGGGACGTGAACTGTAGGGCGGGGGCGCGCAGATCGGGTACGTCCAGTACGGCGATGTCGCGCTCCCAGTCGTAGAGCACGACCTTCGCGGCGTATCGCTTGCCCTCGCCGCCTATCTGGACGTACGGCTCGTCGACGCCGCCCACCACGTGCGCGTTCGTCATCACGCGGCGCTCGCCGAAGACGAAGCCGGTGCCTTCGAGGACCTTGCCGCAGCTCTGGGCGGTGCCGGTGACCTTCACGATGGAGCGCTGGGCGCGGGTGGCGACCGCACTGTTGGCGAGGGCCGGGTCGGGGGACTGGACCTCCTTGATGGGTTCGTTGGAGAACGGGCTGAAGACCTGCGGGAAGCCGTTCTGCGCGAGCGCCGAGGTGAAGTCGTCGAACCAGGTGTCGGCCTGGTCGGGCAGGGCGTTCGACACGCCGAGCAGCACCTTGGAGTTACGGACCTCCTTGCCGATCGTCGAACTTGCCGTGCCGGCCAGGAGCAAGCCGATCAGCCAGGCGACCAGCAGCATCGCCACGACGTTGACGAGAGCGCCGCCCGTGGCGTCCAGGGCGCGGGCCGGGGACCAGGTGATGTACCGGCGCAGCTTGTTGCCGAGGTGTGTGGTCAGGGCCTGGCCGACGGAGGCACAGACGATCACGACGACCACCGCGACGACGGCGGCGGTCGTACTCACCTCGGCGTCCTCGGTCAGGGCGTCCCAGATGACGGGCAGCAGGTAGACCGCGACGAGACCGCCGCCCAGGAAACCGATCACCGACAGGATGCCGACGACGAACCCCTGGCGATAGCCCACGATCGCGAACCACACAGCGGCGACCAGCAGCAGGATGTCCAGCACGTTCACTGATTCAAGCCTCGCCTCGTCACTTTGCGGTCGCCATCGCCCGGCCGGGGGTCCGGCCCGTCGCGCAGCGGCAATGGGACACAGCGTCCCCCGGAAAGACCCAGCACGGGTGCCACCCTGTCATGCGCGCCAGTCGAGCGGGACCTGCTTCTCGCGGTCCCAAGGTCGCTCCCAGCCCGAGTAGTGCAGGAGCCGGTCGATGACACCGGCCGTGAAGCCCCATACCAGGGCCGATTCGACCAGGAATGCCGGACCTCGGTGGCCGCTGGGGTGGGCGGTCGTCGCGCGGTTGGCGGGGTCCGTGAGATCCGCCACGGGGACCGTGAACACCCGGGCCGTCTCGTTCGGATCGACCACACCCACCGGCGTCGGCTCGCGCCACCAGCCCAGCACCGGGGTGACCACGAAGCCGCTCACCGGGATGTAGAGCGCGGGCAGCACGCCGAAGAGCTGGACGCCGCGCGGGTCGAGCCCGGTCTCCTCCTCAGCCTCGCGGAGAGCGGCCCGCAGCGGCCCGTCGGCCTTCGGGTCGCCGTCCTCGGGGTCGAGGGCGCCACCGGGGAACGAGGGCTGCCCCGCATGCGATCGGAGCGAACTGGCCCGCTCCATGAGCAGCAGCTCGGGACCGCACTCGCCCTCGCCGAACAGGATCAGTACGGCGGACTGGCGGCCCGCGCCGTTCGCCGGCGGCAGGAAGCGGCTCAGCTGCAGCGGCTCCACCGTCTCGACGGCGTGCACCACCGGGTCAAGCCAGTCGGGCAGGCCGTCTTTGCTCAGGCTCAGCCGGCCGTTGTGCATATCGCTCGCGTGCGTCATCGCCACCCCCGTTCTGCTGATCTCAACGCCTGTGCACCGCCTGTTCGTTCCGTCATCCCGCATCCGCTGCGGGCGCACCCGGCACGGGTACCCCCAGCGGCGGCGCGGGGAGGCCACCCGCGTCCAGGTACGCCTGCGGAGGCTTGAGGCGCTGACCCGGGAAGCCGCCCTTCTCGTACTTCAGGAGCTTCTTGGCCTTCTCCGGGTCCGTCTCGCCCTCCCCGTACGCCGGGCAGAGCGGGGCGATCGGGCAGGCACCGCAGGCGGGCTTGCGGGCATGGCAGATACGACGGCCGTGGAAGATCACGTGGTGCGAGAGCATCGTCCACTCGCTCTTCGGGAAGAGCGAGCCGACGGCTGCCTCGATCTTGTCCGGCTCCTTCTCGTCGGTCCACTGCCAGCGGCGGACGAGCCTCTGGAAGTGGGTGTCCACAGTGATCCCGGGCCGCCCGAAGGCGTTGCCGAGGACCACGAAGGCGGTCTTGCGGCCCACTCCGGGGAGCTTGACGAGGTCCTCCAGGCGTCCTGGGACCTCGCCGCCGAAGTCGTCCCGCAGGGCCTTGGAGAGCCCTATCACCGACTTGGTCTTGGCCCGGAAGAACCCGCACGGCCGCAGGATCTCCTCGACCTCCTCGGGGTTCGCCGCGGCCAGGTCCTCGGGGGTGGGGTACTTGGCGAAGAGGGCCGGGGTCGTCTGGTTCACCCGCAGGTCGGTCGTCTGGGCCGACAGCACGGTGGCGACCACGAGTTGGAAGGGGTTCTCGAAGTCCAGCTCCGGGTGGGCGTACGGGTAGACCTCGGCGAGCTCGCGGTTGATACGGCGGGCGCGGCGGACCAGGGCGGTACGGGACTCGTTCCGGGGAGGCTTGGCGGGGGTCACTTCGGCGGGGGTCGCTTTCTTGGCGGTGGCCTTCTTGGAGGTGGCCTTCTTGGCGGTGGCCTCGGTCGCCGCCTGGGCCGCCTTCTTGGCGGGCGCGGCTTTCTGGGCAGGGGAGGCCTTCTTGGCGGGCGCAGCCTTCTTCGTCGTAGCCGTCGCCTTCTTGGCGGGCGCAGCTTTCTTCGTCGTGGCCGTCGCCTTCTTCGCGACCCCCGACGCCCTCTCGACCGGGGACGAATTTGCCGCTTTTGCCGTTTCCTTCGTTCCGTCGGGGCTCTGTTCGCCCACAGCGGAATCGCGACGCGCAACCACCCGTCCAGCCCCCTTGGCCTGTGCTCTCACCGGCGATTTGGACACCCGGCCAGCCTAAAGCCCGCCGCTGACATCCGCCCCGGCCCTCCGGGATCGGCCGCCAATTGGCCCCCTGCTGCACTGCCCGGGACGTGCGTGCGGCAGACTTGTGACTGATCACACTGTTTGGACCGTCCGGCAACATGGGGAGCACCGTCCCCTGATAGACGGGGGAGCAAGATCCCCTGAGCAGGTCGACAAGGAGAGAACTCGTGGACGACGTTCTGCGGCGCGCCCCGCTCTTCGCGGCGCTCGATGACGAGCAGGCCGCGGAGCTCCGCGCCTCCATGAGTGAGGTGACCCTCGCGCGCGGCGACGCGCTGTTCCACGAGGGTGACCCGGGTGACCGCCTGTACGTGGTCACCGAGGGCAAGGTGAAGCTCCACCGCACGTCCCCCGACGGCCGCGAGAACATGCTCGCCGTCCTGGGTCCCGGCGAGCTCATCGGCGAGCTGTCGCTGTTCGACCCGGGCCCGCGTACGGCGACCGCCAGCGCGCTGACCGAGGTCAAGCTGCTGGGCCTGGGCCACGGCGACCTCCAGCCGTGGCTGAACGCACGCCCCGAGGTGGCCGCCGCCCTGCTGCGCGCCGTCGCCCGGCGCCTGCGCAAGACCAACGACCAGATGTCCGACCTGGTGTTCTCCGACGTGCCGGGCCGCGTGGCCCGCGCGCTCCTGGACCTCTCGCGCCGCTTCGGCGTGCAGTCCGAGGAAGGCATCCACGTCGTACACGATCTGACCCAGGAGGAGCTCGCCCAACTCGTCGGCGCCTCCCGCGAGACGGTCAACAAGGCGCTCGCCGACTTCGCGGGCCGCGGGTGGCTCCGCCTGGAGGCGCGTGCGGTGATTCTGCTGGACGTGGAGCGGCTGGCCAAGCGGTCTCGCTGACGCTGGGTCTTGGCGGTACGTCGACAGGGTCCTGCCCTTTTGGGAGCGGGACCCCGTCGTGCTTGGTGCCGGGGGGCGCTCCCGGGATGGGTCCCACCCCCGCCGCCCCGTCCCGTCCCAGGGGCTGCGCCCCCGGACCCCCCGACAGACACACCCAGGTCGTGCGTCGGCTGCGGGTCCGTTGTGGCTTGTCGCGCAGTTCCCCGCGCCCCTGACGGGGCTCCCGAAGCCCAGGGTCATCGGGGCACAGTAGCTCCATGGTCGGAACCGTTCACCGTAGAGGGCTCGACGCCACGAGATGGCGGAGGTGTTCGGGCGGTACTACCCGGAGCGGGCCGCGGAGATGCGGACGGCGGCTGTTGTGGCGTACGAGCCGACAGGTGATCTCGCAGTCCTGCGGTCGTACGTCGACAACCTCGGGCCATGGCTCGCCGAGGAGTACGCGCGCGTGCACGGCATCAAGAAACCTCGCCCCTAGGAGGGCCGATAGGGGCATATCCATGGCCTGAGTACCTAAATAAGGCCGTGCTCCCGCAGATAGTCCAGTTGCGCCCGCACCGACAGCTCCGCCGCCGGCCACAGCGAGTGGTCCACATCGGCGTACACATGCGCCACGACCTCGCCCGGAGTCCGGTAACCGTCCTCGACCGCCGTCTCGATCTGGGCGAGGCGGTGGGCGCGATGGGCGAGATAGAACTCCACGGCGCCCTGGGCGTCGTCCAGGACGGGCCCGTGGCCCGGCAGCACCGTGTGCACCCCGTCGTCGACCGTCAGGGACCTCAGCCGCCGCAGGGAGTCCAGGTAGTCGCCCAGACGCCCGTCGGGGTGCGCGACGACCGTGGTGCCCCGGCCCAGGATCGTGTCGCCGGTCAGGACGGCCCGGTCGGCGGGCAGATGGAAGCACAGCGAGTCGGCGGTGTGGCCGGGGGTCGGTACGACGCGCAGCTCCAGGCCACCCGTCCTGATCAGGTCTCCGGCCGCGAGGCCCTCGTCACCGAGCCGCAGCGCGGGGTCGAGCGCCCGCACCTTCGTGCCGGTCAGCTCCGCGAACCGCGCGGCGCCCTCGGCATGGTCCGGATGCCCGTGCGTCAGCAGGGTCAACGCGACCCGCTTGCCCGCCTTCTCGGCCGTGTCGACGACATTGCGCAGATGTACGTCGTCCAGGGGCCCCGGGTCGATCACCACCGCGAGCTCGGAGTCCGGCTCGGAGAGGATCCACGTGTTCGTCCCGTCGAGCGTCATCGGGGACGCGTTGGGCGCGAGGACGTTGATGGCACGCGGGGTGGCGGGGCCGTCGAGAACCCCGCCGCGCGGCTGGCCGGGAAGGGCGGCTGCGTCGGTCATGCGGGGGCTCCACCGTTCGGGATGTGCTTGGTGAACTCGTCGTGTCCTGGCCAGGAGAGCACCAGCTCGCCGTTCTCCAGGCGGGCCTTGGCCAGGACGGGGGCCAGGTCCCGGTCGGGCGCGGCGGCGAGGGCGTCGGCGGCGGTGGCGTACGGGCGGAGCTGGCGCAGGGTCGCGACGGTGGGCGGCATCATCAGGAGATCGCCCTTGTCGTACGCGTCCGCCGCCTCCCCGGGGCGGATCCACACGGTGCTCTCGGCCTCCGTGGACGCGTTGCGGGTGCGCTGGCCCTCCGGGAGGGCGGCCACGAAGAACCACGTGTCGTAGCGGCGCGGTTCGAACTCCGGGGTGATCCAGCGCGTCCAGGCGCCGAGGAGGTCGGAACGCAGGACGAGCCCTCGGCGGTCCAGGAACTCGGCGAAGGAGACGTCCCGGGCGACCAGGGCCTCACGGTCCGCCTCCCAGTCGTCGCCCGTGGTGTCGCCGACCACGGTGTCGGGGGTGGGGCCGGCGAGCAGCACGCCCGCTTCCTCGTACGTCTCGCGCACCGCCGCGCAGACGATGGCCTGGGCGGAGGTCTCGTCGACGCCGAGCCGGGACGCCCACCACGCGCGCGTGGGGCCCGTCCAGCGGATCTGGCGGTCGTCGTCCCTGGGGTCCACGCCGCCCCCGGGATACGCGTACGCGCCTCCGGCGAAGGCCATGGAGGCGCGTCTGCGCAGCATGTGCACGGCGGGGGCGCCGTCGGTGTCCTTGAGCAGCATGACGGTGGCCGCCCGCCTGGGGGTGACCGGTGTGAGCCTGCCCTCCGCGAGCGCGCGGATCCGCTCGGGCCACTCCGGTGGGTACCACTGCCCATTCGCCATGCGCGGAGGCTATCCCGTAGAGAGCTGATGTTCGAGAGGCAACAATCGGCTGCTCCAGGGACGGTCCAGAGACCGTCCAGGGCCAGCCACGGACCGACCAGGGACCGTCCTGGAGACCCGATGCGCCGATGCCCCTGGGGAGCCCGATCTTCGGCTGACCGACGCCCTCCCGGGGACCCGACTACGCCCCCGTCAGCTCCACCTGGATCTCGACCTCCACGGGCGCGTCCAGCGGAAGCACCGCCACACCGACCGCGCTCCGGGCGTGGACGCCCTTGTCGCCCAGGACCGCGCCCAGCAGCTCGCTCGCGCCGTTCAGGACGGCGGGCTGGCCCGTGAAGTCGGAGGCCGAGGCCACGAAGCCGACGACCTTCACCACGCGCGCGACGCGGTCGAGGTCACCCGCGATCGACTTGACCGCGGCCAGGGCGTTCAGGGCGCACGTGGCCGCCAGCTCCTTGGCCGCCTCCGGCGTCACCTCCGCACCCACCTTGCCGGTGACCGGAAGCTTGCCGTCCACCATGGGGAGCTGGCCGGAGGTGTAGACGTACACCCCGGACTGCACGGCGGGCTGATACGCGGCCAGCGGCGGCACGACCTCGGGCAGGCTCAGCCCGAGCTCGGCCAGCTTGGACTCGACAGCGCTCATGCCTGCTTCTCGCGCTTCAGGTAGGCCACCAGTTGCTCGGGGTTGTTCGGCCCGGGCACCACCTGGACGAGCTCCCAGCCGTCCTCGCCCCAGGTGTCCAGAATCTGCTTCGTGGCGTGTACGAGCAGCGGCACGGTTGCGTATTCCCACTTGGTCATGTGGCCGACTGTAGCCGCTGCCGCACACGGCCTCCCGCGCGCATCATCCGCAGCCTCCGGCACACGTTGTCCACCGCCTCCGGCACACGTTGTCCACAGCCTCCTGCGTAGCCACGGCGCGGACTGGTTAGGCTCGAAGATGTGAGCAGGCTCCAGGTCGTCAGCGGCAAGGGCGGCACCGGTAAGACGACGGTCGCCGCAGCCCTCGCGCTCGCCCTCGCGACGGAGGGCAAGCGCACCCTCCTGGTCGAGGTCGAGGGCAGGCAGGGCATCGCACAGCTCTTCGAGACGGAGGCGCTGCCCTATGAGGAGCGGAAGATCGCCGTCGCTCCCGGGGGCGGGGAGGTGTTCGCCCTCGCCATCGACCCCGAGCTGGCGCTCCTCGACTACCTCCAGATGTTCTACAAACTGGGGGGCGCGGGACGCGCCCTGAAGAAGCTGGGCGCCATCGACTTCGCGACGACGATCGCGCCCGGCCTCAGGGACGTACTCCTCACCGGGAAGGCCTGCGAGGCCGTACGCCGGAAGGACAAGAGCGGCCGGTTCGCGTACGACTACGTGGTGATGGACGCCCCGCCGACCGGCCGCATCACCCGCTTCCTGAATGTGAACGACGAGGTGGCAGGGCTCGCCAAGATCGGCCCGATACACAATCAGGCGCAGGCCGTCATGCGGGTCCTCAAGTCCCGGGAGACGGCCGTGCACTTGGTGGCACTCCTCGAGGAGATGCCCGTCCAGGAGACCGTGGACGGCTTTTCCGAGCTGCGTGCCGCGAAGCTGCCTGTGGGCCGGACCATCGTGAACATGGTGCGGCCCGCGATCCTCGACGAGGCCGACCTGGAGCTCACACGCGAAGCGTCGCGTACGGCCATCGCCAAGTCGCTGTCCGCGGCCGGACTCGGCGGCGCACGCCGCGGCGGGGTCGCCGAGCGGCTCGTGGATCCGCTGCTCACCCAGGCGGACGAGTACGCCGAGCGGTACGCACTGGAGCGCGAGCAGCGGGCCGTGCTCCAGGAGCTCGGCCTCCCACTGCACGAACTCCCGCTGCTCGCCGAGGGAATGGACCTGGCGGGCCTGTACGAACTCGCCACGGAACTGCGTCAGCAGGGGATCTCATGAGCTTGGACCCGGTCCGCGTCCTGGACGTCGACCCGCTGCTCGACAACCCGAAGACCCGCATCGTGGTCTGCTGCGGGGCGGGCGGCGTCGGCAAGACCACCACCGCGGCGGCCCTCGGGCTGCGTGCCGCCGAGCGCGGCCGGAAGGTGGTCGTCCTCACCATCGACCCGGCGCGCAGGCTCGCCCAGTCGATGGGCATCGACGCGCTCGACAACACCCCGCGCCGCGTGAAGGGCATCGACGACTCCGCGGACGGCGAACTGCACGCGATGATGCTCGACATGAAGCGCACCTTCGACGAGATCGTCGAGGCGCACGCGGACCCCGAGCGGGCCGCCACGATCCTGGGCAACCCCTTCTACCAGTCGCTCTCGGCGGGCTTCGCGGGCACGCAGGAGTACATGGCGATGGAGAAGCTGGGCCAGCTGCGGGCCCGCGACGAGTGGGACCTGATCGTCGTCGACACGCCCCCCTCACGCTCGGCGCTCGACTTCCTGGACGCTCCGAAGCGGCTCGGGTCCTTCCTGGACGGCAGGCTGATCCGGCTGCTGACCGCGCCGGCGAAGCTGGGCGGCCGCGCCGGGATGAAGTTCCTGAACGTCGGGATGTCGATGATGACCGGCACCCTGGGCAAGCTGCTCGGCGGCCAGCTCCTCAAGGACGTCCAGACGTTCGTCGCCGCGATGGACACCACCTTCGGTGGTTTCCGCACGCGCGCCGACGCCACGTACAAGCTCCTCCAGGCGCCAGGGACGGCGTTCCTTGTGGTGGCGGCCCCGGAGCGGGACGCACTGCGCGAGGCCGCCTACTTCGTGGAGCGCCTGGCCGCCGAGGACATGCCGCTCGCGGGTCTCGTCCTGAACCGGGTCCACAGCAGCGGCGCCACCCAGCTGTCCGCCGAGCGCGCGCTCGCCGCCGCGGAGGAACTCGGCCTCGCCGCCGATGCGCCCGCCACGGAAGCCGGTGCGACCACCACGGAACCCGACCCGGTCACCACGGATGCCGGTGCGACCGCCACGGAAATCGACGCAGCCACCACAGAACCCGATCGGGCCACCAGGGAAGCCGATCCGGCCGCCGCGGAAAATCTTGCCGAAGCCCGCATTGTGGATCAGGAGGGCGGGAAAGCTGGACTTCGTAACTCTCCCGACACGTACGACAGTTCAGAATCTCCCGCTTCCGCCGTTCCCGAGGCTCCCGCACCCGACGCAGGCTCCCCCGCCGCGGACCGGTTCAACGCCGAAGGAGCAGGGACGGCCCGAACCGTCGACCAACTCACCGCAGGCCTGCTGAGGTTGCACGCCGAGCGCATGCGGCTGCTCTCCCGCGAGCAGCGCACGCGTGACCGCTTCACCGCGCTCCACCCCGAGGTGGCCGTGGCTGAGGTGCCCGCGCTGCCCGGCGATGTGCACGACCTCGCGGGGCTGCGGGACATCGGGGAACGGCTCGCGGCCGGTGCGTCCCCGGCCGGAGCTGCGTGAGCCTCTCGGGGCCGCGTGGACCCCTGCCGCGTACGGGACCGCACGGGTCCTGGTCGCAGAGACGGCGTCGTATACGGCCGTACAGCTGTCGTATACGGCTTTGTGCGCTGTGTAGTGCTGCGCACGGTGCGACCGCGGCGAGCGGTCAGCCCACCGCCGCGTAGTTCTCGTACACCTCTTCCTCGTCGAGGGGCAGAATGCCCGCCCCCCGCTCGTACTCCGTACGCGCTGTCTCGAGCAGCCTGCGCCAGGAGGTGACCGTGGGCCGCCTGCGCAGCAGTGCGCGGCGCTCCCGCTCGGTCATTCCTCCCCACACGCCGAACTCGACGCGGTTGTCCAGCGCGTCGGCCAGGCACTCCGTGCGCACCGGACATCCGGTGCACACCGCCTTGGCCCTGTTCTGCGCTGCTCCTTGAACGAACAGTTCGTCCGGATCGGTAGTGCGACAGGCCGCCTGCGCACTCCAGTCGGTTACCCAGCCCATACCGGCGCCGTCCTCTCCCGAATCGAGGCTCCCCCACGGCGGCAGCGGCATATTCACCGCCGCCAGTTGAGGACGTTACGGAAGGTGGGCACAGTCAACCAGCCCCTTCGGGCCCAATCTTGAATGGCCCGAATGGACTATGGGTACGCGGCAGATCACCCAACGGAGTGAGCTGAGGGCATACGTAACCTTCCTGGCAAACCAGGACAGTTGAGCTGCGTCACAACGGGCGCCGGGTGACACATGAGGCGGATTCGGGCACGAGTCCAACAAAAAAGTTGGGAATCGACTGGAACGATTCGGGGTCGCCAGCCGTATTGATACGTAGCCCTACTGCTGTGACAGTTGAGAGCAGCTTAGGCCAAGGCATATACGCGTGTCCGGCGATTGGGAACGTAGACGCCTCGCGTTGCCATGCCGTGATGTCACGGCCGGTGATGTCACGGCCAGTGACTTCACGACTGCTGATCTCGACTACTGATGTCACGACTCGGTACCCGAGCTTCCCGGGAAGCACCCGCTCCGTCGGAACGCACAGAACTACGGATTAGGCTGCTCTCATGGCAAACAAGCGCTCGGGTGGGGGTCTGTCGCCGGTACAGCAGGCCGCCAAGTTCCTAGGTGTCAGCGTGCTCGCGGGAGCCGTCGCGGCAGGCATCGCGCTGCCCGCGGCCGGCGCACTGGGGCTGGCGGCCAAGGGCTCGGTCGAGGGATTCGACGAGATCCCCGCCAACCTCAAGCGTCCGCCGCTGAGTCAGCGCACCACGATCCTGGACAACCAGGGCGGGACGATCGCCACCGTCTACTCGCGCGACCGCACGGTGGTCGACCTCAAGGACATCTCGCCGTACATGCAGAAGGCGATCGTCGCGATCGAGGACTCGCGCTTCTACAAGCACGGTGCGATCGACCTGAAGGGCATCCTGCGCGCCCTCAACAAGAACGCGCAGAGCGGCGGCGTCTCCCAGGGCGCCTCCACGCTCACGCAGCAGTACGTGAAGAACGTCTTCGTCGAGGAAGCCGGCGACGACCCGACGAAGATCGCCCAGGCCACACAGCAGACCCTCGGCCGCAAGATCAATGAGCTGAAGCACGCGATCCAGGTCGAGGAGGAGCTCGGCAAGAAGAAGATCCTCGAGAACTACCTGAACATCACGTTCTTCGGGCAGCAGGCGTACGGCGTCGAGGCCGCGGCCCAGCGCTACTTCTCCACGTCCGCCAAGGACCTGAACCTGGAACAGGCCGCGCTGCTCGCCGGCGTCGTCCAGTCGCCGACCCGCTACGACCCGGTCAACGACGAGGAAGAGGCCATCAAGCGGCGCAACATCGTGCTCCAGCGCATGGCCGACATGGGCGACGTCTCACAGGCGGAGGCCGACAAGGCCAAGGAACAGCCGCTCGCGCTGAAGGTCAGCAAGCCGAACAACGGGTGTATCACGGCGGTCAAGGGCGCCAGCTTCTTCTGTGACTACGTACGCGAACTGGTGCTGAACGACAAGGTCTTCGGCAAGACCAAGAAGGCCCGGGCGAAGGTCTGGAACCAGGGCGGCCTGACGATCCGTACGACGCTCGACCCGCAGGCACAGGACTCGGTGCAGGCTTCGATCAAGAGCCACGTCAAGAAGTCGGACAAGGTCGCCACGGCCACCACGCTGGTCGAGCCGGGCACCGGCAAGATCCTCGGCATGGGCCAGTCGAAGCCGTACGGCTACGGCAAGAACGAGACCGAGATCAACTATTCGGTCGACCGGGGCAGGGGCGGCTCGAACTTCGGCTTCCCGACCGGTTCGACCTTCAAGCCGTTCCTGGCCGCTGCCGCCCTCGAGGGGGGCACCCCGCCGATCCAGTCCTACCCGGCACCGTACGAAATGGCGTATCCGGAGACGGTGCAGACCTGTGACTCGAGCCCGTGGCGGAACACCGAAGGCGCCAAGGTGGAGAACGAGGACGAGTCCGAGGTCGGCCCGTACCGCCTGAAGGAGGCGATGGAGAAATCCGTCAACACCTACTTCGTACAGATGCTCGGGGACATCGGAATGTGCCCGGTGTCCAAGATCCTCGACAAGATGGGCGTGGTGCAGGGCAACGGCAAGAAGCTGCCCATCGTGCCGTCCTCCCTCACCCTCGGCTCCACCGGTATCTCGCCGCTGACGATGGCGAGCGCGTACGCGACCTTCGCCAACCGCGGTACGTACTGCACGCCGATCGCCATCGAGTCGATCGACCAGAGGATCGGCGGCGAAAGCAAGTCGCTGGCAGTGCCGAAGTCGACCTGCAGCCGGGCGATGTCCGAGACCACGGCGGACACCATCAACAAGCTGCTGGGCGGCGTGGTCGACTCCGGTACGGGGCAGCAGGCCGGCCTCACCGACCGCGCCAACGCGGGTAAGACAGGCACGACCGACGAGCGCAGGAACGCCTGGTTCGTCGGCTACACGCCGAACATGTCCGGCGCCGTCTGGGTCGGCAGCGCCACCCAGGCCGTCAAGATGTCGAACATCACGATCGGCGGCGAGTGGCACGAGAAGGTCTACGGCGGCCGGGTGCCCGGCCCGATCTGGAAGGACGCCATGACCGGCGCCCTTGAGGGCAAGGAAGCCCCGAGCTTCAACAACATCGACATCCCCGACCCGCCCGACGAGGACAGGGACCGCCCGGACGACGGCGACAACGACGACCCCGGGAACGGGAACGGCAACGGTGGGAACGGGAACGGCGGCATCGGTGACCTCCCCCTCCCCGACCCGTCCTTCTCGATCCCGGAGGAGTGGACG
Organism: Streptomyces scabichelini; assembly: GCF_011045015.1. Taxonomy (GTDB): domain Bacteria; phylum Actinomycetota; class Actinomycetes; order Streptomycetales; family Streptomycetaceae; genus Streptomyces; species Streptomyces scabichelini. The sequence continues at coordinate 1,950 of NZ_JAAKZY010000091.1, read as the reverse complement.
ATCGGCGGGAACGGGAACAACGGCGGCGGGAACGGGAACGGCGGCAACTTCCCGTAGACCGGGTTCCGTACGAGCCGGTTCTCGTACGCCGATGGGGCGCTCCTTGCGGCAAGGGGCGCCCCATCGGCGTACGACTGCGGCCTCCCGGCCGTCCTCCGGTCTTCGGTCTCCGGCCTCAGCCCGCGAGCAGCTTCTTCACCGCGGCGGCGACGCGGCCGCCCTCGGCCTGGCCCGCCACCTTCGGGTTCACGATCTTCATGACCTGGCCCATGGCGCGCGGGCCCTCGGCACCGGCCGCCCTGGCCTCCTCGACCGCCTGGGCGACGATCCGCTGGAGCTCGTCGTCGGACAGCTGCTTGGGCAGGTAGTCGGCGAGAACCTCGCCCTCCGCCTTCTCCCGCTCGGCCGACTCGGCGCGACCGCCCTGCGCGAAGGCCTCGGCGGCCTCGCGGCGCTTCTTCGCCTCACGGGTGATCACCTTCGTGACCTCCTCGTCGGAGAGCTCGCGCTTCTCCTTGCCCGCGACCTCCTCCTTCGTGATCGCGGCGAGGGTCAGCCGGAGCGTCGAGGAGCGGAGCTCATCGCGCTCCTTGATCGCGGCGTTGAGGTCTGCCTGCAGCTTCGACTTGAGCGTGGTCATGGGTTGATTGTCGCAGGTGTGGTGCGACGGCCGCCCATTGATTTCCCGGGGCACGCCCCTCGGTGATTTCCCGGGGTATGGCCCTCGGTGGCCTCGGGTGGCTGTGCAGTGGCCGTGCGATGGTTGTGTGGTGGCTGTGAGATGGCGTCCAGGGGATCATGCGATGGCTTCACGGCTGCGCGCCGTCTGACACGATGGGCGTATGCGCGCGCGATACGGAGTACCCCTGGGAATCGCGGCGGCTGGCGCCGCCGGTCTGCTCTACTCGGTGGGTTTCGAGGCCCGCTCCTTCCGCCTGCGGCGGGTGACGGTGCCGGTGCTGCCGGCGGGCATGCGCCCGCTCCGCGTCCTCCAGGTCTCCGACATCCACATGGTGAGCGGCCAGCGCAAGAAGCAGCGCTGGCTGCACTCGCTGGCCGGGCTGCGCCCCGACTTCGTCATCAACACCGGCGACAACCTGTCCGATCCGGAGGGCGTACCGGAGGTCCTGGACGCCCTTGGCCCGCTGATGGAGTTCCCGGGGGCGTACATCTTCGGCTCGAACGACTACTACGGGCCCAAACCCCGCAACCCCGCCCGCTACTTGCTCGAGAAGGTGCAGGGGCGGCACGGGCTGAACGGCAACCCGCCCGTCGTCGGCGCGATCCACAATCCGTGGGAGGACCTGCGCGACGGGTTCGACTCGGCGGGGTGGCTGAACCTGACGAACGTACGCGGCACGCTGAAGATCGACGGCTTCGAGATCGAGCTGACGGGCCTCGACGACCCGCACATCAAACGCGACCGGTACGCGCACGTGGCCGGCGGCCCGTCCGACTCGGCCGACTTCTCCATGGGCCTTGTCCACGCCCCGTACCTGCGCGCCCTCGACGCCTTCGCCGCGGACGGCTACCCCCTGATCCTGGCCGGCCACACCCACGGCGGCCAGGTCTGCCTCCCCTTCTACGGCGCCTTCGTCACCAACTGCGACCTGGACACGGACCGAGTGAAGGGCCTGTCCACGCATACGTCCGGCGGCCGGACGGCGTACCTGCACGTCTCGGCGGGCTGCGGTACGAATCGCTACACGCCGGTACGGTTCGCATGCCCGCCTGAGGCGACGCTGCTGACGCTTACGGAGCGGGAGTAAGAGAGGGCAGCTCCGGAGTAAGGGAGTGCGGCCGGAGTATGGGAGTGCGGCCGGAGTAAGGGAGGGCCCATCTCCGGGACCTGAGCTACGGGACCTGGGCTACAGGACTGGGCTACGGGACCTGTGTGAAACGACCGCAGGAACCCGAAACTGACGGAGCGGAACCACCCCACCCTCCCCG
>NZ_JAAKZY010000090.1 GCF_011045015.1 Streptomyces scabichelini | reverse complement strand
GCCCCCACCAGCCGGATGTGCCCGCGCTCGCACATCCGCGCCGCCAGCCGTCCGAGCGTCTCCCGCTGCCGTACGTCGAGATCCCGGTCCAGGCCGTCGGCGAGAACGGTCAGCGTCTGAAGCGCCTCGGGCACCTCCCCCGCCGTGTCGACCTCCAGCACACCCGGCCCGGTGAGCAGCACCAGAGCGAGGGCCAGGTACCTCAACTCCCCGTCCCCCAGCAGTCCGAGAGGCGTCCGCAGCCCGTCGCCCCGGTCGAGCAGCGCCCGAACCGTCGGCACCGCCCCCGCGCCCGTCCCGCCGGATGACACCTGCTGGGCCAGCACGTCGACGACCCGTCCCGCACATCCCTCCCGTACCGCCGCGACGAGCTGCCCGTGCCGCCGCGCGCACTCCGACCGCGTACGCCACAGCACCTCGGCGAGGTTGCCGCAGCCTCGGAGCAGTCGCCCCGCGCCGAGCGGCACGGCGGCGCGCATATGCCGGGGAGCCGGGTCGCAGGCGAAGACGGACCGCAGGGCGACCACCATCTGCTCGGCGGCGGCGAGGACCTGGCGCTGGCCGTCCGTCTTGCCGGCCACACGCAGGGGCAGCAGGGCGGTGCCGAGCCGGTCGTCCGGGAGCGGGGCCCGGGTCACGGGGGACGAGCCCGCCGTGTGCCAGGCCGCCTGCACGGTGGGGCGGCTCGGGTCGCGCAGGGCCGTCTCCAGCAGGGTCACGCCGTCGGCCGTCAACCGCTCGCCCACGATACGGAGTTCGGGCTCGGCCTGCACGGCGAGGTCGAGCCGTGCGACTCCGGCGGGTCCTGCGACCGTACAGCCGATGCGGAAGCCGCGCCGCCGCTGGGCGTCGGGCCGCGCCCGCTCGGGAACGCAGGCACCGGGATCCGGGAACACCTCGCCCAGCGGCGCCCCGCCGCCCAGTCGCGCCAGTGCCTCGTACGCCCGCAGTGCGCTGCTCTTGCCGCTGCCGCTCGGCCCCGCGAAGAGGGTCAGCGGCCCGAGTGGGAACTCCGTGCGCCGGTGTGCGGCGAACGCGGAGAGCCGCAGCGCGGTGACACTCGGCCGGTCCGGGCGGGCGGCGACATCCACGGCGACCTGGGTGTCCATGGAGGGCACAGCGTCCATGGAGGGCACAGCGTCCACGGCGGTCCTCTGGAATGGCACGGTCATATGCGGACCGTAAGCATCCGCAAACGTGCCGAACCGTTCCGCCCGAGGGACCTTCCTACGATCGGGGGATCAGCAGGTCAAGGCGGCGGCGCCGTGCTCTTGCGTACGACGAGTCGCGTGGGCACGAGCGTGGTGCCGTGTTCGGTCCTCTCGTGGTGCATCTGCCGCAGCACGCCCTCGACGCAGAGCCGGCCCACCTCGGCGAAGTCCTGGTGGACGGTGGTCAGGGGCGGCATGAAGGAGCCGGACTCGGGGATGTCGTCGAAGCCGATGACGCTGACGTCGTCCGGTACCTTCCGGCCCTGTTCGTGCAGGGCGCGCAGCAGGCCGAGCGCCATCTGGTCGTTGGCGGCGAAGATCGCCGTGCAGTCGGGTCTGCGGGCGAGTTCGAGTCCGGCTTCGTAGCCGGAGGCGGCCGACCAGTCGCCCCGTACGGGAGGCGGTGGTGTGCGTCCGGCCGCGGTGAGTTCGGTGCGCCAGGCGTGGGCGCGGCGCTGCGCTGCGTAGGACTCCTCGGGACCGGCCAGGTGCCAGACCGTGCGGTGGCCGAGGTCGAGCAGATGGCGCACGGCGGTTCGGCTGCCGCCCGCCTGGTCGGTGTCGACCACGGTGTAGCGGTCGCCGGCGTCCGAGTCGGCGACGACGACCTGGACGTGCGGCGGGAGGGAGAGCGCCACCGCGTCGAGCAGGTGCACCTCCAGGATGACGATGACGGCGTCGACGGCCAGTTCCCCCAGCCGGGAGAACGCGCCGCGCACCTCGTCCTGGGTGGGGACCGCGACGGGCAGGAGCGTGACGGCGTAGCCCTCGTGGGCCGCGGAGGTGGCGATCGCCTCCAGGGTGCGGACGTTGCCCGTGGTGGAGAGGCCGAAGGTGATGACCCCGATGGTGCGGAACTCGCCGCGTTTGAGCGCCCGTGCGGCGCTGTTGGGCCGGTAGCCCAGCTCCTTCATGGCCGCGAGGACCTGTTGCCGGGTCTCTTCGTTCACGCCCGCATAGCCGTTGGAGACCCTGGAGACGGTCTGGGAGGAGACGCCGGCCAGCCGGGCGACGTCCGCCATGGAAGCACTCTGAGTGCGGCGGGCGGCCCGTTTCCTGGTACGCGCTCGTGCCCGTGGCATGCTCGCCGGGGTGCCGTCAGCAGTGTCCACCGGTCTCCCTCGCTTCTCGGGGCGCAGTTTCCGCTGGCGACCCTTGACCACCGTCATCGGGGCAGTGTAGACATTCCGCCATCAGATGTTTACGTAAACATAACACCCTGAGGGTCTTCTGCAGAGCGGGATGTTTGCGTACACATCGGGCGGCGCACAACGCCGGTTCCGAGATGGACGAACGAGGAACGACATGACGACGCTACAACCGCCGGCGGCCGCAGATCGGCGGCCGGCCAGGCCTCCGGCGAAACGGGACCGCCGTTCCTGGACTGGATGGGGGTTCATCGGCCCCTTCGTGGCGGTCTTCGCCCTTGTCTTCCTGGCTCCCATCGCCTACTCGATCTATCTGAGCCTCTTCCGGGACCAGCTGATCGGCGGCAACCAGTTCGTCGGCCTGGACAACTACACCCAGGCCCTCGAGGACGACCGGTTCTGGGACTCCCTCATCCGGGTCTCGCTCTTCCTCGTCGTCCAGGTGCCGATCATGCTGGGCATCGCCCTGCTCATCGCTCTCGCCCTGGACAGCGGGCGGCTGTACGGCAAGAGCTTCTTCCGGATCACGATCTTCCTGCCGTACGCGGTACCCGCCGTGGTCGCCACCCTGATGTGGGGCTTCATGTACGGCACCCGCTACGGCCTGGTCGGCGACATCAACGAAGCCTTCGGTGTCACCCTGCCCAACCCGCTTTCGACCGATCTGGTCCTGGCGTCGATCGGCAACATCGTCACCTGGGAGTTCGTCGGCTACAACATGCTGATCTTCTACTCTGCGCTGCGGGTCATCCCGCACTCGCTCTACGAGGCCGCGGAGATCGACGGCGCCGGACAGTTCCGCGTCATCACCGCCATCAAGCTCCCCGCCATCCGCGGTGCCCTCGTCATCGCGACGATCTTCTCGATCATCGGCAGCTTCCAGCTCTTCAACGAGCCGAACATCCTGCGGCAGTTGGCGCGCAACGCCATCACGACGGACTACACGCCGAACTTCTACACATACTCGCTGTCCTTCAACGGCCAGCAGCAGAACTACTCCGCGGCGGTCGCCATCATCATGGGGCTGATCACCATGGTGATCGCCTACATCGTGCAGCTTCGCGGCATGCGCAAGGGAGCGTGACCCGATGAGCACCCCTCTCACCGCCGCCGCCCAGTCCCCGGCCGCTCCGGCCACCGGCGCGGGCAAGGGCACCCCCCGGCTGCGTACGCCCCGCAAGAAGCACACCCCCGGGCGCCCCAAGCGCAGTGTGCTGCTGACCGTGCTCACCGGCCTGATGCTGCTCTACACCGTGGTGCCGCTGATCTGGCTGGTCATCAGTGCCACCAAGACCCAGGAAGGGCTGGCCGACTCGTCCGGGCTGTGGTTCGCCGACGACTTCGCCCTGTGGTCCAACATCAGCGACACGTTCGCGTACAACGACGGCATCTTCACCCGCTGGCTGCTGAACACCCTGCTGTACGTCGTCCTCGGTGCCGGCGGCGCCACCTTCCTGGCGATCCTGGGCGGCTATGCACTGGCGAAGTTCGACTTCCCCGGCAAGCGCGGCGTCTTCGCCACGGTCATCGGTGCCGTCGCCGTCCCGGGCACCGCGCTCGCGGTGCCGACCTTCCTGATGTTCAGCAAGATGGGGCTGACCGACACCCCGTGGGCGGTGATCCTGCCCTCGCTCGTCTCGCCCTTCGGCCTGTATCTGATGTGGGTCTTCGCCACCGAGGCCATCCCCACCGAACTGATGGAGGCCGCCCGTGTGGACGGAGCGAGCGAGGCGCGCACCTTCTTCCAGGTCGCCCTGCCGCTGCTCGCCCCCGGCATCGTGACCGTCCTGTTGTTCACCACGGTCGCGACGTGGAACAACTACTTCCTGCCGTTGATCATGCTCAAGGACCCGGACTGGTATCCCCTGACTCTGGGGCTGAGTGCCTGGAACTCCCAGGCCGAGACGATCGGCGGTGACGTGATCTTCAACCTGGTGATCACCGGTTCGCTGCTCACCATCGTGCCGCTGATCGCCGCGTTCCTGCTGCTGCAGAAGTACTGGCAGTCCGGGCTCGCCGCCGGAAGCGTCAAGGAGTAGCCCTCCCCGAAGGCCCCACGCCCCACGCAACTTCACGCATTTCACCCTCGCCCTGTCCCACCCACGAAGAAGTGGAAGCACCTCCATGCGCAGAACAACCAGCCGCCTGCTGCGCGGCATAGCCCTCGTCTCCGCCCTGGCTCTCGGCGCGACCGCCTGCGGCGACTCCGACGACAGCTCCGGCGGGGAGCCGGTCTCCGCCAACGACATCGACGCGGCCCTGAAGAAGGGCGGCACGGTCACGGTCTGGGCCTGGGAACCGACGCTCAAGTCGGTCGCCGCCGACTTCGAGAAGAAGTACCCCAAGGTCAAGATCAACCTCGTCGGCGAGCGGTCGGGCGACAAGCACTACACGGCCCTGACGAACGCCATCTCGGCCGAGAAGGGCGTCCCCGACGTCGCGCAGGTCGAGTACTTCGCGCTGAGCCAGTACGCCCTCACCAAGGGCCTCTCCGACCTGACGCCCTACGGCGCCGACAAGCTGAAGTCCAAGTACACCCCGGGTCCGTGGAACGCGGTGAGCGAGGGTGACGCCGTCTACGGCCTGCCGATGGACTCCGGTCCGATGGCGATGTTCTACAACAAGAAGGTCTTCGACAAGCACAAGATCGCTGTGCCCACCACCTGGGACGAGTACGTCGAGGCGGCCCGCAAGCTGAACAAGGCCGACCCGAAGTCGTTCATCGCCGCCGACGCCGGTGACGCGGGCGGCACCACCAGCATGCTGTGGCAGGCCGGTTCACGTCCCTACAAGGTCGACGGCACCAAGGTGAAGATCGACTTCTCGGACGCGGGCGCCAAGAAGTACACCGACACCTGGCAGCCGCTCATCGACGAGAAGCTCCTCGCGCCCATCACCGGCTGGACCGACGACTGGTACAAGGGCCTGGGCGACGGCACCATCGCCACCCTGGTCACCGGCGCCTGGATGCCCGCCAACTTCGTCACCGGTGTGCCGAACGCCTCCGGTGACTGGCGCGCGGCCCCGATGCCGGCCTGGACCAAGGGCGACAAGGCGAGCGCGGAGAACGGCGGCAGCTCCCTGACCCTGCCCACGCTGGGCAAGAACAAGGAACTCGCCTACGCCTTCACCGAGTACGCGAACTCCGGTGAGGGTGTGAAGACCCGCATCGACGAGGGCGCCTTCCCGGCGACCAACGCGGAACTCCAGTCTCCGGAGTTCCAGAACAAGGAGTTCGAGTACTTCGGCGGGCAGAAGGCCAACGAGATCTTCGCCGAGTCCGCGGCCAACGTCTCCGCCGACTGGTCGTACCTGCCCTTCCAGCAGTACGCCAACTCGATCTTCAACGACACCGTCGGCAAGGCGTACGTCTCGAACACCAAGCTGTCCGCGGGTCTGAAGTCCTGGCAGGACGCCTCCGTCAAGTACGGCGAGGAGCAGGGCTTCACCGTCGAGTAGCAAGCAGGAACGAAGGCCTGACTGCCGCCCCGTGCGACACACCGGAAGGACCACCATGACCGCCACCCGCCTGACCCGCCTGCTGAGCGGGCCGGACGGTGACTCTCCCCGCCTCGGCTACGGCGCCGACTACAACCCCGAGCAGTGGTCTCGTGAGGTGTGGGAGGAGGACGTACGGCTGATGCGCGAAGCCGGCGTCACCGTCGTCTCCGTGGGGATCTTCTCCTGGGCCCGCATCCAGCCGGCCCCGGACGAGTGGGACTTCACCTGGCTCGACGAGGTCATGGACCTGTTGCACGAGGGCGGCATCGGCGTCGACCTGGCCACCGCCACCGCCTCCCCGCCGCCCTGGCTCACCACGGCCCACCCGGAGATCCTCCCGGTGACCGCCACCGGTGAGACGGTGTGGCCGGGGGCGCGGCAGCACTGGCGCCCCACCTCGCCCGTCTTCCGCGACCACGCCCTGCGGCTGGTACGGGAGATGGCGGCCCGTTACGCGAACCACCCGGCGCTGGTGGCCTGGCACATCTCCAACGAGCTGGGCTGCCACAACATCTACGACTACTCCGACGACGCGGCCCGCGCCTTCCGCGACTGGCTGCGCGCCCGCTACACCACCCTGGAGGGGCTCAACCACGCCTGGGGCACGGCGTTCTGGTCCCAGCGCTACAGCGGCTGGGAGCAGATCCTGCCGCCCCGGCTGGCCGCCTCCCACCCCAACCCCACGCAGCAACTGGACTTCAAGCGCTTCTCGTCGGACGCGCTGAAGGACTACCTGCGCGCGGAGCGCGACGTCCTCCGGCAGATCACGCCCGACGTCCCCGTCACCACCAACTTCATGGTGATGAACGGCACCAAGGGCATGAACTACCCGGACTGGGCGGACGAGATCGACTTCGTCTCCAACGACCACTACGTCCACCCCGGTCCCCAGGACCGGGACGAGCTGTCCTTCTCCGCCAACCTGACCAGCGGAATCGCCGGCGGACGGCCCTGGTTCCTCATGGAGCACTCCACCAGCGCCGTCAACTGGCAGCCCGTCAACGTGGCCAAGAGGCCCGGCGACCTGGCCCGCGACTCGCTGCTGCACGTCGCGCACGGCGCCGACGCCGTGTGCTACTTCCAGTGGCGGCAGTCCTCGGCCGGCGCCGAGAAGTACCACTCGGCGATGGTTCCGCACGCCGGGGAGGACAGCGACCTCTTCCGCGCGGTGGTGGCCCTCGGCGACACCCTCAAGGCCCTGGCGCCCGTCGCGGGGAGCGAACGCGAGCCCGCCCCGGTGGGCATCGTCTACGACTGGGAGTCGTGGTGGGCGAGCGAGCAGGACTCGCACCCCACCTCTCTGCTCGACTACCGCCAGGAAGCGCTCGACTGGTACTCCGCTCTCCTCGCCCTCGGTGTCCGTGCCGACATCGTCACCACCCGCGCCGACCTGGACCGCCACCGGGTGCTGATCGCGCCCGTGCTGCACGTCGTCCCCGCCGAGCTGGCCAAGGACCTCACCCGGTACGCCGAGAACGGCGGCCACCTGATCACCACGTACTTCTCCGGAGTCGTCGACGAGAACGACCACGTCTGGCTCGGCGGCTACCCGGGCGCGCTGCGTGAACTGCTCGGCATCCGGATCGAGGAGTTCGGGCCGCTGCTCGACGGTGAGAGCGTCGAGCTGGACGGCGCCGGTACGGGCTCGCTGTGGACCGACCGGATCACCGTCACCGAGCCGGAGGTCGAGGTGCTGGCCCGCTACCGCACCGGTGCGTACGCCGACCGCCCCGCCGTCACCCGCCGCCCCGCCGGCCGGGGTTCGGCCGCGTACGTCTCCACCCGGCTCGGCCCTGAGGGGCTGGCCGGACTGCTGCCGGGGCTGCTCGCCGCGGCGGGTGTCGGCAGCGAGCTGCCCGCCGAGGCACAAGGGCGCGTCGAGCTCGCCGTACGCCGTGACGCCGACAGCCGCTATCTGTTCCTGGTCAACCGCACCGACGAGACGGTGCCGCTGCCCGGACTCGCCGGGGAGCTGCTGACCGGCCGTCCGGCCGACGCCGACACCCTGGTTCTGCCGCCCCGGGAAGTCGCCGTACTGCGACAGCCCGCCGACTGAACCCCACCCTCGACTCCTCGGACCGCACCGCACCCGTCCGAGGGCCATCCCTCCTGCCCGACGGGCGGGAGGACGAGCACAGCTACCACCACCGCAGTTGGGAGCACTTGATGGCACGCCGTACCCGCAGCAGACGGCTCCTCGGAGCCGCCGGCCTCACCGCACTGGCCACCGGGGCCGCCCTGGTCTCCGCCCCGTCGTCCACGGCACAGGTCGCGGCAGCGGACACCCCCACCGTCACCGTCCGGCCCGACCCCTCCTACAAGCACGACAAGTTCGAGGGCTGGGGAACCAGCCTCGTCTGGTTCGCGAACGCCACCGGCGACTATCCGCCCGCGATACGGGAGAAGCTGGCGAAGCTCCTCTTCGACGACAGCGGACTCGCCCTGAACATCGCCCGCTACAACATCGGCGGCGGCAACGCCCCGGACGTCAAGGACTATCTGCGCGCCGGCGGCGCCGTCGAGGGCTGGTGGAAGGCCCCGGAGGGCACCACCCGCGAGGACACCGACTGGTGGGACGCCGAGGACAAGGCCGACTGGAACCCGAAGGCCGACGCCACCCAGCGCTGGTGGGTGGACCGGATCAAGAAGGACATCACCCACTGGGAGACGTTCAGCAACTCGCCGCCCTGGTTCATGACGGAAAGCGGCTACGTCTCCGGTGGCTTCGACTCCAAGACCGACCAGCTGAAGCCCGAGTCCGTCGAGGACTTCGCGAAGTACCTGGTGGGCGCCACTGAGCGCCTTGAGAAGGCCCACAAGATCGACGTCGACACCCTCGACCCGTTCAACGAGCCGAACACCGACTACTGGGGCACCAAGCTGGGACCCGACGGCGAGCCCGTCGGCGGTCGTCAGGAAGGCGCCCACATGGGCCCCGAACTCCAGCAGAAGGTGCTCCGCGCGCTGGCCCCGGTCCTGGACAAGTCCCGTACCGACGCGGAGATCTCCGCGATGGACGAGACCAACCCGAGCACCTTCACGCAGAACTGGCTCAGCTACCCGCAGGAGGTGCGCGACCTCGTCGACCAGATGAACGTCCACACCTACGGCACCGGCGGCCGCACCAGCGCGCGCGACCTCGCCAAGGCCGAGGACAAGCCGCTGTGGATGAGCGAGGTCGAGGGCGACTGGGGCGACGGCCAGAGCTTCACGGACATGCGTCCCGGCCTGGGCCTGGCCCAGCGCATGGTCGACGACCTGCGCGAACTCGAGCCGAGCGCCTGGGTGTTCTGGCAGCCGGTCGAGGACTACGACAACATGAAGCCCGGCGGGGAGTCCGCGAAGGGCGGCAACTGGGGCAGCATCCAGCTCCCGTTCAGCTGCACCTCCAAGGACACCCTGGAGAGCTGCCCGATCTACACGAACACGAAGTTCGACACCGCCCGGAACTTCACGCACTACATCAAGCCCGGTGACCGGCTGATCCAGGTGAACGACACCTCCAGCGCCGCCGCCGTCTCCAAGAAGGGTGACGGGGCGACCGTCGTCCACGTCAACGACACCACCGAGGCCCGTACGGTCACCGTCGACCTGTCCAAGTTCGGCCACGTCAGCGGCAAGGCGACCGTCACCCCCGTGGTGACCAGCACCGACGACAAGCTGGAGAAGCACCGGCCGGTCAAGGTCAGTGACCGGAAGGCCACCTTCACGGTGCCCGCCCAGTCGGTGACCTCCTTCCTCGTCAAGGGCGTCTCGGGCGTCGCGAAGGACGCCGCGCTGCTCCAGAAGGGGCACACGTACGAGCTGACCGGCGTGCAGAGCGGCAAGGCGCTGACCGTCGCCGACAACGGCACCAGCCTGGTCATCAGGTCGGCCGCCGCGGAGGCGGCCGGACAGCGGTGGCAGCTGCGGCAGATCAGCGGTGACACGGGCAACCGGCAGCGGTACGTCTTCACCAACCCGGTGGAGGGCAAGCGCCTCGCTGTACGGGATGGCGCCCCGGTCCTCGAGCCCGACAGCGGCCGACGCGACAAGGCCACCCAGTGGATCATGTCGACGACCGGTGACGGCACCTTCACCCTCGTCAACGCCGCCACCGGCAGGCTCCTGGAGGTCGGCGGACAGTCCACCCAGGAAGGGGCGGCCGTCACGCTGTGGACGCCGAACTCCGGCTCCAACCAGCGCTGGAAGGTCACCGACGTGACCGAGTGACCGAGTGACCGACGAGCACGTGGTCGAGGCTCGATTACGACTCTGGCTCCGCCATCCCTTCCCGGGACGGCGGAGCCAGAGTGTTTTACGGCTCAGCTTTTCGGCTTGGCTTTACGGCTCAGGCCCCGGGAACCCCCGCCCCCTCCATCAGCCCGGCCACCTCGGTGCCCGGCGGCGTCAGCAGGAACACGTTCCGCTCGACCCGGTGCATCCCGCTCGCAAGACCGAAGACCACGCCCGTACTGAAGTCCAGTACGCGCTTGGCGACGTCCGGCTCGGCGCCGGTGAGGTCGAGAAGGACCGGAACGCCGGCCATCAGAGTCTCGGCGACCTCGCGGGCGTCCCCGAAGACATTGACCCGGAGCACGACGAAACGGCGGCGCGGTTCGGTGTCCACCTCGGGGATCGACCGGTGGTCGACCGCCGACGGCCAGGCGTCGCGGCCTCGCAGCGGGACGACCTGGGCGAGCCCCTCCCACTGTTCATCGGTGACGTCGTAGCCGTTCACCGGATACCCCCGACCTGACTCGCACTGATTTCCTGCACCGGGCAATTCTTGCGCACAGTCACCCGTTCGGCCCAACAGCGACACGGTCCGCGACGCGTCTCACACCACGACGACCGTCGTCTCCGTCGCCTTGATGCTCGTCCATACGGACTCCCCGTCCGCGAGGCCGAGTTCGGCGGCGGCCTGCGGGGTGATCTCCGCGACCACGTCCGGCGCCCGGTCGGAGGTGATCAGTACGCGCAGCCTGCTGCCGGTGGCGGTGATCTCGCGGACGGTCCCCGGCCAGACGTTGCGGGGGCTGCCGCTGGGCCGGTCCCGGTGGACGGCGACCGCTTCGGGGGCGATGATCGCGAGGACTTCCGCGCCCGGGGTCAGCGGGTCCGCGACCACGAACAGGCCGCCTCCGTCGGCGAGTTCGAGCCCTTCGGCGGTCGCCGTGCCGGGCCAGGCGTTGCGGCCGAGCATGCGGGCCACCCACGGGGAGCGCGGATGCCGGGTGACCTCGGCGGGCGGGGCGTCCTGGACGGCGCGGCCGTCGTCGAGTACGAGGACACGGTCCGCGAGCGACACCGCCTCGACCGGGTCATGGGTGACGATCAGGCAGACTCCGCCGAAGCCGTCGAGGTGACGGCGCAGGGTGTGCCGTACCTGCGCGCGGGTGGTCTGGTCGAGCGCCGCCAGCGGCTCGTCGAGGAGCAGGAGCCGGGGGCGTACGGCCAATGCCCTGGCCAGGGCGACCCGTCCGGCCTGGCCGCCGGAGATCTGGGACGGTTTACGGTGCGCGAGGTGGCCCACGCCGAGCCGGTCGAGCCACTCCTGTGCCGTGCGGCGGGCCTCGGCGCGCGGCACGCCGTGGGCGCGCGGGCCGTACGCCGTGTTGGCGAGCACGGTGAGGTGCGGGAACAGCGCGCCGTCCTGCGGAACCCAGGCGACTCCCCTGCGGTGCGGGGGCAGTGCGGTGACATCGGTGTCGCCGAGGCGCAGCTCGGCGTGGGCCCGCGGAGTCAGGCCGAGCAGGGCCCGCAGCAGGGTGGTCTTGCCCGCGCCGTTGGGGCCGACGACGGCGATGGTGGTGCCCGGCTCGGCGTCCAGGACGAGCTGGTTGAAACCGGTGACCTCGGCGTGCAGGGACCAGCGTTCGTCGTCCGAGGCCTCTTTGTACGAGGCGTGGGGATCGGGATTGTCGGCCGGTGAACTCCCCTCGTCCACCGGCGACTTGGGCGCGTACGTACGCGTGCTGCCCGGCGTACCCGTGAAGCGCCCGCGCAGGGCGACGAGGACCGCCATCGCGATGGCGAGCAGCAGCAGCGAGACGGAGGTCGCGGCCTCCGGGTTGTCCTGGAGCAGCAGGTACACCTGGAGGGGCAGGGTCTGGGTGGTGCCCGGAAGGTTGCCCGCGAAGGTGATGGTGGCGCCGAACTCACCGAGGGCGCGGGCCCAGGTCAGCGCGGCTCCCGCGACGAGCCCGGGGGCCACCATGGGCAGCGTCACCGTGCGGAACACCCGTACCGGCGAGGCGCCCAGCGAGGCGGCGGTCTCCTCGTAGCGCGGCCGGAGCCCGGCGATCGCCCCTTCGAGGCTGATCACCAGGAAGGGCATCGCGACGAACGTGGCGGCGAGGACCGCGCCCGAGGTGTGGAACGGCAGCGTGATGCCGAACGTGTCCTCCAGCCAGGGCCCGAGCAGCCCGCGCCGGCCGAAGGCGAGCAGCAGCGCGACACCGCCCACGGTGGGCGGCAGCACCATCGGCAGCAGGACGAGCGAGCGGACGAAGGCCTTGCCGGGGAACGGCACGCGCGCCAGCAGCCAGGCCAGCGGGACGCCGAGCACGAGCGAAAGGCCCAGCGACCAGAAGGAGACGACCATCGAGAGCTTCAGCGCCTCGCTGGTGCCCGGGCTGCTCAGGTGGTCGCCCAGGTCGCCCCAGTCGGTACGGGCGAGGATGCCGGCCAGCGGGAGGAGCAGGAAGGCGATGGCGAGCAGGGCGGGGAGGGCCAGCGGGAGGGGCGTACGGAAGCCGCCGCGGGTGCGCTTGATCCCGTTCATGGCTGGTTACGGCTCATCTTTGGTCACGGCTCATCACTGGTTACGGCTTCTCGAAGCCCGCGTCGCGGAGGATCTTCTGGGCTTCCGGCGAGGACAGCCACTTCACGAAGGCCGCGGCTGCCGTGGAGTCGTGCGACTCCTTCAGGGTGGCCGCGGGGTAGGAGGCGATGGCGTTCTGGTCGTCGGGGATCGTGATCGCGTCGGTCTTGTCCGTCGCCGTGGCCGCGTCGGTCTTGTAGACGATGCCCGCGTCCGCCTCGCCGAGTTCGACCTTGCTGAGCACCGCGCGGACGTTGGCCTCCTCGGAGACCGGCTTCACGGTGATCTTCTCGGCGTCGAGCACCTGCCTGCTGTAGCGGCCGACGGGTACCTCGGGGGCGGCGAGCACGACCTTCAGCTTGCTGTCGGCCAGGTCCTCAAGGCTGTCGATCTTCTTCGGGTTGCCCGCGCCGACGGCGATGACGAGGCGGTTCCTGGCGATCACGGTCGGCGTGCCGGTGTCGGCCTTCAGCCCGTCCATCGTCCTGGTGTCGGCGGTGACGAGCGCGTCGGCGGGGGCGCCCTGCTCGACCTGCGCGGCCAGTTCCTGGGACCCGGCGAAGGAGAAGGTCACCTTCGTACCCGGGTGCTCCTTCTCGTACGCCGCGCCCGCGGTCCTGAAGACGTCGGTCAGGGAGGAAGCGGCGAGCACGGTGAGGTCCGCCGCCTCCGAAGCCCCGCTGGTCTGCTCGGTGTCGTCGTTGCCACAGGCGCCGAGCGAGCCGAGCAGGGCGGCCGTGAGTGCGGCGGCTGCGGCGCGGCGCCCGGTGCGGGTGCGAGCGAGGGCGGGGGCGAGGGCGAGGGACATGCGGTGGTGCTCCTCGGGGCTGGAAGGCGCGGTCGACGGCTGATCGGGCACGGTCGACTGGTGATCAGGCACGGTCGATGTGCACGTTGGTCGACTTCACACGGGCGGTGGCCCGCATACCGACCTCGAGACCCAGCTCCTCGACCGCTTCCCGGGTCAGCAGGGAGACCAGGCGGTGCGGGCCCGCCTGTATCTCGACCTGGGCCGCTACGTCGCCGAGCTTCACGGCGGTGACAATGCCGGGGAACGCGTTGCGGGCCGAGGTGTACGGGTGTTCGTCCTCGTCGGTGCCGCTCTGCGCGACCTCGACGGAGAAGGCGGCCAGATCACGGCCGTCGATGAGGCGACGGCCGCCTTCGTCGCGGTGGGTCGCGACGCGCCCGGCGTCCGCCCAGCGGCGCGCCGTGTCGGCACTGACGCCGAGGAGACGGGCCGCCTGCCCGATGGTGTAGGACTGCATGTGCGCCACATTAAGCCGTATGGCCTCGCACCTGCAATGAACGAGCTGACTACTCCTGGCAGATGCGACCCATGCAAAGGTGCGTGTCGCCCCTGTCGCGCGGTGCCGCCCCTGCCGCCCCTGCGCCTGCCACCCCTGCTAGTCGATCAGCTCCAGGTCCGGCGGGACGAGCGTGGTGGACTCGACCAAGCCCCTCAGGAGGTTGTGCAGGAGGTTGTTGTCGTTGGGCGCTCCGGCCTCCTTGTCGTGGATCAGCGGGTAGGGGAAGCCTCCGTCATGGAGGCGCTGGCGGACCGCCTTGACCTTGTGCTCGATGCGGCGGTCGGTCCAGTTGTCGTCCGGGCGCAGGTACTCCAGCTGGGCGGCCGCCCGCCGGTAGGACAGGGGGCGCGGGCCGTCCTCGTACAGGAGGTAGTGCTGGCCAAGCACGACCAGCAGCAGGCGCTCGTCCTCGGCCAGTGGCCAGATGCGCGGCTTCACGGTGGGCGCCTGGCGGCGCGGTACGAGGCCGGGGGTGTCGTGGCCCGTCACGTACAGCTCGACCAGGTGTTCCCGATAGCCGGAGCCCTTCACGAACAGCGGGGTGTAGCCGGGCGCGAGGGGGATGGGTTCGGTGGTGATGTGCATCAGCCGGCCGTGCGGCAGGCGGACCAGCTGCTGGCCGGTGTTGCGCAGCCACCACTGGCTTGCCTGAAACGTGAGTTCGCCGTGCCGGCGGCTGACGCGCAGATCGTCCTCGCCCACCGCCAGGTCCACGTCCGGTTCCTCGCCGCGGCCGAAACGGATCGTCAGGCCCGGGCGCGGCGGGACCCTGATGCCGCCGGTGAGCGAGCGTGCGTGCAGGGTGCCGGGGCTGGCCTCGGCGACACCGCGCGCCAGACTCGCCGGGTGATCCATGGTGGGCCTCCATTTGCCTCTGCTGTCGGTGAATCGGTGAACGGGATGCGCGTGCCCCTCCGCCGCGCATCCCCGCGCCAGTGTGCCCCCGCCGATCCGGGACCGGTCCCCATCCTGAAAGCAGTCCACGGTGGCGATGGAACACAAGGCCGGTGCCCATGGCAACGGGCCACCGGGGATTCGCTAGTATCACGTCCATCAATCGTCAGGAATCCTGATGATTGAGATCAACAATGAACCGCATCGACTCAAACCTGTCGACTCAAACCTGTCGGCTCAGCCGCGACCGGCGACACAGTCCGACCGAACGGAGCCCGCATGTCCCTCTTGGCCCGGCCGGTGGTGGCCTCCTTTGCCGCCAAGGCCATGCAGCGGCTCCTCGCGCTGGCGAGCCGACGGGCCGGCGGGCCCGGTTCCGCGGCCTCGTGGCGCGCACGCCTTCCCGAGTTTCCGCGCGACACCCGCGAGCTGACGGTCCCGACCTCCATAGCCCCGGCCCAGGTCGTGGTGTACCTGCCCGGCTCCGGCGACGGTGCGCTCCCGCCTGACGGGGCACTCCCGCCGGTCCACGTCAACTTCCACGGCGGCGGGTACGTCCTGCCGGGGGCGGAGATGGACGACGCGCTGTGCCGTTACCTCGCCGCGGAGGCGGGCGTGGCCGTGGTCAACGTGGAGTACGTCGTCGCGCCGCAGCACCCGTTCCCGGCCCCGACCCGCCAGGCGTACGAGGTCGTCCAATGGGTGGCCGCGCACGGCGGAGAGCACGGCTGGGACGGCAGCCGCCTCACCGTGGGCGGCCAGAGCGCCGGAGGCGGGCTCGCGGCGGCGGTGGCCCGCCAGGCCCTCGAGGAGGACGGACCCGCGATCGCGCTCCAGGTCCTCCACTATCCGCCGCTCGACCTCGCGATGAGCGCCAAGGACAAGAAGGCCGCCATCGCCAAGCCGAAGCTGCGCCCGTGGATGGGCGAGGTCTTCGACAGCGCGTACGTGCCGGACTCGGGGCGGCGCGCCGATCGCCTGGTCTCTCCGGCCAACCCGGCGGACACCGCGGACCTCACGGGTATCGCCCCGGCGCTCGTGATCATCCCCGAGTACGACCTCCTCCGCGCGGAGGGCGAGCGCTACGCCGGACGCCTTGACAAGGCCGGCGCCCTCGTCGAGCAGCATCTCGTCCCCAAGGCCGACCACGGCTACGACCTCGATGACGCCGAGGCCGCCCGGCCGGTCTACGCCCTGATCGCGGAGCACGTACGGCGGGCCGCCGCGGGCGCGTGAAGAGACGTCAGTCGACCGGCGGTGTGCCGTGCGTGTGGAAGGACTCGATCGTCTTCAGGCCCCAGGCCTGGCCCTTGGCCCGCTCGGCCTGGGTCCAACTGATCAGCGGCCAGTCGGGGGCCAGGACGAGGCGGGTGAGCGGGTTGCACAGCTCGATGCGGTTGCCGCCCGGCTCGTAGACGTAGAGGAAGAACGTCTGCTGGATGGCGTGCTTGTGCGGCCCGGTCTCGATGAACACGTCGTTGTCGAGGCACAGATCGGCGGCGCGCAGGATGTCCTCGCGGCTGTCGGTGGCGAACGCGATGTGGTGCAGGCGTCCGCGCGAACCCGTCCAGTCCTCGGTGTAGACGATGTCGTACGACTTGTCGGTGAAGGTCAACCACTGGGCGGCCACCTCCCCGCTGTCGAGCACGATCTGCTCGGTGGGGCGGGCGCCGAGCACGTCGCGGGTGAAGGCGGCGTTCGAACCGACGTCGGCGGCAAGGAAGTTGACGTGGTCCAGGCGGCGCACGCCCACCCCCTGGCCGGGCTTGGCCTGGGGCTGGTTCTTCAGCCCCGGCTTCAGCTCGGGCGGCGCCTCGTACCACTCGCTCTCCCAGTACAGGGCGAGTTCGTGACCGTCGGGGTCGGTGGAGACGTACAGCGGGCCGATGCCGGGTTCGTCCTCGGCCCAGCGGCCCCCGCGTCCGGCGCTCTCCAGCTCCTTGACCCGCCGCTGGAGTGCCTCCTCGCTGGAGGCGCGCAGGGCCGTACGGCGCATCCCGGACGTCGAGTGGGCGGTGAGGGTCAGGCTGTGGTGCTCGTAGTCGTCCCAGGTCCGCAGGTGGACGGAGTCGCCGGAGCGGCCGTTCTCGGTCAGGCCGAGGATCTCGGTGAAGAAGCGGACGCTGCTGTCCAGGTCTGGGGTGAACAGTTCGACGTGCCCGAGGTGGGCGATGTCTCCGAGGGGCGGGGCCATGCGGGCCTCCTTACAGGTGGTGTGCGGCTCCGGCCGGCCGGGGGAAGACCGTGCCGTCGAAGATCTTCCGTGCGGTGCGTACGACAGCGGTACGGCGGGCCACGGGGGCGGCGCCCTCGGCCACGGGGGCGGCGCCCTCAGCTCCGTACTCGACGCCGGCCTCGATGTCCACGAACCCGGTGGGGTGCTCGATGCGCAGCCGCTCCCCCTCTGCCGGGAGACGGGCCACGTCCTGGCCGACGCCGCCCTCGATGCGCAGCCCGGCGGCGACACTCGCGGCGGCCAGGACACCGATGGAGGTGTGGCAGCGCACCGGGATGAAGGTGCGGGTCATGACCGCGCCGCCGTGCAGGGGCGCCGCCAGCAGGCTGACCTTGGGCACGGTGGTGCCCTCGACGTCGCCCAGGCCCATCAACGGGCCGGCCTCCAGACGGATTTCGCGGAGCCGGTCGGCCAGGGCCGGATCGCCCTCCAGGTCCTCGGGGTCCTCGTAGCCGGTGACCTTCAGGGAGGAGGCGGCGATCAGTACGGTCGGCATCCCGTTGTCCACGCAGGTCACCGGCGTACCGGCGATCGTGTCGCGGACCTTGCCGGTGGGCAGCAGCGGGCTGCCGCCCGGCGGGAACTCGATCACCACCGGCGCTGCGGTTCCCGGCACACCGGATATCTCGGCGGAGCCGGTGTAGTCGACACGCCCGCCCGGGGTGGGGAAGGTCGCGACGGCGAGGTCTCCGGTGTTGAGCATGCGGATCCGTACGGAGGTCTCACCGTCCGTCGGCGCGACGAGCCCTCGCTCGACGGCGAAGGGCCCTACCCCGGCGAGCAGGTTGCCGCAGTTCTGACGGTCGGACACCTCGGGCGTGTCGACGCCGACTTGGAGGAACAGGTAGTCGACGTCAGCCTCGGGACCGGCCGAGGCGGAGACCACGGCCACCTTGCTGGTCAGGGGGTGCGCCCCGCCGAGCCCGTCGATCTGGCGCGGATCAGGGCTGCCCATGACACGCGGCAACAGGTCGTCGCGTACGGCGGGGTCGGCGGGCAGGTCCTCGGCCAGGAAGTAGGCGCCCTTGGAGGTGCCGCCGCGCATGAGCATGCAGCGCACCTCCTCGGGCCGCCGACCGGTCACGACCCCGCCTCGTCGCGGGCGTAGCTGGGGTAGTCGGTGTGGTCGGCGTACGACCGGTACTGCACATCCAGGCGTACGAGGGTCTCCCGCAACCCGTACCGGTCCAGGCCGAGTTGGCCTTCGGCGAAGGCGGCCCGGGAGGCCTCCTCCTTGACCGTACGGGCGGCGGACGCCTCGATGGCCTCACCGGCTCGCTCGCGGGGCACGCACATCACTCCGTCGTCGTCGGCGAGGACGACGTCGCCGGGCCGGATGATCTGCCCGCCGATCGCGACCGGCACGTTGACCGAGCCGCCGGTCGCCTTCACGGTGCCCTGGGCGGAGACGGCGGCGGACCAGGCGGGGAAGCCCATCGCACGCAGTTCGGAGGTGTCGCGGATACCCGCGTTGACCACCACGCCGCGCACCCCGCGCTTCTGGAGCGCGGTGGCGAAAAGCTCGCCGAACATGCCGTCCGTGGACGGCGAGGTGGTGGTGACGACGAGGACGTCGCCCTCGCCGCACTGCTCGACCGCCGCGTGGATCATGAGGTTGTCGCCCGGCCGACTGAGCACGGTGACGGCCGTGCCGGCGATCCGTACGTCCTGCTGGATGGGGCGCAGGTCCGGGCCGAGGAGACCGGTGCGGCCGAGCGCCTCGTGCACGGTGGCCACGCCGTACGCCGACAGGGCGTCCACGTCCTTCTCGGCGGCCTTCGGGGGGTTGGTGACGATCACGCCGCTCATGCCAGCTCCCCCGTGACCTGCGGGTAGGGGCGCATGTACGCCTCGGCGCAAGTCCTGTGCGGCAGGCCGAGGTTGGGGCCTGCGTTGCGCTTGAGCTGGACGCCGCGGCGGACGGCGAGGTCGGTGTAGTAGTCCCACAGGTGCTGCTGCGCGGCCAGGCACTCCATGGCCCTGCGCTTGGTCTCCCAGACGTCGGTGATGTCGAGGAGGACCTCGGGTTTGAAGCCGCACATCTCGGGCTGGTGGGGCTCGAAGAAGAAGACCGGCGGGGCTCCGATGACCTCACCCTCGACCGGGTAGCCGATGGCCTGGGCGAGCACGCGTGCGTCCAGGGCCATACGGGCGGCTGCCGGGTGGTCGCCGTTGTACGGATCGTCGAGCGGGTGGGTCAGGACGATGTCGGGCTGCGTCTGCCGGTAGACGCCCACCAGTCGGTCGGTCAGCTCGGGGGTGGCGATCAGGGGGTAGTCGCCGGCGTCGAAGAAGACGATCTCCGCGCCGAGGATGGCCGCGGCCTTCTCGGCCTCCTCGCGGCGTATCTCCTTGATCTCCTCCAGCGACCTGCCCTCACGCCACGCCTTGGCGGACTCGCCGCGCTCGCCGAAGGTCAGGCACGCGATGGTCACGCGCTCGCCGCGGGAGGCGGCCAGGGCGATGGCTCCCCCGGCCCGCCACACGAAGTCCCCGGCGTGCGCGGTGATGACGAGAGTCGAGCGTGAGGGTGCGGACGCCTTCTCGTGCGTCATGGCTGGAATCTCCTTGCTGGACAGGCCACTTGACCCACCCCCGCGGCGTCATTCGCGCAACGCGTCGATCACGCTCGCGAGGTGGGCGCGGGCGGCCGCCTCGGCCGCCTGCGGGTCCCTGGCCCTGATCGCCTCGATCATGGCCAGGTGTTCGTGCACGGACTGCTGGGGCCGTCCGGGTCGCAGCGCGAGCTGGAAACGATGGCGCACCAGTTGCGCGTTGAGCCGCTCCAGCAGCTCCACGGCCACCTGCTGGCCCGAGAACTGGCGGATCTTGGCGTGCAGTTCCTGGTTGAGGTCGGAGTAGGTCATCGGCTCGCCGTCGGCGACGGCCTTGCTCATCGCCGCACCGATGTCGGACAGCTCGGTCAGCTGCTCGTCACTGGCCTCGACGGCCGCCTTGGCCGCGCACAGCCCTTCGAGGACCATGCGGCACTCGGTGATGGCCACCGCTTCCTCGACCGTCACCACCCGCACCCGTGAGCCGCGGTTGGGGATCCGTTCGACCAGTCCCTCGCCCGCCAGATCGATCAGTGCCGCGCGCACGCTGGCCCGTGTCACATCGAACTGCTCGGCGAGTTCGTTCTCCACCAGCCGCTGGGCCGGTGACATCTCGCCGCGCAAGATCGCCTGCCGCAGCTGCGCCAGCGCGTGCTGCTTGGCTTGCTCTCCGGTGCCCGGCCTGGCCTCGTCCGCCATCGCGCTCTCCCTGAGTGAGTGCCTGTCGACCGTAAATGTAGGCGAACAAGATTGTCAACGATTTCGTTCACCATACCGCCGGGCGCACGGTAACGCGCCCCTTAAGGGGCGCGGGGCTGTATCAATTTGCGGCTCCGCCGCGATGGGGGTCCCCCCGCTCGAGCGAAGCCGAGAGTGGGGGAGCGACCAGCCACGACGAACCCGCAGCTTCGAATCGCACCCCCAGCGGGCGCCGGGGCTCAGGCCGTACCGCCGAGCGGCAGCGTGATCGTGAAGGCCGTCGAGCCCGGCCGGCTGGTCAGCTCGATGGTGCCGCCGTGCGCCCGCGCCAGTGAGCGCGCGACCGCCAGGCCCAGGCCACTGCCGCCTCGGTCACGGCTGCGGGCCTTGTCGACGCGGTAGAAGCGGTCGAAGACGCGGTGCTGGTCGGCGGCCGGAATGCCGGGGCCGGTGTCGGTGACCTGGACCAGCGCCATGCCGGACTCGATGCACACCTCCACAGACACCTTCGTACCGGCCGGGGTGTGCACGGCGGCGTTGGAGAGCAGGTTGTCCAGAACCTGCCTCAGGCGCAGGGGGTCGAGGCGCAGGCGTACCGGGTCCGGAGGAGCCGTCACCGTCAGCGGGTGATCGCTCCGGCCCGCCCGGAAGGCGTCGGCCGCCTGGTGCACCAGCTCCACCAGGTCCACGTCCTCCAGCCGCAGCGGTGCCTCCACGTCGGCGGCGTCCAGGCGGGCGAGCAGCAGCAGGTCGTCCAGCAGGATGCCCATCCGGGCAGCCTCGGCACGCAGCCTGGCCAGGTGCTTGTCCCGCTCCTCGGGGGTGTTGGCCGCCGCGTACTGAAACAGGTCGGCGTAGCCGCGTACCGACATCAGGGGCGTACGCAGCTCGTGCGAGGCGTCGGCGACGAAGCGGCGCAGCCGCTGTTCGGCCTCCGTGCGGACGGCGAGCGAGTCGTCGATGTGTTCCAGCATGGTGTTGAAGGCGGTACGCAGCTCCTCGACTTCCGGGCCGCCGCTGCGCCCGTCGTGGCGCACCGACAGCCGTGCCGAGTCCGTCAGGTCGTGCGAGGTGATGCCGCGGGCGGTGTGCGCCATGTCGCTCAGTGGCTTCAGACCGCGCCGCAGCATCCCCCGGCCGAACACGACGAGGGCGAGGAGCGCCAGCCCGAAGGTGACGGCCTGGATCATGATCAGCCGGCCCACCGTGTCGTCGATGCCGTCCATGGGCGCGGCGCTGACCAGGATGACGCCGGGCTCGACCTCGCACGCGCGCAGCCGGTAGGTGCCTTTGCCCTTGAGATCGTCGGTGCGCAGAACCTCGGTGTCCGCTCCCGTCTGCGCCCGGGCCACGGCGGTGAAGCTGTCGACGTCCTCCGGCAGGTCGGCGGGGTCCTCGGGCTTGCGGAGCACGGGCGTGCCGTCCGACACGTCGTACACGGCGTAGAACCAGCTGTAGTACTTCTTTCCCGAGAGCGTGCCGTATTCCTCGATGCTCTTGGACTGGGCGATCTGTCCCTGCGCCAGCTGTTCGTCGAGTTGCGCCGACAGATAGTCCCGCATGTACGTCGTCAGCGCCGTACCGACGACAGCGAACACCATCAGGGACAGCACCCCCAGGCCCAGCGCGAGCCGGGTGCCCAGGCGCATTCTGCGATACGTCCGCCGCAGCCGGGCGATCACTCGGCGACCTGCCGCACCACGTACCCGACGCCCCGCACGGTGTGGATCAACGGCGCCCTGCCGTCGTCGAGTTCGTCGAGCTTGCGGCGCAGGCGGCTGACGACCAGCTCCACCACATTGGAGCGGCCTCCGAAGCCGTACTCCCAGACGTGGTCGAGTATCTGCGCCTTGGTCAGCACGGTCGGCGACTTGCGCATCAGGTAGCGGAGCACCTCGTACTCGGTGGGGGTGAGCGTGAGCAGCTTCTCGCCGCGTCGCACCTCGCGGGTGTCCTCGTCCATCGTCAGGTCGGCGACGTGGAGCACGGACCGCTGGAAGCCGGGGCCCGCGCTGCGGCGCAGCACGGTACGCAGCCGGGCCATGAGTTCCTCCACCGCGAACGGCTTGACCAGGTAGTCGTCGCCTCCCCGGGTGAGGCCCGCGATCCGGTCCGCGACGCCGTCGCGGGCGGTGAGGAACACGACGGGCACCATCGTCCCGGACAGCCGGAGCCGGTCGAGCACACCGAAGCCGTCCAGGTCCGGGAGCATCAGGTCGAGCACCACGATGTCGGGATGGAACTCGGCGGCCTGGCGCAGCGCCTCCTCGCCGGAGTACGCGGTGACCGCGTCCCAGCCCTCGTAGCGGGCGACGGTGGCGACGAGGTCGGCGATGGGCGGATCGTCGTCCACCACGAGAAGGCGTACTTTTTCCACCCGCTCATAGTGCTTCACGTGGCTCCTTGCGCCCATAGCCGTCTGCCCTCCGGACTCACATCGATAAAAACTTGAAAGTTGACAGACAGCAAAACGACAGCTCCCACCAGGCAGGCTCGGTATCCCCGGATCCTTGATCGAGGAGTTGCCGTCCCGTGACGACTGTCCAACGCGTCAGACCCCCCACACCGGCGATACGCCCCAAGGTGGTGGCCCGCACCGGCCTGTACACCCTGTTGGCCGCGAACGTCGCGGTGGTGACCGCCTTCTTCTTCCAGTCCGGGCTCAACTCGAACGCCCTCATCCTGATGGGGCGCTTGACCGGCCTGTACGCCGCCCTCCTCATGGCCTTCCAGCTCCTGCTGGTCGCCCGGCTGCCGTGGCTCGACCACCGGATCGGCATGGACCGGCTGACCTCCTGGCACCGCTGGGTCGGTTTCGGCCTGCTGTGGTCGCTGCTGGGGCACGGCGTGTTCATCACCTTCGGCTATGCCCAGTCCTCGTCGATGGACCCGGTGAGCCAGCTCGTGGACCTCGCCGAGACCGTCGAGGGTGTGCTGCGCGCGATCGTCGCCCTGGTGCTGATCATGGTGATCGGCGCGGTCTCGGCACGCTGGGCCCGGCGCCGGCTCGCCTATGAGACCTGGCATTTCATCCACCTGTACACGTACGTCGCGGTGGTGCTGGCGTTCACGCACCAGGTCGCGGTGGGCACGACCTTCACGACGAACTCGACGGCCAAGACGTACTGGTACGCGATGTGGGGCGTGGCGCTCGGCTCGGTGTTCGTGGGCCGGCTCGTACTGCCGCTGTGGCGCAATCTGCGGCACCAGCTGCGCGTCTCGGCCGTCGTCCTCGAGTCCGACCACGTCGTGTCGGTCTACATCACCGGCCGTGACCTGGACCGGCTGCCCGCGCGGGCCGGCCAGTTCTTCCTGTGGCGCTTCCTGACGAAGGGCCGCTGGTGGCAGGCCAACCCCTTCTCGCTGTCCGCCGCCCCGGACGGCCGCTCCCTGCGGCTGACCGCGAAGACGGCCGGTGACGGCACCGCCATGCTGCGGCATCTGAAGGTCGGCACGCGGGTGTTCGCCGAGGGCCCGTACGGCGCCTTCACCACGATGCACCGGACCCGGCCTGACGCCCTGCTCATCGCGGGCGGTGTCGGGGTCACCCCGATCCGGGCCCTGCTGGAGGACCTGCACGGTCACGCCGCCGTCATCTACCGGGTGGCCACGGACCAGGACGCGGTGCTCTACGACGAGCTGCGCGAACTGGCCCACGCCAAGGGCGCCGAGCTGCATCTGGTCACCGGCCCGGCCACGCCGGACAAGCTGGCGCCTGCCGAGCTCGCCCGGCTCGTGCCTGATGTGGCCGACCGGGACGTGTACGTCTGCGGCCCGCCCGGCATGACCGGCGCCGTCCTGCGCACCCTGCGCGATCTGGACGTGCCCAAGCAGCAGATCCATTTCGAACGCTTCAGCCTGGCCGGATGAGGGGGACACCATGAAGCGAGCACTGCCTGTACTGGTCCTGAGCGCCGCGGCCCTGATCCCGGTCTGGCGCTACGCACCGTCGACCGACACGTCGTCGTCGAGCACCGAGGTCGCCGCGCCGGCGTCGACGCCGTCCTCGAACCCGTCGGCGTCCTCGTCGTCGGGCTCATCGGGCTCGGGCACCTCGACCAAGGTGGTCGCGGGCTCCACGATCAACACCGAGAAGGGCACCGTGCAGGTGGAGGTGACCTTCGACGGCGACAAGATCAGCTCCGTACGGATGCTGCAGCAGCCGAACCACCCGCAGACCGAGGCCGCCGTGCCGAAGCTGATCGAGGAGACGCTCACGGCGCAGAGCGCAGACATCGACACGGTGTCCGGCGCCACGATCACCAGCAAGGGCTACGTCGAGTCCCTCCAGGCCGCGATCGACGCGAACGGCTCCTGAAGTGCGCCGGGTCGAGCACATCATGGGGTTCCCGATCTCGGTGCGGATGGACGACGGGGACGCCGCCGAGGCCGCGGACCGGGCCTTCGACTGGCTGCGCGAGGTCGACGAACGGTTCAGCCCCTTCAAGCCCGACAGCGAGGTGTCCCGCCTCGACCGGGGTGAGCTGCGCGCCGACGAGCTGAGCCCGGAGCTGGCGGAGATCCTCGACCTGTGCGAGCAGTACCGGGTCGCGACCGGGGGCGCGTTCGACGTACGGCTGCCCGGTCGCGGCCTCGACCCCTGCGCCATGGTGAAGGGCTGGGCCGTGCAGCGGGCGGCGGATCTGCTGACGGCGGCGGGTTCGGCGAGGTTCTGCCTGAATGCCGGCGGCGACGTGGTCGCCACCGACGGTCCCTGGCGGGTGGGCGTACGCCACCCCGAGCAGTCCGACCGTCTGTGCACGGTCCTCGACCTCACCGACGGCGCCGTGGCGACCTCCGCGCGGTACGAACGGGGCGACCACATCATCGACGGCCGCACCGGCCGCCCCTCGACCGGCCTCCTCAGCGTGACCGTCGTGTCCCGGTCCCTCACCGTGGCGGACGCCACGGCCACGGCGGCGTTCGCCATGGGCCCGGAGGGCATCGACTGGGCCGCGGCGCGCGACGACTGCGAGGTGTTCGCCGTGGACGCCGAGCGAAGGGTCTTCCGCACGCCGGGGTTTCCGGTCGCGGCGTGATGTCGGGGTGCCGGGGCGGTCGAGAACCAGGGCGCCCATGGGCAGGAGGGCCCTGCGGTGTTCAGGCGGACCTTGCGGTGTTCAGGCGGAGGGGTTCAGGCGGACGGGTTCTCGTCGGAGTCGAAGCTGGCGAAATACGCCGCGACCATGTCCTCGTCGCCGTGGCCCTGGGCGGCGGCGCGGCGCAGGCGGTCGGCGCTCGCGGCGGCCACGTCGAGGCGTACGCCGTGCTTCTCGCCGGCCTCGACGATCAGGCGGGCGTCCTTGGCGGCGGTCGTCACCGCGAACTGGGGCGGGGAGAGCCGGTCGTCCAGGACGAGTGCGGACTTGGTGCGCAGGTAGCCCATGTCGAGCGGGCCGCCGGCGATGGCGTCGAAGAACTTCTGCGGGTCCACGTCCAGCGCCTTGGACAGGGCGAGGACCTCGCCGGCCGCCGCGGTGGCCGCGATGACCCAGCTGTTCGCCACCAGCTTCAGCCGGGAGGCGCTGCCGGCCGCGCCGTCCTCGCCGGTCCACACCGTGCGGGCGCCGACCGCATCGAAGACCGGCGCCACCTTGTCCCGGCCCTCGGTGGGACCGGCGGCGAGGACCAGCAGTTGTCCGGCCTCGGCGGGCTGGCGGGTGCCGAGCACCGGCGCGTCGTAGAAGACCAGCTCATGTTCGCGGGCGAAGTAGGCGAGTTCACCGATGGCCTCGATGCCCGCCGTCGTGGACTGCACCCAGGGCGTGCCGGGGCGCAGTGCGGGTACGGCGTCGCGCATGACCTCCAGAGCGGCCGGGCCGTCGTACAGCATGGTCAGGACGACGTCGGCGCCGGTCACAGCCTCGGCCGGAGTGTCGGCTATGTGCGCTCCGTCGGCTGCGAGGGGCTCGGCCTTGGCGCGGGTGCGGTTCCAGGCGCGGACGGTGTGCCCGGCCTTGGCGAGGTTGCGGGCCATCGCGGCGCCCATGATGCCGGTGCCCAGGACGCTCACAGTGAGCTTGTCGGTCATGACGTCAACTTCCTGATCCATGCGGTGCATTGGGAGGGGTGGGTGAGTCCGGTGACTGTCAGGCGCCAGCCTGTCCGGAGGCGGTCTCTCCGGAGGCGGCGCGGAGTGGGTCAGGATACGAACCCTGCCGCCGGACAGGTCCTCCACCAGCCAGGCATGCAGCACATCCAACCGCTCCTCCGGCCTGCCGTCCTTCAGCTCGGGGCCGCCGCCCTCAGGGAAGTCACGGGAGAAATCCTTGGCTGAGGCTGAGGCCGAAGCGGAAGGTGTCAGCCGAGCTTCTTGAGAAGCTCGGCCGCGAGCGGGCCGGAGGACGCCGGGTTCTGGCCCGTGACCACGTTGCGGTCGACCTCGACGTGCGGCGCCCAGGGCTCGCCGGCCTCGACCTTCAGGCCCGCCTCGACCAACCGGTCCTGCAACAGCCACTTGGCGTTGTCGGCCCTGCCGGCCAGCCGCTCCTCGGTGTTGGTGAAGGCCGTGATGCGGTAACCGGCGTAGGCGTTGCTCCCGTCCGCCTTCACCGCGGCCAGCAGGGCGGCCGGGCCGTGGCACACCACACCGACCGGCAGACCGGACTCCACCGCCCGGGTCAGGATCCGCCCGGAGTCGGTGTCGACCGCCAGGTCCTCCATCGGGCCGTGCCCGCCGGGGACGTACACCGCGTCGAAGTCGTCGAGCCGTACGTCGGCCACCGCGACCGGACCGCGGAACTCGGCGGCACGCTCCACCACGGCCCGGACCGCCGCGGCGTTCTCCGCGCCGCCGTTGGCCTCCGGGCTCAGGCTGCCCGGATCGACCGGCGGGACGACACCGCCGGGGGTGGCCACGGTGATCTCGTGTCCCGCGGCCTTGAACGCCTCAAAGGGGACGACGGCCTCCTCGGCCCAGAAACCGGTGGGGTGTGTGGTGCCGTCGGCCAGCGTCCACCGGTCGGCTCCGGTCATTACGAAAAGGATCTTCGCCATGTGTGCTCCCTGGGTAGTCCTGGCTGAATGGTCGCCGCTCACGCTGGGCGCCACCACCGGGCGGCGTCCTGACGACATCCATGACGTTAGGCCCGGACCTCATCGGAATACCAATAGGCATGCCGATTCCAGCTATCGGAACTCCGATGAGACGGCTGACTACGATGACTGTCATGAAGAACCGGACGCCCGACACCGTCGAGACCGCGCCCGACACCGTTGACACAGTCCAAACTGCGCCCGACGCCGGCGAATTCGCGCCCAGCACCGGCGCGACCGCGGCCGACGCCGACGAGATCGCGACCCGCGCCGGCAGGCAGCTCCCGGCACACGCCGACCTGAACCTGTTGCGGACGTTCCTGGCCGTCTACCGCACCGGTACCTTCACCGCCGCCGCGCCGACCCTCGGACTCTCCCAGCCGACGGTGACCGCTCAGATCCGCGCCCTGGAGCAGCAGACCGGCCGCGAGCTGTTCACGCGGCTGCCGCGCGGTGTGGAACCCACTCACCTCGCCCACGAACTCGCAGCCCAGATCGCGGGCCCGCTCGACGCGCTCGCCGCTCTCGAAGGCGGCGGCCCGTCGGCCGGGCACACCGCGCCCGTGCACCTCGCCGGCCCCTCGGAACTGCTGTGCGTACGCGTGCTGCCCGCCCTGGTCCCGCTCGTCGCCGAAGGCGTCGAGCTGCGCGTCACCCAGGGGCTGCCCGAGCCGCTGCTGGACGAGATGCGGGCGGGCCGCCACGACCTGGTGATCACCACCCGGCGGCCGCGCGGCCGCACCCTGGACTCGGTGCCGCTCACCGACGAGGAGTACGTACTGGTCGCCGCCCCCGCCTGGGCCCGGCGCATCGGAGGAGACGTCCAGGCCGACGACCTGTGCGCCGCCCTGCGCGGCATCCCTCTGGTCACCTACGCCGAGGACCTGCCCATCGTGCGGCGCTACTGGCGCACGGTCCTCGGCAAGCAGCTCACTTCCCGTGCCGCGGTCACCGTGCCCAATCTGTACGCGGTCCTGTCAGCGGTCAACGCCGGCGCCGGCTTCAGCGTGCTGCCCCGCTCGCTGTGCCAGGACCACCTGGACTCCGGGCGCCTCACCGTCCTCCACGAACCCGGGGAACCGCCCCTGAACACCCTGTTCCTCGTCCAGCGTCCCGGCGCCGAGACCAACCCCGACGTCGTCCGCGTCCGCAACACCCTCCAGCACGCCGCCCGCGACTGGTGACAGAGCCGCTGCGCCGTCAGCGTGTCGGCAGCTGGAACAGCTGGTACTTCGCCACCGTTTGGAATCCCATGCGCCGGTAGACCGGCTCCCCCGCTTCGCTCGCCTGGAGCGTGCCGACCCGCAGTCCGCGTTCCTGGCCCGCGCGCAGGGCCGCCGAGGTCAGAGCCGCGCCGATGCCCTGGCGGCGGTGGGCATCGGCGGTCGTGACCACGTAGATACCCGCCACTCCGTGCGCTGCGAGCATGAGGGCGGTCCCCACCACCTCCCCGTCGAGCCGTCCGGCAAGCCGGACGATGCGGGCGGCGTCCGGCCGTCCGGCCTCGATGCGCAGCGAGTCGTCCCAAAGGTGCGGGTCGACGCCGAAGGAAGGACTGTAGGCGTGCACCCATTCGGCGAGCGCTTCGGCGCCCTCGACCGTCTCGATCTTCAGCCCGGCGGGCCCGTCCAGGTCGGCGAGCCGGTCCAGCACGATGGCCATGACCGGTATCTCGCCGACCTTCGCCAGCCCCTGCTCGGCGAGTACGTCCGTGACGCCGGGCGCGCTGTCGGGCCCCACCCACCACATCCACGGGACCCCGGCCAGGCGCCCGGTGACGCATTCGACAGCGAGCGCCGCCTGTTTCGTACTCCGCAGGCACAGCACCCCGTTGAGATTCGGATGCGCCAACCCGCTGCGGTAGTAGGTGAGATCCTCGTCCTGACGCTCCTCTGCTCCCCAACCAAGCCCATAAGCACGGCAGTTGGCCAACTGGGGCGCTGTGTCCGTCAAATTGTCCGTCACGTCGTTCGCTCCCTTGTTGAAATGGAGACGCCGTCTTCAGCGCCTTGCGGCCTTCAGCGCGTCGGCGGATGAGAGGGGCTCGCGCCGCGGCTGCTTGTTGATACGGCGCCGCAGTTCGGCCGAGCGACGGTAGACCTCCCTGCGGAGGCGGTTCAGTTCGCCGAGCGGCTCGTGTTCCGGCCTCGTACGCCAGGGGTTGATCGCGGTCGCGTCAGCGGCCTCGATGTTGCGCTCGTCCGAGATGTCCTGGGCCGGAACGCGCAGCCATGCGACCGCGCGGAAAGGGGAGATTTCCTCCGGCCAGGCCACGGAGCTGTTGTCCACCGGCGTCGTCGACAGGTCCGCGCACAGCTGGGCCTCCAGCGTGAAGGTGTGGGGACGCTCGGCGGTCTCGGCCACGAGCGTCCTGCGGAACGGCTCGTCCTCGGCGTCCGTGTCGACGCGGCGATGCACCAGGGATCCGGTCGTGTCC
Organism: Streptomyces scabichelini; assembly: GCF_011045015.1. Taxonomy (GTDB): domain Bacteria; phylum Actinomycetota; class Actinomycetes; order Streptomycetales; family Streptomycetaceae; genus Streptomyces; species Streptomyces scabichelini. The sequence continues at coordinate 9,187 of NZ_JAAKZY010000090.1, read as the reverse complement.
GTCGTGGGAGCGATGCGGAGCCGGGCGATGTAGCGCCCGAAGCGGACGGCGCCGATGTTGTAGTAGCGGTACAGGAAGAGGTGCTGCCTCTCGATGCCCAGAAGGGATACGAAGGCGAGCAGTTCGTCCCATCGCCAGTCGTCCGGTTCGGCCGTTCCGCCGCTGGTGAGCAGGTTCCGCAGGACGTCATTGCGCGACGCCGTGGTGGCCAGCGAGTCCGGGAGACCCTCCAGCAGTCGCTGGGTCGTGAGGTAGTCGTGCGCCGTGTTCGAGAAGAACACCGGGGTATTGACCATCGGAATGTCGAACGTTCCGCTGTTCTCGCCGTCCAGCAGGGACCGCCCCGGTACGCCGAAGAGCTTGATGCCCATGCCCAGGATGGGACCGAGATGCCGGTCCGCCCGGATGTGCGCGACTCCGTTCGAGTACCGGACCACGGCGTCGTACGTACAGGGGTGGGAGAACAGCCCCTGAGCGTACGGCTCCGGCAGGTCGTCGAGTACTTCGAGCTCGCCCGCGACCAGGCCGAACGATTCGGCGTGCGCACCGCGCAGCGCACGGCCGCCGCCCTCGTGACGGACCCGGCCGCGCATGAAGCCCTCCATGTCGTCGACGAGGCGCTTCTCGTCGGCGTGGTAGTCGGGGGGCAGGCTCTGCCGATAGGCGGAGAAAGGTACGAACGACATGGCTGGCATGGCTCACCTTCCGGTCTTTGGCGGTGGTGCGGGACAGGGATGCCGGGGTGGTGCGCCGACACGCGGGTTACGCCCGCACGGCCAGGAGGTGGCCGCGTAGGCACAACGGCCGGTCCGGAGTACGGGTTCAATGAACAGGGGTCGCGTTCGCGCCGTACCCGGTCATGGCATGGACAGGTAACGCCGTAACCTGGGGCGCAGTGCTCGCCGGTGAGAAAGGTCATGGAATCGATGAGCGGGAGCGAAGGCGTCATAGAAGACAGCCCGGCCGTCGGCCGGGACCGCGCCTACGTCGGGTGCCAAGCGGAACTCTCGCTGTTCAGGGCCTCGTTGGCGGGCGAAGCACGCGCCTGCCCCGTCCACCACCTGGGCCGGACCGCCGTCCCGACGCCGGTGCTCGCCGGCTCACGTCCGCGCTGGAGCGGATGAGCGACCTGCTGTGGTTCCACGAACTCCGGGGCACCGCGCTGCCGTCGGGACCGGCCGCGGACGGGCTGCCGTCGGGACCGGCCGTGGACCGCAGTGCTGAGCCGGCCGAGCGGGCCTGACAGCGCCACCAAGGTCCTTCCCGAATCAGGCCGGTCCGCGCACACACGGACATGGGCAGACATGGGCAGAACACAAGCCTTTTGGTTCCGCGTCAGCTCTGCGACGGGTGGGTGAACCGGGCACCCACTCTCCACGTTGCAACGCCGCGTAACCAGAAGTCAGGGCGTGGAGCCACCCCGCCCAACAACTTACGGAGAACCATGTTACGTACGAAATCGCACCATTTCGTCGCGGCCCGGATACGTCGCACCAGGACGGCCGTGCTGTTCGCCTCCGTGACGAGCGCCGCCTTACTGGCCTACGGCTGTCTGCCGGAACAGCAGAAGGACAGCGTGGACGCGAGACGTCCTGCCGTGCCGGAGGAGACATCCGCGTGGTCGGAGGAACAGCCCGCGCCGGACGAGCCGAGCGAGCCTGCCGGTTCACCGATCCCGGCCGACGGATCCGGGGAGTTCGCCACCGCGCGTGACAGCCTCGCGTCTGTCGGGAAGGGCACGCCCCGCCGATACCGGGTGCAGGTGGAGGACTCCCTGGACCTTTCGCTGTCGGCGGCCGCACGCGAGGTGAACGCGATCCTCGGGGATCCACGCGGATGGACGGCGAGCGGGGAGGCCTTCCAGCTGGTCGCGTCGAAACCAGCGGACTTCACGGTGAAGATCGCCACCCCCGCGACCGTCGACGCCATCTGCGGCGCCGCAGGCCTGGACACTCAGGGCCAGGTCAACTGCACCGTGGGCTCGACGGTGGTCGTCAACCTCCGGCGGTGGCAGCTCGGCTCACCGCAGTTCGACGGCCCAATCGAGGAGTACCGCGCTCTGATCATCAATCACGAGGTCGGGCACCGCCTGGGTCACGGGCACGAAGGCTGCCCGGGCCCGGGGAAGCCCGCTCCCGCGATGATGCAGCAGATCAAGGGCCTCGACGGCTGCGAGGCCAACGCATGGCCCTACGACCGCGAGGGCCGGTACATCGAGGGGCCTTCGGTCGACTGAGCCGCGGGCCAGGGACGTATGGCCCGCTGCTCGACACGGTGATGCCGTACGAACTGGACGGCGTGCCGACACCCGATCCCGCGCGGGCCGTCGAGGCCGCGCGCCGTGCGGCGGCGGACCTGGACTGACGTCTCCTCCAGGCGCACAACGAACGACGCGCTCACCGAGCGGGCTTCGTTTGAGCAGGAAACCGGTCTGGGAAGTGAGCAGCGGCAGCCGACATGCTCAGCCCGTCCAGATCGGCGGAGGGCTGTGTGATGCATGTCGTGGTGTGCGGTACGGGTCCGGTGGGCGCGGCGGTCGCCTTGTCAACCGATCGGACCGATGACTGCGAGGAATTCGTACGTGCCCTCTACCACCATCACGCCACCCCGCTGATGCGCTATGCGGCTCGCTTACTGGGCGGCGACTGGCACAAGGCGGAGGACCTGCTGCAGGAAGCCACCGCTCGCGCGTGGCTGCGGTTCGCCTCCGCCAGTACGGACCCGGTGTCCATCCGTCCCTGGCTGTTCACCGTCGTGCGGAACCTCGCCATGGATCACCACCGCGCTCAGGCCATCCGGCCGTCGGAGACCCAGGCCGTCGAGAATCTCGATCTGTCGGTCGACGATGCCGTCGAGCGCATTCTCACCACGCAGATCGTGCTGGACGCGCTCAGCCTGCTCACCCCTGCCCAGCGGGAGGTGCTCAGCCTGACGTACTACCGCGGCTACAGCGTCGTACAGGCCGCCGAACAGCTCGGCATCCCACCGGGCACCGTCAAATCACGCAGCCACTACGCTCTGCGGGCTCTGCGCGACACCCTCCACACACGGGGTGTCGTCCGGTCCTGAGCCTTCTCTTTTCTGACCCCTCTCTTTATGGACCATCAAGCCGTGACTGCTTTGGCCCTGCCGGTCGGACCATGGCCGCAGCAGGATGAGCGGACGCCGAACTTCGCGGAGGTCCCCTTTGAGCATCGCGTTTCTGCTGACCACCCTGGTCGTGGTGGTCACCCCCGGCACCGGTGTGGTGTACACACTCGCCACCGGGCTGTCCCACGGCCGCCGGGCGAGTGTGGTGGCCGCGCTCGGCTGCACCCTCGGTATCGTGCCGCACCTGGCGGCGACGATCACCGGCCTCGCCGCGCTGCTGCACGCCAGCGCCGTCGCCTACGAGACGGTGAAGTACGTGGGTGTCGGCTACCTGCTGTTCATGGCGTGGGCCATGCTGCGTGACAAGGAGGCCTTGGTGGTCGAGGCAGCAGCCGCGCCACGGCCGGCGGCCCGTGTGGTCGCTTCCGGGGTGCTGGTCAACCTGCTCAACCCGAAGCTCACGATGTTCTTCGTCGCGTTCCTCCCGCAGTTCGCCCCCGCCGACACAGCCGGCTCCCTCGGCGTGATGCTCCGCCTCAGCGCCGTCTTCATGGTGCTCACCTTCGTCGTCTTCGCCGCGTACGGCATGTGTGCCGCCGCCGTGCGCCACCGCATAGTGGCCCGGCCGCGGGTGATGACCGGCATCCGCCGGGTGTTCGCCGTCTGCTTCGTGGGCCTGAGCGCACGGCTGGCGGTGGCTTGAACATGCGCTTTCGGCACACACACGCCCTCTGGTCCGACTACCCCGAGCTGACTGCCGGCGCCCTGTACGCCACCGGCGTCGGTGCCGACGCCGATGTCGGCCGGCGCGCCGCCGCATACACCGCCCACGCCGCGGCCCGGCTGGCCGGTGCCACCGAGAGCGAGTTTCCCGAAGTGCTTGCCTGGCGGCGGGCCTTTTCCCGCATGGGGCTCAAACCCACGCAGTACCGGTGCGCTTCGGAGTCGCTGCTGCGACGGTTGAGGAAGCAAGGGGAACTGCCGCGCATCCATCCGGTGATCGACCTGTGCAACGCCATTTCGGTCGCCTACGCAGTACCGGTCGCGGTCCTCGACGCCGACCGCATCGCCGGCCCTCTGCTGGAGGTGCGCCACGCCCGTGGTGACGAGCTCTACACGACCTTCGGCGGCGCCACCGAACACCCGGCACCCGGCGAGGTGACCTTCGCCGACTCCGCCGGACGGGCCCATGCCCGCCGCTGGACCAACCGGCAGAGCGGCCACTCCGCGGTCGGCGAGCACACCAGCAGAATCCTCGTGGTGACGGAGGCCATGCACGAAGACGGCGCGAAGGCCGTGCCGGAGCTGCTGAAGACCGTCACGGAAGAGTTGGTCGCGCACTGGTCGAGCGATCCCACGGCCGCCATCCTCACCCCGTCCGCACCAGAGTTCGCCTTTGGCCGCTGAGAACCTTTCAGGCGAGCAGGCAGGCAAGCAAGCAGAGGCCGCAGTGGCGCCTGACACCATGGGCCTGGTGAACCAGGGGCGACAGGAAACGGGCTCACCGGCTGCCATACGTGCGACGCAAGCCACGTCGGCGAACGGCGAGCCGTCGGGCAAGTCCCCGTCCTACGGCTCGGACTTCCTGCAGCTCGACGCCGGTGACGCGCCTGCTCGCGGCACATCGGACTGGCTGACTCGGCAGCTGCGCCGGGCGATGACCGACGGTCGGCTGGCGGTGGGCAGCAGGCTGCCGCCGACCCGAGCGCTCGCCGCCGAACTGCGCGTCTCGCGCGGCGTCGTCGCCGAGGCATACCGGCGGCTGACCGAGGACGGCCACGTCGAAGGACGCCGACGCGGCGGGACCGTAGTGGTCGCGGTACCCGCTGCCGTGTCACCCATGGCACCTCCCGGGCCCGGGACCGGGCCCTCACGGCCCTCGGCCCTCGCCGCCGACCGGGCCGTGCCCGGCTCGCTGTTCGCCGGCGAACCGGGCACCGACATCTTCGACACGCTGCGCGCCGCCCGTGCCCGCATCGACTTCACCCCCGGCCAGCCCGATCTGACCGCGTTCCCCCGCGCGGCCTGGCTGCGAGCAGAACGAACCGTGCTCACCGAACTGTCCGCCGAGAAACTCGGCTACGGCGATCCGCGCGGCACCCCGCAGCTGCGCGGCGCCATCGCCGGCTGGCTGGCGCGCAGCCGCGGCATCCGGGCGGAGCCGGACGAGGTGCTGGTCGTCGCCGGCACCGCGCAGGCGCTCACTCTGCTGCACCCGGTGCTGCGGGCCGACGGCATCGACAGCGTCGCGGTGGAAGACCCGGGCTCGCTCGGCACCCGCCAGCATCTGCGGAACGGAGCCCTGGCCACCCCACCGGTACCCCTCGACGACAGCGGTGTGCGCGTAGAGGCACTGCACGCCACCGGCGCCCGCGCGGTGCTGCTCACGCCCGCCCACCAATTCCCCACCGGCGTGGTGACGAGCGGCGAGCGCCGCCGCGAACTGCTGCGCTGGGCACAGAACGGCGGACTGATCCTGGAGGACGACTACGACGCGGAACACCGCTACGACCGGCCGCCGGTACCCGCGCTGCGCGCATTGCTCGCCGACCAGGTGTGCTACATGGGCAGCGTGTCCAAACTGCTCGCACCCGCCCTGCGCATCGGCTGGGTGATACCGCCGCGCCGCCACCGTGACGCCCTGATCGACGCGAAACGCTTCACCGACCTGGGCAACGCCGTACTGCCCCAGCTGGTGCTGGCCCGCCTGATGGACTCCGGCGACCTGGAACGCCATCTGCGGCTGCTGCGCGGCCGTCACCGGCGGCGCCGCGACGCGATGATCAACGCCATCGCGGAGCATCTGCCTGGCGCGGTCGTGCACGGCGCGGCGGCCGGCCTGCACCTGACCGTCACCTACACGCAGGAAGTACGCGACACCGAGCTCGCCACCGCTGCGCTCGCCCGGGGCGTGAAGTGCCAGCCGTTGTCGTGGCACCGGCAACTGCCCGGCGAACCCGGCCTCGTCCTCGGCTACGCGGCCACTCCGGCCGGCGCGATCGCCGAAGGGGTGGCGCTGCTCGGCGACGCACTACGCGAACTGGCCTGACACGGGCCGACTTCGGCGGCCCCAGCCCGACGCGTGGCGTGGCAACTGAGCAGGAAACCGGTCTGGAAGGTGAGCAGTCGTCCGGCGAAAGGTGGGGGCATTCCCTGACGAAGGAGTTCCCATGGCCCACGTACTGATCATCGGAGCCGGACCTGTCGGCCTTGTCACCTCGATGCTGCTCGCCGCGGACGGGCATCGCGCCACCGTGCTCGACCGGGATCCCACCGCCGCACGCACGGTGGAGGCCGCCATCGGCGGTGACTGGCGACGGCCCGGCGTCAAGCAGTTCGGGCACACACACATCCTCATGCCGGCCGGTTTCCGTCTCCTCGACAAGGAGCTGCCCGGCGCCGTCGACCGTATCCGCGAGGCGGGCGGCTACCCGTACAGCATGCTGGCCGGCGCCTGGACGGTGCCGGAGGCCGGCCCGCGACAGGAGGGGGACGAGCGTTTCGAGACGCTCACCGCCCGGCGCCCGGTCCTGGAGGCCGCCCTGTTCGCCACCGCGGCCGAGACGCCCGGCGTGCGCATCGTCGGCGGGACCAAGGTGGTGTCCCTGCTCGCGGACGCCCGCATCTCCGGCCGCCCGCACATCACAGGAGTGGTGACCGCTTCCGGGGCGCGCATCGAGGCCGACCTCGTGGTCGACGCCTCCGGCCGGCGGACCGACGTGCCCGACCTCCTCGCGCAGGTCGGCGGCGCACCCGAAGTAGTCCTCGAGGACGCCGGATTCCGTTACTACACGCGGTACTTCCGCGCCGACGAGCGGGGAGTACCGGCCCCACGGACCTGGCCGCTGACCCACCACAACAGCATCTCGATCGTCACCGCCCCCGGAGACGGCGACACCTGGTCGGCCACCCTCGTCACCTCCGACCGCGACCAGGAGCTCCGCCCGCTGAGCCGCGTGGACGTGTGGAACCGCGTGCTCGCCCGCTACCCGCACGCCGCCCGCTGGAACGAGGGCATCCCGCTGACCGACGTACACGTGATGGGCGGCACCCACAACACCCTGCGCCGCCTGGTCGCCGACGAACGGCCCGTCGTCACGGGAATCCTGGCCGTCGGGGACGCGCGGATGACCACCAACCCGCAGTTCGGCATGGGTATGACGACCGGTCTGCGGCACGCCGTACTGCTGCGTGACGCGCTGCGTCTGGTCGGTACGGACGACGCCGTCGAACTCGCTCTGCGCGTCGACCGCGGCATCGACGCGAAGTCCGGGCCGGGATGGGCGGACGACACCGCCTGGACCCGGCACCGCACAGCCGAGATCGACGCCGAGATGCGCGGCGAGCGCTATGTCACGTACGATCCGGCCTGGGCGCTGCGCACCGCGGTGGAGGCCGTCTTCCTGAAGGACCCGGAGATCCTGCGCGCCTGGGGCGATGTCGGTTCCATGCTCGCCACCGCCGACGCGGCCTTCGTCGAGACCGGCCTGGTGGAGCGGGTCATCCAGCTGGGTGCTGAGGCGCCCCGCTATCCCGAGCCGGGCCCCGACCGGACTGAACTGCTCACCGCCGTGCGCGATGGGAACCCGGGCCCGAACCCGGGGAGGCTGCTGGTCTCCGTACGTGACGGGGAGTGAGGCGGCCAGTACCGCATGCACGTTCGGGGGGGCGAGCGCATGCGTGCAGCATGCAGCAAGGCTGCCCCCCAACTCCCGTACCTCATCAGGTTTCTTCCCAGCGAAGGGTATGCAAATGTCTCGTGTGTCTTCGGCTCGTCGGATGTCCGGTCGTTCTGTGAGCGGTGTGGTGGCGGCCGGCGTGGTCGCCGGTGTCTTCGCCGCTGTGTCGTTGTCCGGTACGGCGGGTGCGTCGGGCGGATCGGGCGGGTTAGGCGGGTCGGGTTCAGGGTCGAGCGCGAAGCCGACGATCGTGCTGGAACACGGTGCGTTCGCGGACACCGCCAGTTGGACCGGTGTGATCGAGCGGCTGGAGAAGTCGGGTTATCCGGTGGTGGCCGCGGCGAACCCCCTGCGCGGACCCGCCAGTGACGCCGGCTATCTGCGCAGTGTCGTGGACCGTATCGACGGACCGGTGGTGCTGGTGGGCCACTCCTACGGCGGCACGGTGATCAGTGACGCGGCCGTGGGCCAGGAGGACAAGGTCAAGGCGCTGGTCTACATCGCCGCGTTCCTCCCCGATACGGGCGAGACCTCCCTGGGGCTGTCGAACAAGTTCCCCGGCAGCACGCTCGGCGACGCCATCGAAGCGGTGCCCTACAGCCTGCCGGGCGGTGCGAGCGGCAATGACGTGTATATCAACTCGGCCAAGTTCCGCCAGCAGTTCGCCGCCGATGTCTCCCGGCGCCAGGCCGCCCTGATGGCCGCGACGCAGCGTCCCATCGCCGCCGCGGCGCTGGAGGAGAAGGCCACCAAGGCGGCCTGGAAGACCATTCCTTCCTGGTCGCTGATCGCCACTCAGGACCTCAACATCCCGCCGGCCTCCCAGCGCTTCATGTCCGAGCGCGCAAAGGCACACACCGTCGAGGTCAAGGCCTCGCACGCGGTCCCCGTCTCGCGCCCCGACGTCGTCAGCCGAGTCATCCAGCAGGCCGCCACCGCCACCGCCACCGCCCGCTGACCCCCAACTCCACCTCGCCCACAGCTACTTCTCAAGTCGTACGCCCCGTTGTCCGGATCGATCGCCCCGCCCGCATCGGGCACCTCACTCGTAGACGGTCACCGGTCGGTGGAACCAGTCTCAAACCTTGCGCACAAATTACACACATCCCCTCTACATACCGGGCCTCGATGGTCTAGATTGACCGTGCTTCAGCTGATCGGATACGAGCCGACCAAACAATGATCGATAAGTCCGGCGCTATGGAAAGCCAGCAGTGGCGTTCCCGGCGCCAGACGTGGGGATGATCAATTCTTGGAGCCCGAAGGGGGGCCTTGGGTGCGGGGAGCACCCGAGGTTTGAACGGGTTCCCACGCACCTCGAGAGTCGGCAGGACATGCAAGTCGCCTGCCGCCAGGGTGAGTTGTGCAAGTAGCGCTGAATCAGCCGGGATGTCATACGCCGGGGGGCGGAGACGTCC
>NZ_JAAKZY010000008.1 GCF_011045015.1 Streptomyces scabichelini | reverse complement strand
TATAAGAGACAGCCCCTCTCCGGAGCGATCCCCCCGGGCACCGCCCGCTGCCGTGCGGGTGTCCCCGTCCAGCAGGTTCCCCGGCGGTCCAGGAGTCGGCCGAGCCACAGTTCCAGCGAGACGAGGTCCGCGAGGCCTTCCAGGGGCAGGGGTTCGCCTTCGGCTGCCGCTCGGAGGGCCTTGCGGACCACTCGGGCCTCGACCAGGCCCGCCTGGGCCAGGAGGGGGGTGTCGAAGAGGTCGACGAGGTTGTCGGCGGCGGCGCGCAGGCCCGTGCGGGCGGCGGCTGCGGAGGAGGCGTGGGAGGGGGCGCCCCAGCCGGGCGGGAGGTCGGCGACGCCGGCGCCCTCCAGGACCGTACGGAGGATGGCGGCGCGTGCGCCCGGCTGGACGCGAAGGGCCTCAGGGAGGGCGCGGCAGGCGCGTACGACCTGGTTGTCGAGGAACGGGGCGTGCAGCCGCTGGAAACGGATCTCGGCGGCCTGTTCCAGGATGCGGAGGTCGGCGGCGTGCCGGGCGAGGGCGGCACGCGCGCGGAAGTCGCCGGGACGCTGTCCGGGGCCGACGCTTGCCCGGGTCGTCGCGCCCGTCAGGCGAACCGATACTTCAGCCAGCGCCTCGCCGGTGAGCCAGCGCGCCGCAGGGCCCGGTCTGGCCCAGGTGAGCGCGGCGAGGGACGCACCCACGGCACCTCCCGGCTCGTCGAACCGCCTGTGCAGCAGCCGGTCGGCGAGTCCCTCTATGCCGACGAGATAGGGCGTACGGGCGAGCTTGCGCGCCGCGCCGTACACGCGCGCGGGGACCATGATCGAGCCGTCCGCCTTGGCCAGCGCCGCGACCGGGCGCACCAGGTGACGTCGCTTGCGGTCCATCAGCAGGTCGGCGAGGCGCGCCGGGTGAGCGTCCAGGACCTGCCGGGCGCCGTACCCGGTGAAGTGGTCCGCGCTGCCCGAGGCCAGCCGCGCGCGGTGGCGGGCGGCGGTCACGAGGGACGGGCCCGGTTCGTCCGTCAGCGGGCCGTCCAACTCCGCGTAAGGGAGGACTTCTTCGCCGCCGGCGACCACTACGTGGTGCAGCCGCGGGTTGGCGGCCAGCGTCCCGGCGCGCTCCAGCTCCGCCTCGCGTCCCTTCACGGCGAGGTCGTTGAACGTGACCGCGAGGAGACGCTCACCGGCGCCGGTGCCATGTCCCAGGACGGTGCCCGGCATGCCGGGGAGTCCGGCGGCAAGGAGGGCCAGCGTTCCCGAAGCGGGGCCTCCGGAGAGGTCGGCTCCTATGCCGGGTACGGGCATGCCGCGCGCCGCACGCCGCTCTGCGGGCCCCATGCCGGGTACGGGGCCCGGGTCCACATCGGCGCCGGGTACGTGGCGGGGAGCGGCCAGACGGGCTCGTACGGCGTCCACCAGGGCGTCGCGTACGGCGTCGATCGCGCTGTCCGGGTCGGCGCTGGGTGCCGCGACGGCGAGGGAGGCCACCTGTTCGTAACCGGCGATCTCGCGTGCGCCAGCGCGCAGGATCAGCGCGTGCCCCGGCGGAATGCGCTGCACGCCCAGGTAGGGCGTGGAGTCGTGCAGGGCGGCGGGTACGTCGGGGGCGGCGAGCAGGGCCGCGAGGTGTCCGAAGTCGAGGTTGGCCTCGATGAGGTCGGCGAGGGGCAGCGCGGCCGTGGCGTACGCCGTGCCGCCCGCCCAAGGGGTGTAGAACACCGGCCGTGCGCCCGCCAGATCGCCGCACACCATCACCCGGCGGCCCACCTGGACGACGGCCGTGTAGCTGCCGGACCAGGCCGTCAGATGGCGAAGTGCCCCTCCGCGCGCGGCGACCAGGCCCACGCGCAGCTGTTCGTCGGAGGCGCCGCAGGTGCCGAGCACGGCGATCCGGTTCTGTGCGTCGGCCTTCACGACGCGCACCTCGTCGGGGCGCCAGTCGCCGACCGCCCAGAGCGGATCGGGATCGCCCCACAGGAGTTGTGACCCCACCGGGTGCACCGTCTCGCCGTCGCTTCCGGTGGCTCCCGCCGAGCCGGTCTCAGGAGCACCGGCGGCGGTACTGCTCCACCCCACCAACCACCGCATCGCCGCCTCCACAGGCTGTGGACAACCAGTGCACCGTACGAACTGGGCACCATGCTGCCACGAAGAGGGCGCGCCGGTGGGTCCCTGCCGCCCCTTGAGCTCCCAGAGTGCGCCCCTGAGGAGATGCCCGCAAAGAAGCGAACGCACGCACGGAGCACGGAGATTACGACGCGAATGCGCCCCCGGTTCGCTCCCCCAAGGCATCCAACGCGCCCTCAAGTGCCATGGTAGGAGGGATATTCGACCTCAGAAGGCAGGGGCGAATTTCAGCCAAATCGGCGATGGACAGACAGGTGTGCACACGCTCCGTACAGGCTGTGCGCAACGCACAGTCCGGGAGGCGGAGTTCGCCTCCCGGACCGGTCCGCCGCCCGCGGGGATAAGAGGCGGCGGTGTCCCCCAGCCCGCTGGATCCAGTACAGCGGGCCGACCCACGCAGGATTCATGGAAGCGCTTCGACGGTGGCCGGAGAAGAGCGCACGGCCGGGCGCACAGCCACACACCGGGAGCACGCCACAACGCTGCGTACTTCTCTACGGACCACAATCCCGCCATCCGGAACTATGCCTCTTAACGCTTGGGATGCGGCGAACTACGCTGGGTTTACGAATGCCGCGTGGTTATGCCAACGCGGCAGCCGTCTGTGTCGAGGGGTGGCGCATGTCCAGGGAGCAACGCGGGCCGAACGAAAAACTCGGCACCGTTCTCGCCCTCGCGGGAATCAGCAACGCAGGCCTCGCCCGTCGCGTCAACGATCTTGGCGCACAGCGCGGACTGACTCTTCGCTACGACAAGACCTCGGTGGCACGCTGGGTGTCGAAGGGCATGGTCCCGCAGGGTGCGGCACCGCACCTCATCGCCGCGGCCATCGGCCAGAAGCTCGGCCGCCCCGTACCGCTCCACGAGATCGGTCTGGCGGACGCGGATCCCGCACCGGAAGTGGGCCTCGCTTTCCCCCGTGACGTAGGACAGGCCGTGCGCTCGGCGACGGACCTGTACCGTCTCGACCTCGCCGGGCGCCGGGCCGGCTCCGGCGGCATCTGGCAGTCGCTCGCCGGATCGTTCGCCGTGAGCGCGTACGCGACCCCCGCCTCCCGGTGGCTGATAACCCCGGCCGACAGTTCGGTGGCCCGCGACGCGAGCCCGGTGGAGGGCTCCGGAGCACCGCTGAAAGTCGGCCACAGCGACGTACAGAAGCTGCGTGAGGCCGCCGAGGACGCCAGGCGCTGGGACTCCAAGTACGGAGGCGGCGACTGGCGTTCTTCCATGGTGCCGGAGTGTCTGCGGGTGGAGGCGGCGCCGCTGCTGCTCGGCTCGTACTCGGACGAGGTCGGCCGCGCCCTCTTCGGAGCGTCCGCCGAACTCACGCGTCTCGCCGGCTGGATGGCTTTTGACACGGGTCAGCAGGAGGCCGCCCAGCGCTACTACATCCAGGCGCTGCGTCTCGCGCGCGCGGCGGCCGATGTGCCTCTGGGGGGATACGTACTGGCCTCCATGTCCCTCCAGGCGACGTACCGCGGCTTCGGCGACGAGGGCGTCGACCTCGCGCAGGCCGCCCTGGAGCGCAACCGGGGCCTCGCGACGGCCCGCACGATGAGCTTCTTCCGCCTGGTCGAGGCACGCGCGCACGCGCGCGCCGGTGACGCCCATGCGGCCGGCGGTGCCCTGCGGGCCGCCGAGGGCTGGCTGGAGCGGGCCCGTGACGGCGACCACGATCCGTCCTGGCTCGGCTTCTACTCGTACGACCGTTTCGCCGCCGACGCCGCGGAGTGCTACCGCGATCTCAAGGCGCCGCGCCAGGTCCGCCGCTTCACGGAGCAGGCGCTGTCGAAGCCGACGGAGGAGTTCGTGCGGTCGCACGGCCTGCGGCTGGTGGTGTCCGCGGTTGCCGAGCTGGAGTCGGGGAACCTGGATGCGGCGTGTGAGCAGGGGGTGCGGGCGGTGGAGGTGGCGGGACGGATCTCCTCGGCCCGGACCACGGAGTACGTGAAGGATCTTCTGCACCGGTTGGAGCCGTATGGGGATGAGCCGCGGGTGGTGGAGTTGCGGGAGAGGGCTCGGCCGTTGCTGGTTGCTCCCGCGTGAGCGCTCCACTTGGGGCTGGGTTCCTTTGCGTCTGCCTGGTTGGTGTTGATTTGGGGCTGCGGGTTGTCTGTGGTTGATCGCGCCGTTCCCCGCGCCCCTTTCGGGGCCTTGCGGCCCCTCAAGCGGCGGCCGGGAGCCTGCGCCGATTTTGGGGTTTCAGCACGTTGTCAGTGGCGCAGTGCACTATCTAAGTGGGAGGTGGGAAGGTGCGGCGCGTGATCGTTTATGACTGTGATGTGGTCGTGGTCGGCGGGGGGATCGTCGGGCTGTCCACGGCTTATGCGATTACGCGGGCCGCGCCGGGGACTCGGGTGATGGTGCTGGAGAAGGAGCCGGGGCCGGCTCGGCACCAGACGGGGCGCAACAGCGGGGTCATCCACAGTGGGATCTACTACCGGCCCGGCTCCCTCAAGGCGCGGTACGCCGTGCGGGGGGCCGCCGAGATGGTCAAGTTCTGCGCGGAGTACGGCATCGCGCACGCCGTGACCGGCAAGCTGATCGTCGCCACGGAGCGGGACGAGCTGCCCCGGCTGCACGCCCTGGTGCAGCGCGGCAGGGAGAACGGCATTCCGGTACGGGAGCTCGGCTCGTCCCAGATCGCCGAGTACGAGCCGGAGGTCCAGGGCCTCGCCGCCATCCACGTCGCCACGACGGGCGTCTGCGACTTCGTGGGCGTCGCGCGGCAGCTCGCGGAGGCCTCCGGGGCGGAGATCCGGTACGGGACGAAGGTCACGTACATCGACCGGCGGCCCGACCTCGGGGTCGCCGTCCGTACGGATGACGGCAGGGTCGTACGCGCGCGTGTGCTGGTCAACTGCGCGGGGCTGCACTGCGACGAGATCGCCCGTCTCGCCGGGGACGACCCCGGGATGCGGATCGTGCCGTTCCGGGGCGAGTACTACTCGCTGACGCGGCCCTCGCTGGTGAACGGGCTCGTGTATCCGGTGCCGGACCCGGCGTTTCCCTTCCTCGGAGTGCATCTCACGCGCGGCATCGACGGGGGCGTCCACATCGGGCCGAACGCGGTGCCGGCGCTGGCCCGCGAGGGCTACGGATGGTCCACCGTCCGGGTGCGTGAGCTGGGCGCCACTCTCGCCTGGCCCGGTTCCTGGCGGATAGCTCGGCGGCACTGGCGGTACGGCGGGGGTGAGCTGCGGCGTTCGGTGTCGAAGGCGGCGTTCACTGAGGCGGTGCGGCGGTTGCTGCCCGCGGTGACTCCGGACGACCTGGTTCCGGCGGCTGCGGGCGTTCGTGCGCAGGCGGTGCTTCGGGACGGCACGCTGGTGGATGACTTCCTTCTTCGGGAGGGGGCGCGGACTGTGCATGTGCTGAACGCGCCGTCCCCTGCGGCTACCGCTTCGCTTCCGATTGGGCGTGAGGTGGGGCGGCGGGTGCTGGAGGCGTTGGGGCGGGTGTGACCACGGGGGGCTGCGCCCCCCCCAGACCCCCCACAAGCAAACCCAGGTCGTGTGTCGACTGCGGGTTCGTTGTGGCTTGTCGCGCAGTTCCCCGCGCCCCTGACGGGGCGCAGCGGCGTTCATAAAAGGTCTCCGTAGAATCAGAAGCACTGTGTCTGAGCGTCAAAACACCTCCGAAGAGCGTCCTCGTCCCCGTGCCAAAGGCGAACCCCGTTTTCCCGACGGGCCCCGGGCCGATCCTGCCGGGTCTCACTTCGAGCGGCGGATTCGTAGTTTTCAGCCGCGGCGGAGCCGGGTCACGCATGGGCAGGCGGACGCCTTGCAGCGGCTGTGGCCCAAGTGGGGGCTGGATATTGACGGGCAGCGGAGGGTCGATCTGGCGGAGTTGTTCGGGAACGACAAGCCCGTCGTGCTCGAGATCGGGTTCGGGATGGGCGAGGCCACCGCGCAGATGGCCGCGGACGACCCCGAGACCAACATCCTCGCCGTCGACGTGCACACACCGGGCCAGGGCAACCTGCTCAATCTCGCGGACCGGAAGGGACTGTCCAACATCCGGGTGGCCAACGGGGACGCGATCATCCTGCTCCGGGAAATGCTCCAGCCGGATTCGCTGAGCGGCCTGCGCGTGTACTTCCCGGACCCCTGGCCGAAGAAGCGCCACCACAAGCGCCGCCTGATCCAGCCCGACTTCCTCACGCTCGCCGCGTCCCGCCTCGAGCCGGGCGCGCTGGTGCACTGCGCGACGGACTGGGAGCCGTACGCCGAGGTGATGCTCGAAGTCCTCACCGCCCACCCGGACTTCGAGAACACCCAGCCGGACGGCGGCTACGCCCCACGCCCGGATTTCCGCCCCCTGACCCGTTTCGAGACCCAGGGCCTGGACAAGGGACATGTGGTACACGACCTGCTGTTCCACCGAGTACCTGACAGCCCCGCGCCCGCTTGAGGGGCCGCAGGCCCCGAAAGGGGCGCGGGGAACTGCGCGAGCAACCCACCACGACCCGCACGTACAAACCCACAGGTCACCCCCCTCACATCACCCCCCGAACCCAGCGGAGCGCGAACGCACCATCGCGAACGACCCCCCTCCCTCGTTAGGGTCATTGCCATGGCCACCGGTCCCCCGTATCCGACGCCCCCCGGTATCCCCGCCGGAGGCACCTGGTGGCGGCGTAAGTGGGTGCGCTACGGCGCGCTGATCGCCCTGCTGGCCCTCTCCGGGCTCGTCATCCTGGCCCTGGTCCGCGAACAGACCGGCACCCAGGGCTTCTTGGTGGGCCTGGGCCTGGCCGTGCTGCCCGTCCCGCTGCTCATCGCCGCGTTCCGCTGGCTGGACCGGGTCCAGCCGGGGCCCTGGCGGAACCTGACGTTCTCCTTCGCCTGGGGCGCCTGTGCGGCCGCGCTGATCGCGATCGTCGCCAACAGCTTCGCGACCAGATGGATAGCGACGGCCACCGCGGATCCGACCAGCGCCGACACGATCGGCGCGACGGTCATAGCGCCGATCGTCGAGGAGTCGGCGAAGGCCGCGGCGGTCTTATTGGTCTTCCTGTTCCGCAGACGTGATTTCACCGGGATCGTCGACGGCGTGGTGATAGCCGGGGTCACCGCGACCGGCTTCGCGTTCACCGAGAACATCCTCTACCTCGGCACCGCCTTCGGCACCGACCAGCTCAACGACGAGGGCGGCATCGCCTCCGTCACCGCCGCCACCTTCTTCGTACGCGTGATCATGTCGCCGTTCGCGCACCCGCTGTTCACCGTGCTGACCGGCATCGGCTTCGGCGTCGCGGCGCTCTCGGCGGACCGCCAGCACGTACGACGCGTGCTGCTGCCCCTCTCCGGTCTGCTCCTCGCGATGGGCATGCACGCCGTCTGGAACGGCTCGTCGACGTTCGGCGAGTACGGCTTCTTCGCGGTGTACGCGGCGTTCATGGTGCCCGTGTTCGGCCTGCTCACCTGGCTGGCCATCTGGACGCGGCAGCGCGAACTCGGCACGGTGCGCGCCGAACTCCCCGCGTACACCATGGCGGGCTGGCTGACCCTGCCGGAGCCGTTCGTGCTCGGCTCGATGAAGGCGCGGCGTCTGGCCCGCGAGTACGCCACGCACCACGGAGGGCGCGCGGCGGGGCGGGCCGTCGCGGAGTACGAGGCGTACGCGACGTCCCTCGCGTTCCTGCGCCACCGGGGGCGCCGCGGCCGCGCGGGCACCGATTTCGTCGTACGCGAGCGGGAGTTGCTCCACGAACTGTGGGCCCGCCGCGACCTGGCCCGCCCCGCGCTGGCCTACGCGGCCCGCGCGACGGCCCCGCCTCCGATGCCGCCTCCGATGCCGCCTCCGATGCCGCCGCCGTGGCCCACGCACGGGAACGCGTACGGACAGGTGACGCCCTACCCGGCGTACAACCCCTACCGAAACTAAGAAGACGCCATCCGCTTCTCGTCCGGAAGCGGATGGCGTCGAAGAGCTGGTTGAAGCGTTGCCGGGGTCCTACGGGTTGAGCCCCTTGCTCCGCAGCCACGCCATCGGGTCGATTCCGTCGCCGCCCGACGTCTTGACCTCCATGTGGAGGTGCGCCCCGGTGACGTTACCGGTCGCGCCCACGCGGCCTATGACCTCACCCGTGCTGACCTTCTGGCCGACGCTGACGCTGATCGAGGACTGGTGGGCGTACCAGACCTCCGTACCGTCGTCGAGCTTGAGCTTCGTGAGGTAGCCGTACGAGCCGTTCCAGCCGGCCTCGGTGATGGTGCCGCTGTGGACCGCCTTGATCGGCGTACCCGTGGGGGCGGCGAAGTCCAGACCGGTGTGCGTCCCGGAGGACCACAGCGAACCGGACTGCCCGAAGGTCGAGGTGATGGTGTACGAGGAGGTCGGCAGCGCAAAGCTCCTGGCGAGCTCGGCGAGGCGCTCCGCCTCGGCCTTCCGCTTGGCCTCCTCCTCCGCCTTCTTCTTGGCGGCGGCGGCCTTGGCCTCGGCCGCCTCCCGCTCCTTGGCGGCCTGCTCGGCGGCCTTCTTCGCGGCGGCGGTCTCCGCGGCCACCTTGGCCGCGCGGTCCGCCTGGTCCTGCTGCTGCTCGGCCTGGAGGGCGATGCGGGTGCGCAGGGCCTCGCCCGCGTCCGAGGTGCCCTGCTCCGCGTCCGCCGTGGTCAGACCGGCGCTGGTGAGCGGCGTCGTGGAACCGGCATCCGCCTCGGCGTCGTCCGAGATCAGCGGAAGGTCGGGCAGCGATATGGACACCGGCGGCTTGCCGGTCTGCGCGCTGGCCATGCCGCCCGCGCTGACGGCAGCTATGACACCGACGCCCAGAACCGTGGAGCTGCGGGCGAGACCTCCGCCGCGCTGCTTGCCGACACGGTGCCTGCCGCGGACGGGCTTGAGGGAATCCTCGGTGGGGTTCCACTCCTCCCAGGTCTCCTCGTCCCGGCGGATGCCGTAGCCGAATGTGTCGGGCTGCTGCTCACTCGGCGGGAGAGAGGTCTGAGGGGCAGGCCTGTTGGACGCCACGTAGGCGCACTCCTTTCCTTCCTTCTCGCCTACCGGGTTAGCTGACGGGTTCGGAGCAGGAAGGTCTCCTACGCGCGTTGCTCACGGTGTCTCCACCGAGAACTACGCCCGATTCACCCCAAGTTGTGGTTCCCCGGTTTCCTTGCGGAATTCGGCGCGTGCGCACGGAGCCGACTCTTGTGACGGCTGGGACGACCGCGCTGCGTTATCGAACGTTAATAGACGCGGGCACCGGATTCCAAGCTGTTCTGGATGATCGTTAAGGCTCTTGGCCTGGACTTAAACGTCAGGAGCGGGGTAAATCGGACGAGTTGATCGCCATTCAGGGACGATTGGTGGGTGTGACTTCTGTTGATGGTGTGTCACTTGTTATGCGGAGGGAGTCCGTCCAACTACTACAGGTGATATAGAGGCATCCGGCCTCACGGTGGCCTCAGGGTCTCCTCACGGCAAGCAGCGCCATGTCGTCCGTCGAGCCGCCTCCGGTGTGCCGGACGACCTCCTCCACGAGCGTGGTGAGCAGAGCGACCGGGCTGTGGAAGGTCCGGCCCGCCAGCCGTTCCGCCGGGTCGAAGAAGACACCGTGCTCGTCCCGGGCCTCGGACACCCCGTCGGTGTAGAAGAGAAGCGTGGACCCGCTCGGGAACGTGGTCTCCTGCGCCCGGTCGGGCCACAGGCCCAACTCACCCATTCCGAGCGGCAGCGCGGGGTCCTCCGCCAGGAGCGTGTCCAGCGCCCCGTCGCCGTGCAGCAGGAGCGGTCCGGGGTGACCACGGTGGACGAGGCGTACGACACCGTTGCCGTGCGGGATCTCGCCGAGTACGGCGGTGGCGAAGCCCTCGACCGCGTCGAGCCCTTCGCGCCGGGTGCCCTCGCGTGCGAGCGCCCGCTCCAGCCGCTGCGCCACCGCCTCCAGGGTCGCCTCCTGCTCGGCGGCCTCCCGGAAGGCCCCGATGAGGACGGCCACCGTCGCCACCGCGCCCATGCCCTTCCCGCGTACGTCACCGACGACGAGCCGTACGCCCTGCGGAGTGTCCTGCACGGCGTACAGGTCGCCCCCGATGAACGCGTCCGCCTGCGCCGCCTCGTACCGTGCCGCGATGTCGAGCCCGCCGATCCGCTCGGCCGGCTCGGGCAGTACGGCGCGCTGGGCCGCCTCCGCGATCTCGCGCGCGGAGGCCAGGCGCTCGTCGCTGCGGCGTGCGAGACGGTTGATGCCGACGGCCAGCACGGCGACCGCGGCGGCAGTGGCCACCTCGGTGACCGCCCCGACGTCGAAGGTGCCCCTGACGTGCCCCAGGGACAGGGCGGCGACGGCCACGACTCCGGTACGCACCGTGTTGACGAACGTGGAGAGGGGCGCGGCGACGAGCGGGGCGACGGTGAAGAAGGGCACCGCGGTGTAGGCCGGCGGAGTGAGGAAGTCGTAGCAGACGCCTCCGGCGATCAGCAGCGCCGGGAGGATCCGGACGAGGGTTATGACGTACGAGGCGCCCCGCGTTCCGTACGCACCCTCTCCCTCCGCCTTTCCAGGCCCCACCACTGTCTCCTGCCCTTCACCGCGCTCCGTCCAGGTTTCCCGGAGGGGGGTCGGTGGGCGACCTGTGCGGGCCGAGTGGGTGAGCGGGCCATCGGGCACACCGGGAAACACTTAGGGCCGGAACCCAATAGGTTCCGACCCTAAGTCTTCAGTAGCGGGGACAGGATTTGAACCTGCGACCTCTGGGTTATGAGCCCAGCGAGCTACCGAGCTGCTCCACCCCGCGCCGTTAAGACCAGTGTACGCCATCCGCGGGACGCTCAGCACACGGCTTTACGCTCCCCGCTCTTAACCGGGGCTCCAGCCCTCAACCCAGGCTTCCTGCCCTCAGCCGAGGAGGTGCCGGTTGGGCTCGGCGGCCCGTTCCGCGTATTCCGGGAGTACGACGACGTCGGCGCCCTCCGCGGACAGCAGACCGCTGCCGTCCGCGGACGCCACGAACGTGTCGGGCTCGCGCCAGGCGGTGACCACGCGGCGTACGCCCGCGTCGAGGATCAGCCGGGCACAGGGGGCGGGCCGGGAGGCGCGGCGGGCGCAGGGTTCCAGGCTGCTGTAGACGGTGGCGCCGGTGAGGCGCGGGTCGGCCGGGTCGAGCTTGGCGAGCGCGGCCTCCTCGGCGTGCGACACGGGGTCGGACTCGCGGGAGTGGCCGTGGGCGAGCTCCGTGCCGTCGGCCGCGACGACGACCGCGCCGACGCTGAAAGCGGTCCGCGAGGGCGGGCACGCGGCGGCGAGCTCGCAGGCGAGCGCCAGCCAGTGCCGGTCGGCGGCGGAGGCGAGCCGCCCGACGCCGGGTGCCGTGGGCACGTACCGCATGAGCACCACATCGCCCACCGGGCGCGTCTCCACCAGCCGCATCCGGTTGCGCACCCCGCCCGGGTAGCCGCCGGGCCCGAACAGCCGCGGTGCGTCCGGCTGCCCCACGAGGAGGGGCGCGAGGGCGAGCTGGATCTCGTCCGCGAGACCTTCCTGAAGCAGCTGCGTGTGTACCTGTCCGCCCCCTTCGACCATGAGCCGCCGCACGCCTCGTACGTCGTGAAGATGCTCGAGTACGGCCGCCCAGTCGAGGTCGGGCCCGACGGGGACGACATCGACGCCGAGGCCGCGGAGAGCCGCGGTGGCCCTCCCGGCTCCCTTGTCCGTCGTGTAGACGACCTTCTCGCCGCCCGTGGACCAGAACTTCAGGGTCGGGTCCAGGTCTCCGCTGCCGCTGACGGTGACCTTCAGCGGGTACTCCGGACGGCCTTCCGCCACCCTGGCCGCCCGTCGCTCGGCGGAGTTGACCAGGAGGCGGGGATTGTCGGCGCGCAGGGTGCCCGCGCCGACCAGGATCGCGTCGGACGCCGCCCGCACCTCGTCGACCCGGTCGAAGTCGGCCGGGCCGGAGAGCAGCAGCCGTTCGGGCCCGGTGTCGTCCAGGCAGCCGTCGAGGGAGACGGCGGCGGACAACAGGACGTAGGGGTGGGGCATGGGGCGTACTCTCCGCTCGGCTGCGATCCTTGGTGGTTCAACTTTTAAACAGTACCTAGACTGGTGGCATGACGACCCGCTGGCTCACCCCCGAGGAGCAGCGCGCCTGGCGCGCGTACATCGCCGCCTCCCATCTTCTGGAGGACGCGATCGACCGGCAGCTCCAGCAGGAGGCCGGCATGCCGCACCTCTACTACTCCATCCTGGCCACCCTCTCCGAGGCACCCCACCGCTGTCTGCGCATGACCGATCTCGCCGAGGCGCTGAAGATCACCCGCAGCCGGCTGACCTACGCGGTGACGCGCCTGGAGAAGGACGGGGCCATACGTCGTGAAGCATGCAGCATGGACAAGCGGGGCAGCCTCGCGATCCTGACCGACGAGGGGATGGCCACCCTGGAGCGTGCGGCACCGGGCCACGTCGAGACGGTCCGTGCCTCCCTCTTCGAGCACCTCACCCCGCAGCAGGTGGAGCAGCTGGAGGAGATCTGTACGGGGGTCGCGCGGGCGATCCAGGGGGACGGGGCGCAGGCCGCGTCCGACGATCTTCCGTGGCGGCGGCGCTCGTCCACGCACTGCTCGTAAGCAACCCCCGTAAGCAACCTCCATAAGTAACCCCCGGAAGCATTGCTTCAACTTTCAAGCATGGGGTAGGGTCTCGATCCAAGAGCCTGCTTCAAATCTGAAGCAGATTTTTCCAGCAGTTTCTGCAGCAGCTTTTGAAGCAGATCAGAACCTGGACTCGGAGAACCCGCATGCCAGATCTCCCCGCCGCCACCCCGCGCGCACGCGTCCGGGTACCGCTGCGTTTCCAAGACGGCTACAGCGTCGACGCCGACGTGGTCACCTTCCACGGACTGACCGACGGCCAGGAACATGTGGCGCTCGTCCTCGGCACCCCTTCGGCGACCCCGCTGGTCCGCCTCCACTCCGAGTGCCTGACGGGCGACGTCTTCGGCTCGGCCCGCTGCGACTGCGGCCCGCAGCTCCGCGAGGCGGTCGAACAGATCGCCACGAGAGGCGGCGTACTCCTCTACCTCCGCCAGGAGGGCCGGGGCATCGGCCTCTACAACAAGCTCGACGCGTACGCCCTCCAGGACGAGGGCCTCGACACGTACGCCGCGAACACGGCCCTCGGGCTGCCGGAGGACGCCCGCGACTACACGTCGGCGGCCCAGATGCTGACGGCCCTGGGCATCACGTCACTCGACCTGCTGTCCAACAACCCCGACAAGGCGGAACAGCTCCGCACTCTGGGTGTGGACGTGCGGCACCGTGTCCCGACGGGCGTGTTCACGACGGCCCACAATGTCCGCTACCTGCGAGCCAAGGTGCTCCAGACCCAGCACACGCTGCCGTTGCCGGAACTCAGCGCGGGCTGACGCCGCCTGCACGGTACGGCGCAGCCCCGGGCCGGTCAGTGGAGCTAGGCGAGGAACGACAGCCGCCCGAGCTTGTCGACGTGGATGGCATGGTCGGACCACTCGACGTGCTGGACGTCGTCGGTGCAGCCCACAGAGATGTCCTGGCAGAAGTAGCCGGTTTCCTCGCCGGGCTCTGCCGTGAACACCTTCGGAAGCCGGTCGCACCGCGGATCCACCGGCGCCGTTGGGCCCTCCGTCGTCCCGTTCTTCCCGGTCTCCCAGGCGAACCAGTCGTAGACCGACTGGGCGGTGTGAACGGTCTTCAGCGGCTGGGCCGTGTAGACGAAGTCCTGGCTGAAGGCCCCGGCGGTGCCCGACGTGTTGCCCTGGCTGGTGACCAGCCAGGGTACCGTCACCCCCTCGAAGGACACGGTGCAGCGGACGGTCTCGCCGCGTGGCCGCATGACCTCGCCATCGCACTTGCCGGGACCGGTCTCGCCGATGACGCCGGCCATGCGCAGCGTCTCCTGCCGCAGGTGGTTGAGCACCTTCTCGACGGGCTCCGCCTCGAGCTCCGGCGACGGGAGGGCGTCCTCCAACTCGGAGTCGACGATGCCGGGATGCCGTTGGCTCGGTTCGATCTCCACCGGCCGCTTCTCGCCCTCTGCCTCCGAGAGCTTCGGCTTCGCATCGCAGCCGCTCGGCTCGTCGGCGCAGCCACCGACCAGTGCCACGACGGCTGCCACGGCCGGGATCACAAGACGCCTCATCTCACCGTCCATCCGCTCGCGCTCGCTGACGCACCCTTCGCCGCGAGGGCCGACGGAGCGCGTGGCCTCCGAGACCAGCACGGTAACGATCTGAGGCGGGGAGGGGTCCCGAGGAGCAGCCTGGGCGCTGGTCACGGCTTGTGCCTCCATGCGGGAATACGAAACAGGCACTCACGGACCACCCCGACGCACGCGGCGCAGGCGGCTACAGGCAGCGCAGGCAGCGCGGCCGACGCCGTCCCCGCGTGCCCTCAACTCCTCTGACTGAACGAGCTGTTGAGATGGGCCAGGACCGCCAGCACCCTGCGGTGGCCGCTGTCGCCGGTCGGCAGCCTCAGCTTCAGGAACACGTTGCCGATGTGCTTGCTGACCGCGCGTTCCGAGATGACGAGGGTCCTGGCGATCGTGGTGTTGTCGTGGCCCTCGGCCATCAGGCCCAGCACCTCGCGCTCGCGCGGGGTCAGCGAGTCCAGGGGCGTATCGCGACGCCGGGTGAGGAGTTCCGTGACGACCTCGGGGTCGAGGGCGGTGCCGCCCGCGGCGACCCGTTCCAGCGCGTCCAGGAACTCGTCCACCCGGCCCACCCGGTCCTTGAGCAGATAGCCCACGCCGCTCGCCCCACCGCCGCCCAGCAGTTCGGCTGCGTACGACGCCTCGACGTACTGCGAGAGCACCAGCACCGGCAGGCCGGGGAGTTCCTCCCGGGCCGCGAGCGCGGCGCGCAGGCCCTCGTCGCGGAAGTCCGGCGGCATCCGCACATCGAGCACCGCGGCATCCGGGCGGTGGGCCAGCAGCGCCGGAAGGATCTCCGGCCCCGTTCCGACGACGGCGACGACCTCGTACCCCGCCGAGGTCAGCAGCAGGACCATCCCCTCCCGCAGCAGGGCGTTGTCCTCGGCGATCACCACACGCACGGCAGCTCCACTTCGATCACGGTCGGGCCCCCGACGGGGCTGGTCACGGTCATCGCCCCGTCCAGGGCGGCGACCCGGCGGCGAATCCCGAGCAGCCCCGAACCGCCCGCCTCGTCCGCACCGCCCAGGCCTTCGTCGCGTACGACGGCTCGCAGTCCCTTGCGGACACGCTCCAGGCGCACCGACGCCCGCGGGGATCCGCCGTGCTTGGCGGCGTTGGTCAGTGCCTCGGCCACCACGAAGTACGCGGCCGCCTCCACCGCGGCCGGGGCCCGCACCCCGTCGCCCTCCAGCCCGTCCACATCCACGGTCACGTCCAAGCCGCCGCTCGCCGCCAGCGCCCGGACCGCCCCGACGAGTCCGCGGTCGGTGAGGATCGGCGGGTGGATGCCGCGTACGACCTGCCGCAGCTCGGTCAGGGCCTCCTCCGCCTGGTCCTGCGCGTCGGCCAGAAGCTTGCGCGCGGCCTCCGGATCGCGGTCGTAGGCCCGGGTCGCCAGCCCGATCCGCATGGAAAGGGCCACCAGCCTGGCCTGGGCGCCGTCGTGCAAGTCCCTTTCGATACGGCGCAGTTCGGCACCGTGCGCGGCGATCGCGTCCGCCCTGGTGGCGGACAGTTCCTCGACCCGGGCGGCGAGCCGCGCCTTGGGCGAGGGCTCGAGCAAGGCCTCCGACCAGCGGGCGTCCAGATCGGCGAGCCGGCTGATCAACGGCAGGACGACCGCCTCACGGCGCAGCAGCCCGCACCACACGCCGTCGACGAGCAGGCCCAGCGGCCACAGCGGCAGCGCGAGGACCGGAAGCAGGCCGTATGCGTAGTAGGCGGCCATCCAGCGCAGGTCGGTGTACGTGCCCGGGTCGCGGACGGCCGTACGTATACGCGCGGGCAGATCGCCGTTGATCGACTGGTACGCCTCGGGAATCTTCCGGCCCGTCCACGCGGTGACACGGCGACGCTTGGTCCCGGTGATGTCGCGGATGAGCAGCACGCACTCGGGCAGCAGCCAGGCCCCGACCACGGCGAGCGTTCCGGTCGCGGCGAGCAGCAGCACGGTGATGAACAGGTAGTTCCCGAAGGCGATGACCGCGGACAGAAACAGCTGGCGGCTCGCCCGTGCGGCCTGCCGCACGGATTTCCACATGCACCAACGCTAAGCGAATCAAGACCGACGGTCGGGGGAGCGGACTCCCCTGGCGATGGTGTAGTCGGCTACACCATGGGTCTGCGCTCGGTCCGCGCTCGGTCTGCGCTTGTCTGCGCTGATGTGACGTACGAAACTGTTTCGTTCCCTTTGCGTTGGGGGTATGGTCGTGGGCGTACAGCCAAGCTGTACGAAACCGTATCGTTCACATGTGGAAGTGGAAGGAGCGGGATGACTGAGATCGCAGCGCCGCGTCGCAGTCGGATCACGCCCGAACGTGAGGCCGAGCTGTACGCGGCCGTGCTCGACCTGCTCCGCGAAGTCGGCTATGACTCGCTGACCATGGACACCGTGGCCGCGCGTACCCGGTCCAGCAAGGCGACGCTCTACCGCCAGTGGGGCGGCAAGGCCCAGCTGGTCGCCAAGGCGATGCGTCACACCAAGCCGGGCAGCATCGCCGACGTCGACACCGGATCGCTGCGGGGCGACTTCTACGCCCTGCTGTCCCAAGAGGATGACTCCGACATGGAACGGACCTCCTCGCTGATGCGCGGTCTGGCCATGGCGATGCACCACAACCCGGACCTCCTGCGTGCGTTCCGGGAACTGCTCATCGAACCGGAGATGGCCGAGTTCAGCCGGGTGCTGCAGCGGGCTGTCGACCGGAGCGAGGTCCGTGCGGACAATCCCGCACTGGCGTATGTGGTGCACATGCTGATCGGCGCGTTCGTCGCCCGCACCATGATCGACGAACTGCCGCCGACGCGGGCGTTCCTGTGTTCCTACATCGACGCCGTGGTTCTCCCCGCCCTCGGCGTCTGACCCTTCCCTTTCGACCCTTCCCTTTCGACCCATCCCTCTGACCCTGCCTTTTCGATCCTGCCCTTTCTTCCAGTCCCCAGCAGCCACCCGATCCCCCCCAGCCGTACCTGACACGACACCGCTCACGTCGTCGGGCCGGTCCCCCCTGCCCTGAACCACCACGACTGACCGGGAGCACGTCCCGTGGCCACCTTCCTTTACAAACTCGGCCGATTCGCTTTCCGGCGACGGCACTTCATCGCCCTGTTCTGGGCGGCACTGCTGGCCGTCGCCGGCGTCGCGGCGTTCAACGCCCCCTCCGCGGGCTCATCGTCCTTCTCCATCCCCGGCACCGAGGCTCAGAAGGCCTTCGACCTGCTGGACCAGCGCTCCCCCGGCGCGAGCGCGGACGGGGCCACCGCGCGGGTCGTCTTCAAAGCCCCTGCGGGCGAGAAGATGTCGGACGCCGACAACAAGGCGGTCGTCGGGCAAACCGTCAGGGAGCTCGGCTCAGGCGCCGAGGTCGGCTCCGTCACCGACCCGTTCGCCTCGCCGAACGCGGTGAGCAAGGACGGGACGATCGCCTACGCGCAGGTGAAGTACAAGGCCCCGGCGATGGAGCTGGAGGACTCCACCAAGGACTTCCTGGAGAAGACGGTGGAGGAGTCCCGGCACTCGGGGCTGACCGTCGAGGTCGGCGGTGACGCGCTCCAGGCGACGCCCGAGACGGGCGCGGGGGAGATCATCGGCATCGCCGTCGCCGCGGTCGTCCTCATCGTCACGCTGGGCTCGCTGGTCGCGGCCGGGCTGCCGCTGCTGACCGCCATCATCGGGGTGGGCATCGGCGTCGCGGGCATCACGGCCCTCGCCAGCACACTCGACCTCGGCACCACCACCTCCACGCTGGCCATGATGATCGGCATCGCCGTCGGCATCGACTACGCCCTGTTCATCGTCTCTCGCTACCGGGCCGAGCTGGCCGAGGGCCGCGAGCGCGAGGAGGCGGTCGGGCGGGCCACCGGCACGGCCGGTTCGGCGGTGGTCTTCGCCGGACTGACGGTCGTGATCGCGCTCGTCGGCCTCGCGGTCGTCAACGTCCCGATGCTGACCAAGATGGGCATCGCGGCGGCGGCCACGGTCGCGATCGCGGTCGTGATCGCCCTCACGATGATCCCGGCGCTGCTCGGTTACGCGGGACGGAGGATCCAGCCGGCCGAGAGGAAGGGCAGGCGGTTCGGCGGCGGCAGGCGCAGGAAGGCGAAGGAGCCCGCCGGGTCCCGGGGCAAGACCGCAGGAGCCGAGGGCAAGGCCGCAGGAGCCGAGGGCGCGGCCGTCGGGGCCGAGGGCACGGCCGTCGGGGCCGGGAGCGCGGCCGTCGGGGCCGGGAGCGCGGCCGTCGGGGCCGGGAGCGCGGCCGTCGGGGCCGGGAGCGCGGCCGTCGGGGGCGAGGGCAGGCCCAACATGGGCAGTCGCTGGGCGAGCTTCGTCGTTCGCCGGCCCGCCGCCGTCCTGCTGCTGGCCGTGGCCGCCCTGGGTGCGGTGGCCGTCCCGGTGACCCAGCTGGAACTCGGGCTCCCCGACGACGGTACGCAGCCGAAGTCCACGACGCAGCGGCAGGCGTACGACCTCCTCTCGGACGGCTTCGGCCCCGGCTTCAACGGCCCGCTGATGGTCGTCGTCGACGCGAAGGACAGCGCAGACCCGAAGGCGGCCGCCACCACGGTGACCGACGACATCAAGGGCCTGAAGGATGTCGCCACGGTCACCCCGGCGGCGTTCAACAAGGCCGGCGACACGGCGACGATCACCGTCATCCCGGACTCCAAGCCGTCCTCCACGCAGACCGAGGACCTGGTGCACGCCATCCGTGACAAGGCGGACGGCATCAAGGCCGACACGGACGCGCGGGTGCTGGTCACCGGCACGACGGCGATGAACATCGACTTCTCGCAGAAGCTGACCGACGCGCTGGTCCCCTACCTGGCCCTGGTGGTCGGTCTCGCCTTCCTGCTCCTGATGGTGGTCTTCCGCTCGATCCTGGTCCCGTTGAAGGCAGCCCTCGGCTTCCTGCTGTCGGTGCTGGCGGCCCTGGGTGCCGTGGTCGCGGTCTTCCAGTGGGGCTGGCTGGCCGGCCTGATCGGCGTCGAGGAGACCGGCCCGATCATGTCGATGACGCCGATCTTCCTCATCGGCGTGGTCTTCGGCCTGGCGATGGACTACGAGGTCTTCCTCGTGACCCGGATGCGCGAGGCCTACGTCCACGGCGAGAAGCCCAAGCAGGCCGTGGTGACCGGCTTCAAGCACGGTGCACGCGTGGTCACGGCCGCCGCGGTCATCATGATCTCCGTCTTCGCCGGCTTCATCGGCTCCAGCGAGTCCATGATCAAGATGATGGGTTTCGGCCTGGCGATCGCGGTCTTCTTCGACGCGTTCGTCGTCCGCATGGCCATCGTCCCGGCCGTACTGGCCCTGCTGGGCAAGGCGGCCTGGTGGCTGCCGAAGTGGCTGGACCGCGCCCTGCCCAACGTGGACGTGGAGGGCGAGGGCCTGCGCGCACACGCCGAGAACCAGCGCAAGGAGTCGAACCAGGGCAAGGAGTCGGAGATCTCGTCCGTCGAGCGGGAGGTCGAGCGGGAGCAGGAGCCGCAACCGGAGCGTGAGCGGGAGCCGCAGCGGGAGCCGGTTCTCGTGGGCGCCGGCGCCCTACGGCAGCGGACGCAGACCGAACCGACGGCCGCGTACGCCTACACCGGGCGCGGCGACGCCACCCCGGCGACGGGCGGGCCGGCCATCGGCGGCCAGGTGCGCGGCGCGGAGGGCACGGGCGTAGGCGGCGCCACGCTGACGCTGATCTCCCTGACGGGGCGTCAACTCGGCCGGACCGTCGCCCGGTCCGACGGCCGGTACTCGCTGGCGACGCCGGGCTCCGGCTCGTACGTCCTGATCGCCGCGGCCGACGGCCATGAGCCGCAGGCCGCCACCGTAGTGGTGGGCGAGGAGCCGGTGACGTACGACGTGCTGCTCTCCGGGACCAGCGGGCTGGCCGGCACCGTGACCGACGCGGACGACGGGTGGCCGGTCGAGGGCGCGATGATCATCGTCACCGATGTGCGTGGCGAGGTGCTGTCGACGGTCAAGTCCGATGCCAAGGGCGCCTTCTCCGTTGCCGAACTGCCCGCCGGTGATCTCACAGTCGCCGTCAACGCGAGCGGCCGTCGGCCCACCGCGGTCCCGGTCCAGATCTCCGGCGCGGGCGTGACCCGGCTGGACGTCCGCCTGCGGGCCGGTGTCCAGTTGCAGGGCGTGGTGCGGGCGGGAGCCGGTCGGCTTCCGCTACCGGACGCGCGGGTCACCCTGGTAGACGCCGCGGGCAACGTGGTCGGCACCGCCACCACCGGGTCGGACGGCGCGTACGCCTTCACCGACCTGGACGTGGGCGAGTACTCGCTGATCGCCAGCGGCTACCCGCCGGTCGCCACCGCGCTCACCGTCGAGGGCGGCGGCGCGGACGGCTTCGACCTGGAGCTGCGCCACCCCGAGGGGTGACCTGCACCGGGCCGCCACAGACGCCGGTCCGTACGGCTGCGGATGCGTACAGCTGAGGTTGCGTACGACTGCAGATTCGTACGACTGCGGATTCGTACGGACCGGCACCACAGGGCCCCCGGCCGGGGCGGCGGAGCAGGGGACGGCACAGGCCGCCCCGGCCGGGGGCCTGCATCACATCGCAGGTTTCTGACGACATTTTTGGCCACTTTCTGACGACTACTCTCTGGCGACTTCGAAGGGCAGCAACCATGACCACCACCGGAACTGGCGGCGGCCTGCGGGCCCGGATCCGCACCAAGGACGGCTGGGCCGTCCCGCATGCCGTGCTGACCGTCACCGACATGACGGGACAGCAGATGCTGCGCGAGGCCGCGTCACAGGAGGGCGTCGTGGCGACCGGCGCCCTGCCGCCCGGCGCCTACACCGTGATCGTCACCGCCGTCGGCTACAGCCCGGCCGCCCACACCGCCATCGTGACCGCCTCCGGCGGTGCCGACCTCGGCTCACTGGTCCTGGCCCGCGCCGGGGGCGTGGAGCTGCCGCCACCCGGGCCGTGGACGATCGACCCCGCGCACTCCACCGTGAGCGCGGTCGCCCAGCACCTCGCGCTGACCAGTGTGCACGGCCGGTTCAAGGAGTTCGGCGGCCGGATCGAGGTCGCGGAGAACCCGCTGTCGTCGAGTGTGGAGGCGGTCATCGAGGCCACCTCGATCGACACGGGCAACGGGATGCGCGACGGCCACCTGCGTTCCCCGGACTTCCTCGACGTGGACGTCCACCCCAAGATCACCTACCGCAGCGAGGGCATCACCCCGGCGGGCGAGGCCCGCTGGACCGTCCACGGCGAACTCGTTCTGCACGGCGTGGCCCGGTCCGTCGACCTTGACCTGTCCTACCTGGGCAGCGGCCCCGACCCGTGGGGCGGCGTGCGGGCTTCGTTCCGCGCCACGACCGAACTGCGGCGCGAGGACTTCGCCATGAACTACAACCAGGTCGTCCAGGCCGGCATCGCGGCCATCGGCACCACCCTCCGCGTGGAACTCGACATCCAGGCCGTCCAGGGCGAGCAACTGCCGCCCATCGCCTGACAGGAGAAGGGTGCAGACCTGTCAGGAGAAGGGTGTGGAAGGGTTACGTTCACGCGTCCGCCGCCCGGAACCTCCCGGGCGGCGGACGCTGCGTCTATGGCTCTGTCTATGTGCTCTGTCTACGGCTCTTTGTGGCCCAGCAGTATGTCGACGCCGTCGTGGCTGCCGCTGCTCAGTGTGATCGGTACGGCAACCGGCGGGTAGCCGCTGGCGATCACGCTGTACTGCTGGCTGGAGAGGTCGGTGAAGGAGTAGCTCCCGTCGACGCTGGTCGTGCGTGTCCCGACGACGTTGCCTGCGGCGTCGACCAAGGTGACCCTGGCGTCGTCCAGCGCACGGCCGTCCTGGTTGTGCACCGTCCCCCGCAGAGTCGCCGCGACAGAAAGCTGGATGTCGCAGTGGGTGCCCTCGGCGGAGACGGTTGCCGACACGGCGGCCGGGCGGTGGCCGGGTGCGCTGACGCTGAGCGTGTAGTCGCCGGGCAGCAGGTCGCTGATCCGGTAATCGCCGTCGTTCGCGGCGGTGGCGGAGGCCGTCACTTCACCACGTTGGTCGGTGGCCACCACCAGGGCGCCGGGCAGGGCAGCGCCGTCCTCGCCGCGCACCGTACCGGCCAGGCCGCCGGTGCTGGGGAGTATCACGAGGTCGTAGGAGAGGGGCGCGCCGTTCACGGTCAGGGTGGCGACCTGTGGCTGGTAACCGGGTGCCGAGCCGATGAGGACCAGGCTGCCGCGCTCGGGGGTGGCGGGACAGTCCACCTCGTACGAGCCGTCGTCACGGGAGGTGGCGCGGGCAACTTGGTGGCCCGCCGTGTCCAGCAGGGTGATCGCGGTGCGTGGTACGGGTGCTCCCGCGCCGTCCCGCACCCGTCCGCGGACGGTAGCCGCATCGCCCCCGCCCGTGTCACCGGCACCGGCACCGGTGGCCGAAAGCGTGGCCGTGGGGGCCGTCTGCCGGACGGCCTCGGTGCCGACCAGGGCCGCATCCGTATCCGTATCCGGGGCCGGGACCTGGACCTCCGCCTGGGCCTCCGCCTGGGCCTCTGCCTGGGCCTTGGCATCCGCCGCGGCCAGGCGCGCGCTCTTCTTGGAGCGGAACAGCAGCATCGTGACGATCACGCCGAAGGCGAAGAAGCCGGCCGACCACCAGTAGGCGACTTCGTAGCTGTGCAGCGCTGCGTTCGCCTTGACCAGCGGGTCGGTCAGATGGTCCTTCGCGTAGGCGGTGGCGGCGCTGGCGGCCAGGGTGTTCAGCAGCGCGGTGCTGATCGAACCGCCCACCTGCTGGGTGGTGTTGAGCGCCGCCGAGGCCACGCCCTGGTCACTCGCCTGCACGCCCAGGGTGGCGTAGCTCATCGCCGCGGGCATCGACGCACCGAGCCCCGCGCCGAGCAGCAGCAGCGGCGGCAGCACATGGGCCGCGTAACTGCTGTCCAGGTCGAGGCGGGTCAGCCAGACCATGCCGCCCGCGGCCACCAGCATGCCGACGGGCACGACGATCTTGGGTCCGATCTTCGGCACCAGCCAGTTGGTGGACAACTGCGCCAGCACCATCAGCGCGGCCACCATCGGCAGGAAGGCCACGCCGTTCTTCACCGGCGAGTAGCCCAGCGTCGACTGGAGGTAGTACGTGAGGAAGAGGAAGACGCCGAACATCCCGGCGGACGAGATGAGGATGGTCGACAGAGCGGCGGCGCGGTCGCGGTCGGCCAGGACGCGCAGCGGCAGCACGGGGTGCTTCGCACGGGTCTGCCAGAGGAAGAACGCCAGCAGCAGGACGCCACCTGCGGCGAGGAAGCCCCAGGTCATCCAGTTGTCCCAGTCGTGTGTCTCCGCGTTGGCGAAGCCGTAGACGATGCCGAACAGGCCACCGGAGACCAGGACGGCACCGAAGAGGTCCAGTTTCGGCCGCTCGGCCGGGACGGAGCGGCCGATGAAGACGATCGCACCGATCAGTGCGGGAACCGCGATGACGTCGTTGACGTACAGCGTCCAGCGCCAGTCCAGGTATTCGGTGAGCAGGCCGCCGAGGACGAGGCCGACGGCCGCTCCGGAGCCGGCGATGGCGCCGAATATGCCGAACGCCTTGGCGCGTTCCTTGGCGTCGGTGAACGTCGTGGTGAGCAGGGAGAGCGCCGCCGGAGCGAGCAGCGCGCCGAACAGGCCCTGCACCGCACGTGCGACGACCAGCATGGTGAAGCCGTTGGCCGCGCCGCCCAGCGCCGAGGCGGCGGCGAAGCCGATGAGGCCGATGATGAAGGTCGCCTTACGGCCGAAGAGGTCGGCGAGCCGCCCGCCGAGCAGCAGCAGACTGCCGAAGGCCAGGGAGTACGCAGTGACGATCCACTGCCGCCCGTTGTTGTCGAAGCCCAGGTCCTGCTGGGCGGACGGCAGCGCGATGTTCACGATCGTCGCGTCGAGCACCACCATGAGCTGGGCGAGGCCGATCACAGCCAGTGCCCACCATCGGTGCTTTGTTGGGGCATGGGCATGGGCCGGGCCGGACGGCCCGGCCTGGACGGTATCGACCGGGATGGGTTCCAAGATGGGACTCCCCTCATGGGGCTGGGATGGCTCAGTTGTGCGTCAGCACCGCGGGACGACGGTGTCCATACGGCGCGTGGTGGTACGTCGGGTATGCCGTAGTACGTCTTGGTACGTCGTGGTACGAGGTCTCCGCGTCGACTCGGCCGACGAGCGGGGCGAGGACGCCCCGGCGATCAGACGCGGTGCGAGGGATGCGATAGGTGTTGCCGTAGGTGCGATAAGGGGATGGCCGGGTCGCCCGGCGGCAGCTCGCCGCGGCGCACGGCGCGTTCCGCCATTCGCCGCATGACGTCATCGCAGTGACGGATCGCAGCCGGGCCCAACTCCCGCTCCAGAGTCGGCCTGACGCGCCACGCGCCGCTGGGCCCGGCCCCCGCGTCGGTCGTCCTCATGGCCCTCGCCACCACTATTGTGTCCGAAACAGTTTCGTACCGCTAATGTAGGCAGCCCCACAGCGAAACTCAAACGTTTCGATCATCGCCGCGCCGGTTGTGGGCCAAGTCACGATGCGGGACGCCGACGCCGACCAGGCGCGCCGACCGGGCGATTGCCTCCGCATCGCTCCAAGAGTCGCCGGGTACGCTCCTTCAGCCTTTGATCGAGAGGAGTTGCTGAGTGGCCCGGTTAAGTGGACCCGTTCTGCGCACCCAGAGGCTTGTGATGGAGCCGATCCGCCGCGGGGACAGCGACGATCTCTTCGAGGCCGTGGTCAGTCAGGACAGCGTCATGCGATGGCTGGCGACCGGCCAGGCGGACAGTCGGTCCGCTGCCGAGGCCATGTGCGACGACCACGCCGCCCACTGGACCAGACACGGCTACGGCGACTTCGCGGTCAGGGACGCCGCGACGCACGCGTTTCTCGGCCGGGTGGGACTGCGCAATCGGGCCCAGTACGGGGTCGACCTCGGTTTCGCCGTGCACCCACGGGCCCAAGGCCGTGGGATCGCCGGCGAGGCGGGCCGTGCATGCCTGGACCTGGCGTTTCGCCGCCTCTCCCTCCCCGCCGTTTTCGCGTTCGTCCTGCCCGGCAACGCGGCCTCGATCGCGGTACTGCGCCGCCTGGGCGCCCAGGCGGACGGAACCGTCCAGTCCAGTGGCCGGCACTGTCTGCGCTACCGGTTCGACCCCGCCGCCACGGCCGCTGCGGAGCATGCGGTGGACGAGCATCCGGTGGACGACGGTGGTGCGGACCTCCAACTGCTCCATGCGCCGGGCCCCGCTTCTCCGCAAGACAAAGCCGTACTCCGCGATGGCCTGTCCGACCCGTCCGGGGTGAAGGGACTCGGTCTGGTGTGGGCTGACAAGCAACACACCCTCACCGCCGTCTCCCAAGGCCGACCGGTGGGCTCCGCGGGATGGCTGTTGCGGGACGTGGCCTTCGACGGAGTGCCGCGCCGGGCCGCCGGGCTGGGCGGTGTGCTGGTGCACCCCGCCCATCGAGGCCAGGGCATCGCCCGGACGCTGATCAGCGTGGCACTCGAGCACGCACGAGCGGCCGGCGCCGAGACGATGGTTCTGCTCTGCCGCCCGGATCTGATCCCGCTCTACACACAGCTGGGATGGCGCCGGCTCTCCGTGCCCGTCACCATCCAGCAGCCCGACGGCGACCGGACCTCGCCACTGACCACCATGATCTACGACCTGTCCGGCCTGCCTCATCCAACCATCAGCGTGAACCTGCAGGGCCTGCCCTTCTGATGCGCTGAGCAGCACTCACCATGCAGTCAGGCCACTTCGGCACAGGGACGCCCACCGCAGCGGACGCCGGGGCGGCCCCCGGCCCGTGAACGGCCGCCCCCTGCTCTCGGTCGCCGGTTACGCCGTACTGCGTTCGGTCGCTTCGGCCTCCTCGACGCCGACGGCGTCCTCGGCGCCCGCGGTGTCCGGTGCGGGCAGACGCAGGCCCCGGGACTCGGCGACGCGCAGGGCGTCGGTCAGGCACTCGGCGAGCCGGAGGCCGGCGTAGCGGACCTCGGTGTACGGCGACGCCGGGTCGTCCAGCACGGTGCGGGCGAGGCCGAGTACGTCGGCGCCCATGGCGAGCTGCACGGCTTCCAGGTCGTCGGCGAGGCGGGAGACGTACCCGCCGCCGCTGTCCGTCATCAGGTAGTAGGGCTTGCCGTCGGGGGACGGCCAGGGCAGCAGGCGGGGGAAGTTGGAGGTCGCCACGGAGTCGGTGGTGTGCTTCATCAGGCGGCCATCTCCTGCGCGCCGATCAGGTGCCGGTCGAGGTCGATCCCGAAGTCGGCGGCGAGAACGAGCGCGAGGCGACGGCGTTCCTGGAGGGCGGCCTCGTGTTCGTGGGCGGTGAGGTAGGGGCGTACGAGGGCGGACTCGGCGCCGTCGAGGGAGGTGACGAGGCCGTACGGAGAGCGGTGGCGGGGCAGGCGCGGCGGGGCCGAGGGACGGCGTACGACGGTGAGGTGCACGCAGAAGTGAGGCTGCCGGTGGGGGCGGCGCCGTTTGCCCGTGCCCGGGGCGACGAGGAGGCGCAGCCATTCGAGGGTGCGGCGGATAAGGTCGGTCATGTCGACGCTCCTTACAAGCGTTGGCCGTGCCCCGGGAGGTCTGGCCACCTCGCCGGGGTCTTGTCATATCGACCATACCGAGAACTGCGTCCCCCTGCACCCCTCTGTGCACTACTGCGTCCCACCGCGTCGGAACGCGTTCGGCCACTGCGATACGCGTTGGGCTGCGGCACCGTGGAACCATGAGTGAGCTTCCGCGCTACGAGTACGTGAAACTCGCCGATGCCATCGCGGCGGAGATCGCGTCCGGCAAACTGCCGCAGGGCGCCGCGCTGCCGGGCGAGCGAGCCATGACGGAGCTGTACCGCGTGAGCATCGGCACCGTGCGTCGCGCCGTCGTCGAACTCCGGAAACGAGGGCTCGTCGCCACTCTGCCCGCGAAGGGGACGTACGTCATCGGAATGCCGGAGCCGGCCGGCGACGCGCCCGAAGAGAGCGAACCGAACGCCTGAAGGGGCCGCGCGACGCAACGCGGCGCCCCGAAACACACCGAAGCCCCAGATCAGATCCGCTCTGAGCTGGGGCTCTCGGGTAGGCCCTGCAGGGCTCGAACCCACAACCAATTTCCAACCCACGCCCCGCGGACTGTCACAGCGCACAAGGAAGGGGCCGACACAGTCCCCGGCAAGCCGGGGGTGACAGCGCGTCGGCCCCTGAACCAGTTGAAAACTCCGCAAAGGAGATTCGCCACCATGGTAGGCCGACCGGGCTTGATCGCCCCCGAGATCACCGAGACGTATGGGGTGAGCATCCACACCGTGACGAAGACCTGGGCGCGGCATCCCGAGTGGCCCGACCCGGTCGACAAGCGCGGCCGGTACAAGGAATACGACGCCCAGGATGTCGCCGACTTCGTACGGGACCACATCGAGCGCCAGGCCGTCGAGCTCGAACCCCGCCTGCTCTACACCGCCCAGCAGCTGGAGGACGCGGGCATCGGCATCAAGGCAGGGACGATCCGTGCCGACCTGACCCGCGGCCGGTGGCCAGAGCCGGACGACACAGCCGACGGCGTGAACCGCTGGTACGGCGCAACCGCCACCAAGGCCATGGCGGACCGTCGCGGATACCGGCGCAGCACATAAAGGTGACCCCACCCCGGATTGGACCCCATCCAACCGAAACTGGCAGCATGCCTGGACATGCCAATCAAGATGGTTGCGGAGCAGAAGCTCCGTCTTCCATACGGCACGTGCCATCTCTTAGTCCTCATAGGTGCAGCACTGATCAGCGCAGGTTTCTGCATGATCGCCTACAACGAAGGCCTCAACTGGTCGTCACCGGACGACAGTTGTAGTACTTGCTCTGGTGTGCCTGTCGAGCCGCCGCCAACGCCAACCCCGCCCACTGCCAGCCCAGCATCCGACACGATCACTGCGCTCGGCGCTCTCACAAGCGGTGTAGGCACCCTCCTGACAGGTGTAGCGGCCGTCATCATGGCCCGCCAGCATCGACAGGGCGTGGACGACCCAGCTTCCTCACGGCGGTCCCGGCGGACCGAACGGGCCCGGGCGCAGCCAGGACCGCGGAGCCACGCACGCCACGAACCACCCAGCCAAACCCAGAACTCCCAAGACCCGAGTTGAGCCATGAACGCGCTCATACCGGACGACGTCTTGGCGATCGCGCCCGGTCACGACGTGCGTGATCGTACGGTTCCTTCATGATGGAGGTCGTGTTCGGGGTCATCGGTGCGCTGATCGGCCTTGGGGGACTGGCAACGACGTACGCCGCACACAGGCATCAGAGGCGGCATGCAGAACAATTAGACGCTCGGGAACGCCGCATCGAGGAGCGTGAAAGGGAGGCTGAGCTTCGCGAAGCGTCCCAGCACGCATCAATGCTCCAGATGAAGATCACGCAGCAATCTTCAAGCCTGGAAGCCTCGATCTCGATCTGGAAGCTGACCGTCAAAAATTGCAGCAGCCAGCCCTTCACCAACGTGTCCCTCAGTTACGTCGGTCTGCCGTTGAACGGTCCCGAACTCGGCGGGCTACTAGACCCAGGTGCGTCTGCTGAGGACACACTCACCGTCGGCAGGGGCGACCCAGACCCTGACCAATGCCTCGTGGAGTTCACCGACGCCGAAGGGCGCCGTTGGCGCCGCCGCGCGACTGGGGATCTTCGCCAAGGTCGAACCGACTCACAGGGCAGGCTCGTATGGGAGCCAGGCGTTCTGCATGCGGCGAGATATCCGGACATGGGCTTCCGCTATATCCATCGGTCCCGAGTCGTGAAGCGCCGGCGTCTGATCGCCTTGTGCATTCTGACCGTTGTAAGCATCGCGCCGGCCTGGTACCTCGCCCTGCGGTGACCCTCTGGGGACACCACCGCTTACTGCATCCGTAGTTGCATTCCTCGTGATCATGCCTCACCGTAGGCCGCAGATCCGGCATGCCCGGCAACAACAGGCCCGCTGTAGCGCGGGCCTTTGCCATTTTCCAGCACCCGACCCCATCAGGTCACAGAACCGTCCCACCACCTTCACATATCTCCTACATCAGATAACGTCCCCCATCTCATGAAACAGCGCAGCAAGGGGGGCACCATGAGCCAGCAATACCCGCAGCAGCCCGGATGGGGACAGCAGCCGCAACACCCACAACAGCAGCCCGGATGGGGCACACCGCAACAGCAGCCAACCCAGTGGGGCGCACCACACCAGCAGCCGCAGCCGCAGCCGCAGCCGGGATGGAGTACCCCACCGCCGCAGCCCCCGAAGAAGAACAGCACAGGGAAGATCATCGGTCTGGGCTGTGCTGGCGTTTTCGCACTCTTCGTCATCATCGGGATCTTCAGTGCCGCCCTCGGTGGCGACTCCGACGACAGCAGCAAGGGCAGCACGGTCAGCTCCGAGCCCACCGCCGCGGACGAAGGCGCCGGAGAGGACACCGCGGCCGACGCTGAGGCGGAGAAGGAGGAGCCCGCCGAAGCCAAGCCCAGCGACAAGCCGAAGGCCGACGAAGTGAAGAAGGAAGAGCCGCAGAAGGTCGTCTTCAAGGTGTGGGGCACCGCTCCCGCGGGCGCCCTCGGCCCGCTGGACATCACCTATGGCTCGGACAGCGACAGCCGTAAGGGCACCTTCAAGAACGGCAAGTTCGAAGCCACCCTGCCCCTCAATGACGATGCGCTGTACTTCAACGTGATGGCGCAGCTCCAGGGCTCCGGGGACATCAACTGCTCGGTCACCGTCGACGGCGAGACCAAGAAGGCTCACGCGTCCGGCGACTACAACATCTGCCACGCGCAGGCCAACGCTGGGCTGCTCGGCGGCTGGGACTGACAGGGGGCCGCGATGCGCCGCACCACCGCGCTCATCTCCGGTGCCGCCGTAGCCGTCGCCGGGGGCATCACCGGCACTGCGATCTGGCTCAGCCAGCCGTCCTACGACGACGTCGTGAAGGACTGCCAGAAGGCCCTCGCGGCCCAGATAAAGGCTGGCGGGAAGGGGAAGCCGTCCACGTGCAACGACGTGGAGGAGGACGACTACTCGGCGATCCTCATGCACCAGATCATGGACAACGAGGGTTGGTTGGACGAGGACGGCCGGTTCGATAAGAACAAGATGTTCGAGGATGCCCCGTAGTCGGCGGTCGACTACGCCTGTAGTCGCCTTCCGGGCGATCATGCCGCATCCTGGCCTCACGTCCGGCGTGCCCGGACCCTGAAGCCCACCGAAGGCCCGACCGCACCTCCCCCGGTCGGGCCTTCCACGTGCTCGTAGGTCCTGACACTGACGCCTCTTCAGTGTGCGTATTTTCCGGACACTGACGCCTGTGCCGCCTCGCTCAGTGTCCGGAAATCCGGGACCCTCAACCCGAACTCAAGGGTCCGGAAATACTGAGACGGTGCCGGTTCGAATCCTCGCTCCGTCACGGCCTGCTGCGGATCTGGCAACCCTGCCCGGGTCCTGGACTATCTCCGGGTTGGTCAGCGGATGGTGCGGGTCATCACGGTGCGGACCGGCGAGAACCGGTGACGGCTTCGCCGAGGCTGTCCACGTGGCCGTTGCGGTTGTCGTCACCCGGGACATTGGGGTCGACAGGGGCCAGGCCGCTGGGGTCGGTGAGGAGGGTGGGCTGGTTGTCGGCGTACACGTACGTCGAGACGTACGGGGTGGTGAGGCTCCTTGCGGCCGGGTCGGGGCGGTTGAAGCGGCTTGTGGTGGTGTTGTACTGGCGGGCGGGCAGTGGCCGCCGTGATCACACGGCTGCTCGGGATCAGCCTCAACCGGGCGACACGCTGGACCCAGGACGCGGGCAACACCCGGCCCGGCTACGCCGCAGAGCTCGCGCGCCGCCGTACTGCCCGATCTTCTCCGCAGCAGGGGTAGTCGACCCGCAACACACAGCCCTGAAGCCAGCCGCACACAATACCGAGCGTCGTCGGCCGACGCCCGGGGAAAGCCTGGCGCTCCGGGATCCGTAGTGCCCGTCGGCCGAGTACCTCACCGCTGCCGCTCACTCTGGGTTACCACCAGAGGTCATTCGGCGCCCCACTCGCGGCGGATCTGCGTGCCGCGTGTCAAGGCGAGTCGGGCGGGTACGAGGACGCAATGCAGGCGATCCAGAAGGTCCGCCACCGACAGGCCGACGCCGACGGCGTAGAGGTGTTCTTCCGCGAGGCCGGACGGCCCGGCCAGCCGGCGGTGCTGCTGCTGCACGGGTTTCCAAGTTCGTCGCACACATTCCGCGAGGTCATGCCCAGGCTCGCCGATGCCGCGTATGTGATCGCGCCCGATCTCCCCGGCTTCGGCATGTCCTCGTCGCCGACCCTCGACAAGTACGAGTACACCTTCGAGAACCTCTCGCGGACGATCGAGGACCTACTCGACCAGCTCGGCGTCGAACACTTCTTCGTCTACCTGCACGACTTCGGTGCAGCGGTGGGATACCACCTGGCCACCCGCGATCCGAATCGCATCCGTGGCCTCGTCGTCCAGAGCGGCAACGCGCACGAGGACGGCCTCGGCGAGCAGTGGGACAGCGCCAAGGCGTACTGGGCCGACCCGACCGACGACAACCGCGCCGAACTGCCCAACTGGTTGAATTTCGCCGGCACACGTGACCAGTACCTCAGCGGGCTACCCGAGCACCTTCGCACGCTGCAGCCTCCCGAGTCGTGGCACCTCGACTGGGAACGCATGACCCGACCCGGCAACATCGACGCGCAGTTCGCGCTCTTCACCGACTACGCCAACCACGTCGCCCGCTTCGGCGAGCTCGCCGACTACCACCAGGCGCACCAGCCGCCGGCGCTCGTGCTGTGGGGGCGACACGACGCGTTCTTCGACGTCGACGAGGTGCTCGCCTACCACCGCGTGCTTGAACGCATGGACGCGCACATCTACGACGGCGGGCACCTGCTGCTGGAAACACACCCAGCCGAGTGCGCCGAGCTCATACGCGCGTTCGTGCTCGACAACGCTTGAGCTGACTCGCCGCTTCACGCGAGCGGCCCCGATTGAGACGCCCAACGTCCGCTTCTCGGCAAATCCCGGTCGCGGTCAGCTCGCTCGCCATAACGCCGTGTGATCGGTGGACTCGCGTCGATTGGTGCCGGAAAGGCGACATGTTGGGCCCATCTGATGCCGCCTCCCCTCGCCCACAGCCGATCGTGAGCAGCTTGCCCGGGGT
Source organism: Streptomyces scabichelini (assembly GCF_011045015.1). Lineage (GTDB taxonomy): Bacteria > Actinomycetota > Actinomycetes > Streptomycetales > Streptomycetaceae > Streptomyces > Streptomyces scabichelini. Next base: position 72,305 of record NZ_JAAKZY010000008.1, on the reverse strand, counting down.
CGGGGCGCGGCAGCGCCGCGCGGCCGAGCCTCATCGTTGACTCACGGCGAACTCCGCAAGTTCCAACTCCCGGGGTTACCAATACCCCGCTACCAGCGAGGCGTCGGCCGGTTCGTCCACTCGGCCACTGACCGCCCGGTCTCACCGCCGCCATCGATGATCGGTGACCGGATTCCGACCGTTCACTGGCCATGGAGGCGCCCGAGGGGTCTCCGCGGTGTCGTGCAGGTTGCTCCCGGGACCCGTCCCGGACTGTCGGCGGTAGGACAGAAGACAGCAGCCGCTGAGAAGCAGGAGGGCCTCATGGCGGAGCGGACCGACAGTCGGACGGGAGCTGTGTGGTCGTATCTGGGTGCGGCGCTCGTGGGCTTCACGTGCTTCGGGATCTTCGTGATCTGGCTGGTCCCGCTGGCCATCCGGTCGCGGACCGGGAACCCGTGGACCCGCCAGCATGCCACGCACGCGGCGAACTTCGGTCTGACCTCATTCCTGGCGATCCTCGGCGGCGCCCTGCTCTCGGCCCTGATCGGGCTGCCGTCGTCCTACCCGCAGACCCAGCCACTGCCGATGCTTCTGGTGTTCTGCTACATCCTGGTCGGGCTTGTCGGGCTACTGGTCGGAGCCGTACGTACCGGGAGCGGACAGGACTTCCGCTTCATCAAGTCCATCTCCCTGCGTCTGCTGGGCTGACCGCAGCGCGCCTTCGAGCTCCTTCCGACACCTTCACCGTCGGTCGGCGAGGTCAGCGCGACCGTCTCCTTCGGCGACGCCGGCATAGCCCTGCAGACCGCACGGCCCCTCATGCGCCGCCACATTCCCGTCCCCGAGCGCCGGGCCACCCTGTGGGTGGAGACCGCCCGCGCCTACAGTCAGCAGGGCAGACTCGCCGACGGCTACCAGGCCCTGCGCATCGCCGAGAGCTGCGCGGCACAGGACATCCGCCGCCCGGCCGTACGCGAACTGGTCGCCGACATGGCAGCCCGCGACCGCCGCCGGGCCCTGCCCGAGCTGCACCACTTCAGCCGCCAACTGGGAGTGCCCGCGTGAGTGATCAGCCCGACAAGCCGTTCCTCCAGATCGTGGTCTGCGCGGCCGGAGTCGCCGGTGACGTCGGCAAGCTGATCACCGCAGCACATGAGCGGCAGTGGGACGTCGGCGTCGTCGCCACACCACAAGGGCTCGGCTTCCTCGACATGGAGGCGGTGGAGAGCCAGATCGGACGCCCCATCCGCTCGGCCTGGCCGCCGGATTCTCCGACAACCTCGCCCTCGGCATCCTGTGCGAAGCACCCGCGATGGACGTCCCGATCGCCGTACTGCCCTATCTGAACTCTGCGCAGGCCGCTCATCCCGCGTACCGCCGGAGTCTGGAGCAGCTACGCGAGATGGGCATCCTGATCGGCTCGTACGAACCCCACCGGCCGAAGGCTGGCGGCAGGGCCGACCGCTACCGCTGGGAAGAAGTGTTGGAGCTGCTCGCCCCCAGACTGTCCGCGCGGTTGTGATCAGCGCCGCTGTGCTTGCGACGGTTGTGAAGCCGGGACGGCGGCAGCTGGGTGGACTGGAACATGGGGAAGCTGTGTGGCGCCCGGCCTCTGTCCTGCTCGGGCTTGAGCGCTGGGCGCCAGCCTGCCGCTGAGGCGTTGGATGCGCCAGGTCAGTACCCGTGCCGGGTAGTCGGCGTCGTCCAGGGCGCGCTGGTCGACTGCCTGTTGGAGAAGCCTCTCCACGTCGTGGCCCGCTGTTTCGGCCTCAGTGAGTGTGGCGGTGAGGGCGTCGAAGGCGGCAGCAAAGCTGATCCCCCGGTCACGCCCTGCAGGCACCGCGTCCCCCACCGCTGAGTAACGGAAAACGCTGGCTGGCTCTGACCACGGTCGGCTGGCAACTGCGCCAGACGCAGGCCGCCCGCTCTGTTGGCGCGTGGATTGTGGTCGGGGCCAGCCACCAACAGGAAGTGCCGCTGAGACCGGCTGTCCCGAGTGACCTGTCTCGGGGCGGCCAAATCAGCGCTATCGGTTGTACCGATGTTCCCCCGGGCCGGGTTCCTCGTTCGGGCGCGCCTGGTCCTCGCCGTACGAGTACGGGTCGATGATGTCGGCCGCGTGGTCCATGCCGTCGAAGAGATAGGCGTGCGACTGGAAGTTCTCGGCTTCCACGCCCTTCCGCTCTTCGCGGATCTTTCGCGCCAGTTCGCTGTCGTAGAGGTCGAACGCTTCCTCGATGTCCACGCGCTCCCAGCCGTGCGCGAGCAGGGCGGCAGTAATCTTTCTGCGAGCCTCCGGAAGGGTCTCACGCGGCTCGGAGCCGGATGCGCTCATGCGGTCTGCTCCCCGCGCCCGGCCCGAGCGTTCTCTGTTGATCGCGTCGGACTCCGCGAATGCCGCCGCTTGCCGTGGAGGGTGCTCCTCCACGGGGTGGCGTGCGATCTGATCGCGCTACGGGGACAACCTGCGATGCGTCTCGATTTGCGTTGCCGGGTAGTCGGAGATACATAGCCATCAAGAAGCTGGTCGGTTGCGTCGTACAGGCGGGATAGGGCGGTCTTCCTGCTCATTGGGTCTTCACCTTTCCCGTCGCGGATGCGGGCGACGTACTTGCGGGTGAAGCAGGATGCCCTCACGACCTCTTGGAGGCGGCAGCGCACGGGCTCCTCGCCGCGCTTTTCGGGGAAGACCTGCGGGATCGGCTCGAAGATACGGGCCCGGTCTGCGGCCATGTGTTCGATGAGGGGGCGGGTCTCTTCGCGAGCGACTCGGCGAGGTCACGAGCAGGGGACGTTGCCTGGCGGCGTTAGTCCTCCATGCCGTCGCGGTCTGCTGCCGGTACGGTGATCATCGGCCGGTAGGTGGCGGTGTCGGCTGGTTCGCCGACGGGCTTGCCGCCGGCCTCGACCCAGGCGTGGGCTCCGAAGGGTGCGGTGCGTACTCCGCTGCACCAGGTGGGCCAGTGGCCGCGCATGCGGCACAGCAGGGCGGTGGCCAGGGAGCGTTGGAGGCAGTAGCGGCCCGCGCACAGGGTACTGACGGCTGTTACTTCCCCCCGGGCCCGCAGGGCCTCGTCATAGCGGGCGGGCCTGGCTCCTCGCCGGACCAGGGCCAGTACGGCACGGATCCGGCGTGGTGGCAGGCGGGCGAGGAGCCGGGCGGCGATGACGGCGGTGTGGGCGGTGAGCCGGGTGCCGCGCCCGGGGCATGTGCCGTCGGTGTCCAGGATCTGGCTCACGAGTCGGTCACCAGCCTCTCTTTCACGAGGTGTGCGACCAGTGCCGTGACGTCGGCGGTTGCGCGCTCGGGGGTGACCGGGCGGGTGGCGGCGAGCCGTTCGGCGGCCTGCTCGGGGGTGGCGCCGTCCAGCAGTGCCGTCACGACGAGGGCTCCGGTGCCGTTCAGCTGCCAGTAGCGTCCGGCGCGTTCGTCGAGCAGGACCATGCTGTCGCCTGTGGCGCAGGCGGTGACATCAGCGCGTAGTCGGTGCACTGTTCGTCTCCCTCGTGCCGTCGGGGATGTGTCGGTGTTCCAGTCCGCGCAGCCACGCCTCCACTCCCAGCGTGGTCTCGAATTCCGCGGTCCCGCCGATCAGTAGCTGGGGCGAGAGCAGGGCGCGGCGCAGTGCGTCCTCGTCGGCCAGTCCGGCAGCCACCAGGCGGGAGTCCTCGGCCCAGGCGGCGAGCGCGTGACGGTTGTGGCGCAGGCCGCTCTGCCATTCGTATCCGAAGTGGTCCTTGGTGGTGCGGCGCAGGATGGTCTCGGGTACCAGGCCGTGCATGGCGGCGGCGAGGAGCGGTTTGTAGGACCAGGGGCCGGCGGCCTCGTGCGGGCGGGCGGCGAGCGCGGCCGCGATCACGGCGTCGTCGCAGAACGGGCTGTGATACGGCAGCCGGTCGAGCTGCCCGCAGTGGGCCAGGTGGCCGGCGAGTCGGCCCCCACGCTGCGCGGAGACGAGCCAGGCGTGCCGTCCGCGTTCACGGTGCAGCGGCTCGGTGGCGTCCCGGGCCGCACCGAGCAGCTGCTCACGGCACAGCTGTACGGTCTGGTCGCTCGCCCAGGGCGGAAGATGGGGCCGCAGCCCCCAGCGCAGGTCGTCTCCATGCACAGGCGTGTGCAGCAGTCCGGCGGCCTCGGTGAGCCAGGCGGCGTACGAGCCCCGGTCGAGCAGTGCCCTGGTGATCGCTCCGAGGGGCTGGCGGCGTCGCGCGCGCCACCCGGCCGCGTGGCGCAGGCCGGTTGCGGGTGAGCGCCGCAGCAGACCGTGCACGTACGAGGGTTGCGACTGGATGACCTGGTCCCCGCCGAAGCCGGACAGCCGCAGCCGGGCTCCGCGCGCCCGCATCTGCTCAGCCAGGTACCGCTGTTCCACCCGCGTACGCACGATCGCGGACGGCTCGTCGCCCAGATCCACGCGTTCGTCCAGCCCGCTGAACTGGGCGGGCAGATCTGCGGACTCGAACACCAGATGCTCGATGCGGGGCAGGTGCCCGGCGGCCCGGGTGGCGTGGAGGCGGTCTTCGTTGGTGGGTGCGCCCGCGTCCATCGTGACGGTGACCAGCCGGGCGCCCGCCTGTGCCGCCAGGAAGCACAGCGAGGTCGAGTCCATGCCGCCGGACAGGTCCGCGCCCACCACCTCCTCCGGTCGGACCCGCAGCGCGACCGCCTGCTCAAGTGCCTCCCGCAGCCCGGCCGCGGCCTCGTCCAGGGGTAGTTCGGCCGCCGACGGACGCCACCAGCGCCGGGTGCGCATCTCGCCGCCCGGTGCCAGCTCCAGAGCAGCGCCGGGCAGTACGCCGTGCACGCCACGCCACAACGCATCCCAGCCGAGCGGGTGCGGAACGGTGTCACCGGTGAGCCGCAGGGCCAGCTGCGCGGTGTCCAGCTCCGCCGCGGTCAGCCGGGCGAGAACGCGGGCCTGGTCGACGCAGACCGTGGCGCCGCCGACCTCGGCCCAGTACACCCGCAGCTGCCCGGAGAAACTGCCCCGCACGTACGTGTGCCCCGCGACGGACGCCAGGACGTGAAAGCAGCCGTGGGCATCGAGCAGCACCGGCTCGATGTGCGCGGTGTCGTTGATCTGCCGGGCCCGCGCGGCCAGTTCGGCGGGCTTCAGGGAACACGTCCCGGCGACCGCCAGGCGTACGTCACCGACGGCGCAGGCAGTCAGCTCGTCGTCCGGCCAGCAGCCGACCAGCCACGGACGGCCGGAAGCATGCGGCACGATGCGGAGCGCGGCCGGACCGGCGAGGTTCCGCAGACGATCGAGGAGAACGGGTGAGAGATCCCGGTCGGGAAGGACAACGAACCAGCTGGCCGGCGAGGCGCCCATCGACGATCTCCAGAGTGGGGGACGAGTGACAGCGTGACGGCGTGGCACCGGGTGCCGGCCCAGGCCGGCACCCGCCGGGCTCGTCAGAGCCAGAGGCCGACCGGGAAGTCGGGCCAGTCCCCGAATTCGCCCTGCGTCAGCTCGGCGTACTGCCCGGCCTCGGCCAGCAGCGGCGGCTCGTACACGTCCGTGGTCTCGAAGCCCTGCAGGGTCTCCTGCACAGTGATCACCTCCGGTTACGCGGAGACGGAACTTCCGTCCCCTGCAAGCAAGTTAGGCAGACCCGTGTACCGCACAGCTAGCAACGGCGGGCCAATCCACCCGCGGGAGGGAAAGAGCAGGTCGGCACCCAGCAACGCACGCCGGGACGTGCACCACCGGCTCACTGAAACCAGGACACGACACCACAATCCGCCTGGCGCACTCGCCGTGCCACGGGAAGCTCCTCACTGCCTTCCGCGCACCGTCCACGACACCCGGAACAGGTTCAGACGCTCCCGGCGGCACCGCGCAGATCCCACCAGCCCGCATCCCGTACACCGGGAACTTGATGGTGCCGCAGCATCCGTCGCCCACATCGAGGACGCCAACGGGGGCGAACCCCGCCTTCACCAGGACACCGGCCCCGGGGATCGATCGAACCGTGGTGAACAGGCTGTCGCGCGGGGTGCCGCGCACGACCGTCGCGCCGATCCCCGCGACCTGGTCATTGACGCCGGCACCCTGGTGCAGCATCCGCTCACGCATCGCTCACGCACGGCCCCGAAAACAAAACGGCGCCCGCCCCGACCGAAGCCGAGACGAGCGCCGCACCGCAGGTCAGAGGAGATCTCCCCCGCCTGCGAACCGTAGGCCCTGTGGGACTCGAACCCACAACCAATGGATTAAAAGTCCACTGCTCTGCCAATTGAGCTAAGGGCCCTGGCGATGTTGCTTCCCCGAGCATAGCCGGACGTGGCCGGGTCTCCGATCGGGTATCGGAGTCCCGGCCACGATGGCTGGGTGGAAGCGTCAGGGATCTACCGGTTCCGGGGCGTTCGCGCGAGCGGCCTCGCGGGCGCGGGTGCGTTCGTGGTCCGGGTTGAGGAACCAGTGGCGGGCCGAGGCGAACCACCAGGTGGCGGCGAAGCCGAGGACTGCGAGGACCGCGATGGGTGCGTAGTTGAAGGTTTCCCAGGTGACCGGGGAGACCTGGGGCAGCATGAACAGAATCGTGATGACGACGACCCAGGCCACGGCGATCACGCCGATCAGGCCCGACCAGCGGCCCAGGTGCCACGGGCCGCGTTCGAAGCTGTCGCCCTTGCGGAGGCGGAGCAGCGTCGGGATGACGTACGCGATGTAGAGGCCGATCACGGCGATCGACGTCACCGCCGCGTACGCGGTCACATTGATCAGGTACGGCAGGCCGAGCAGCAACGCCCCGAATGCCGCCAGCCACACGGCCGCGACGGGGGTGCGTGTGCGCGGGTGCACCGTGTGCCAGACGTGTGAGAAGGGCAACGCCCCGTCGCGCGAAAAGGCGTAGATCATGCGGGAGTTGGCGGTCACGGACGCCATGCCGCAGAACAGCTGGGCGCCGATGACCACCAGCAGGAGCAGTTTGCCCGCCGTCGCGCCGAGCGCGTCGAGGAGGATCTGGGCGGGCGGCACCCCCGTGCCGGACTCGAGGGCGCCGTCGTACGACTGGATCGCGAAGGTGAAGCCCAGGAGAAGGACGAAGCCCGCTATCCACGACGTCCAGATCGACTGCACGATGCCCTTCGGGCCCGCCGTGGACGCGTCGTGCGTCTCCTCGGTCATGTGCGCGGAGGCGTCGTACCCGGTGAAGGTGTACTGCGCCATCAGCAGGCCGAGGAGAACGACGTACAGGCTGCTGCCCCACCCCGTGTTGTTGACGAACTCCGTGAACACGAAGGACGCCGACTGGTGGCTGTCGGGGGCGAAGGTGAGCGCACCCACGATCACCGCGATGCCCAGTACGTGCCACCACACGCTGACGCTGTTGAGGAAGCCGACGATGCGTACGCCGAAAGTGTTGAGGAGGCCGTGGAGGACGAGGATTCCGGCGAAGAGCAGGATCGTACGGCCGGGTGTGACCTCGAAGTCGAACTGCAGATTCAGGTAGGCGCCCAGGAACGAGGCCGCGCCGAAGTCGACGCCCGCCGTCACCGCGATCTGGCCGAGGACGTTGAACCACCCCGTGAACCAGGCCCAGGCGGCGGCCGTCCGCTTCGGCGCGAGGCGGTGCGACCAGAAGTACAGGCCCGCGGAGGTCGGATACGCCGAACAGATCTCGGCCATCGCAAGGCCGACGAACAGCGTCATCAGCCCGACCGCGGCCCAGCCCCACATCATCACGGCGGGACCGCCGGTGTTCATGCCGAACAGGTACAGGGTCATGCAGCCCGACAGGACCGAGATGATCGTGAAGGAGACCGCGTAGTTGGAGAACGCGGACATGCTGCGGGCGAGAACCTGCGTGTAGCCGAGCTGCGCGAGGCGTTCCTCGTCGGAGACGGCTTGAGCGGGGCCGGCTGGCGCGGGGGTGGCGACGGAGGAGTCGCTTGCGCCGGAGGGTGGGGACGGTGTTGTCATGCCCCCAGCGTTTCCCTCACCGAGGGCATGACATGCGCCATGGATGAGCTCGGTTTGGCCAAAATTCAACCACTGCTCCAGGCCGCTCCCACGCGGCGCGCGGCGCGCGAACGCCGGAGGGCCCGGACGACCGAAGTCGTCCGGGCCCTCCGGGTAAGGGTCGAGTCACCCGTCGAGTCAGCCGTTGCGCTTCCAGCGCGGCTTGTCGTCACGGCGGCCGAAGGAGGAGCCGGAGCCCGTACCCGTACCGGAGCCGGCGCCACGGTGGTCGTCACGACGGCCGTACGGGCGGTCGTGGCCGCCGGAGCGGAAGCCGCCGGAGGGGCGGTCGCCCTGGCGGTCACGGTTGAACGGGCGGTCGCTGCCCCGGTGACCCGACGGACGGTCGTCGCGGCGGAAGCCGCCACGGTCACCGTCACGGCGGTCATCGCGGCGGAAGCCACCCGACGGACGGTCGCCGCCACGGAAGCCACCACGGTCACCGTCACGACGCTCGTCCCGACGGAAACCACCCGACGGACGGTCGCCGCCACGGTCGTTGTCCCGGCGGTCGTCGCGGCGGAAGCCACCCGAAGGACGCTCGTCACGACGGTCGAACGAACGGCCACCACGGTCACCGTCCCGGCGGTCATCGCGGCGGAAGCCACCCGAAGGACGCTCGTCACGACGGTCGAACGAACGGCCACCACGGTCACCGTCCCGGCGGTCGTCACGACGGTCGTCACGACGGAAGCCACCACGGTCACCATCACGGCGGTCATCGCGGCGGAAGCCGCCCCGCTCGTCGCGGCGCTGACGCGGCTGGTCGTACGACGAACGCTCCTCGCGCGCCGGCGCGGACGACTGCTCCGGCACGGAGGCCACGGCGGCCTCAGCCGCTGCGGCAGCCTCCACGACGGCGGCAGCCTCGGCCAGCGCGGCCTCGGGGTCGTCGCCCCGCTCGCGCGCGGCGCGGGCGAGCAGACGGTCCGCCTCCTCGCGCAGCTCGGTGGCACGACGCTGCGCGCGCTCCAGCTGCTTGGTGAGCTGCGTGACCTCGCGCTCGGCCTGCTGCGCGGCGTTGCCCGCCGACTCGGCCTGCACCTCGGTCATCGACCGGGCGCCGGTGATCTCCGCGACCTCCGCGTCGAAGGCGGCACCGCCCTGGATGATGTGGCGCGAGGCGTCGACGCCCGCGTCCTCCATCTGGCGGAAGATCTGCCGGCGCTGGTGCGGCAGGGACAGCGACACGACCGTGCCGGAGCGGCCCGCGCGGGCCGTACGGCCGGAGCGGTGCAGGTAGTCCTTGTGGTCACCGGCCGGGTCCACGTTCAGGACCAGGTCGATGCCGTCGACGTGGATACCGCGGGCGGCGACGTCGGTGGCGACGAGCGCGTTGACGTAACCGTCCTTGAAGTCGGCCAGCGTCCGCGTCCGCGCGCCCTGCGTCATACCGCCGTGCAGCGCGTCGGCCTTCACGCCCGCGTCACGGAGCTGCTCGGCGATGCGGTCGGCACCCAGCTGCGTACGTACGAAGATGATCGTGCGGCCCTTGCGGGAGGCGATCGCGGCGGTGACCGGCGCCTTGTCCTTGGGCTTCACGACGAGGATGTGGTGGGACATCGTCGTGACGTTGCCCTGAGCACTGTCGACCTCGTGCGTGACCGGGTTGCTCAGGTAGCGCTTGACCAGCGTGGAGATCTCGTTCTCCATCGTGGCGGAGAACAGCATGCGCTGGCCGCCGGCCGGAACCTGGTCGAGGAGTTCGGTGACCTCGGGCAGGAAGCCCAGGTCGGACATCTGGTCGGCCTCGTCGATCACGGCGACCTGGACGTTCTCCAGGGAGCAGGCGCCGCGGCTGATGACGTCGCGCAGGCGGCCCGGGGTGGCGACGAGGATGTCGACGCCGCGCTCGAGGGCGTAGATCTGGTTGCCCATCGACGTACCGCCGCAGACGACCTTCATCTTCAGGCCGAGCACGTCGCCGTACGGCTGGAGGGCGTCCGCGACCTGCATCGCGAGCTCACGGGTCGGGGTGAGGATGATGCCGCGGGGCTTCTTCTTCTCCGTGTGGCCGCCGGCGAGCTGCGCGAGCAGCGGCAGACCGAAGGAGAGGGTCTTGCCGGAGCCGGTGCGGCCGCGGCCGAGGATGTCCTTGCCGGCCAGGGCGTCCGGGATGGTCGCGGCCTGGATCGGGAAGGGGCTGGTCACGCCGTTCTGTGCGAGCTTGCGCACGATGCCGTCGGGCAGACCCAGGTCGCCGAAGGTGACCTCGGGGGCCTCGGCGGACTCAGGGGCCTGGGGGGCCTGGGCCTCGGCGGCCTCGGGCACTTCGACGGCCTCGTTCTCGGGCACGACGATGTGATCAGTACTGGAAATGGACATGCGAATGCGAAACCTTCCGGAGTCTCGTCGGCACGCGCCCGTCAACTCCGTGTTCGCATTCGACCGCCTCAATGCGGTCAGCCACGGCAAGGGAGAGTACGCGCCACACGGCGCGCTCTGTGATGGCGCCGGGCAAGATGGGATCAAACGATCTACCAAGATACGCACCCCTCGCGCCTTAAAGCAAACTGAGCCGATACTCGCAGCTCAGGGGCCCCTGGCTGTCAGGACCTGGCTGTCAGGACCTCGCGTCAGGCTCTGGCCATCAGGCCCCGACTCCCGCATGGGGCGCCGGCTCCCGCTCCGCGAGCTGCGGTGTGGGGTCCGGGTGCGCCGAGGAGGACGGTTCGGCGGTGGTGGGGTCCGGTGACGGCGAGGGCGAGTCCTTCGGCGGCGTCGGCTTCGGCCGGGGTGTCGTACGCGTCGGAGACGGCTGAGCCTTCGTCGGCTTGGGCACTTCCGGCTTCGGTTCCTTCTTCCCCGGCCGGCGTGGCGCCGCGGACCCGCCCTTGTCAGCCGACGGGGACGCCGCACCGGCCCCGGACCCGGACTCGCCGGGCTTCCCCGAACTGTGTTCTTCACCACTGTCCCCGCCGTGCCCGGAGCCGCCACCGCCCGTCACCGCGGAACCTCCGTCGGGCGCCTCACCACCCTGCTGCCCCGCCGAGTGCGACGGCTTGGCCCTGCTCGCATCGTCGTCGTCATCACTGACGCTCATGCAGCCGGCGCTCGCCACGACGGCCAGGGCCGCGGCGGCCAGACGGACAGGTACGTACATGGCGCGCACGGGCAGCCACCTCCGGGGCGGGGACAAGCAGTCCCCCTGCCCAACTCCCGCCGCCCGCAAGAGGACACGCCGCACGAGGCGACAGAATTCAACAGTTCTACGAATCTACGGATCTACGAATCCACGAGTTGGATGTCAGCCGTATCCGAGCGCGTGCAGCCGCGCGTCGTCGATCCCGAAGTGGTGGGCGATTTCATGAACCACCGTCACTTCCGTCTCGGCGACGACGTCCTCCCGCGACTCGCACATCCGCAGCGTCGGCCCTCGGTAGATGGTGATCCGGTCCGGCAGCACCCCGGCGTACCACTCCCCGCGGTCGGTCAGCGGAGTCCCCTCGTACAGCCCGAGCAGCTCGGGATCGTTGCTCGGCGGTTCGTCCTCGACGAACACCGCCACGTTGTCCATCAGTCGTGTCAGCTCCGGCGGAATCCGGTCCAGGGCCTCGGCGACCAGTTCCTCGAACTCCTCGCGCGTCATCTCCAGCACAGAGCCATTGTCAGGTACGGAGGTCGGGTACGAGGGCTGAAGGCCCGGCATATCCGACCTGGGACTTGGGCATACGGGACCAATGGCCCGCGTCCCCGCCGCCGCTCTGCAACGCGCACGAAAGGCGCCACGTGCGCTCGTACGCCACTATCGCGCTCGCCACACGCACCCGGTCATCGAACTCGTCCACCAGCCACACCCGTACGCCCGCGCCCTCGGCCTGATCACCGTCGTGGTGCTCGGAGCGTGGCTGGGCCTGCTGATCGTGGGAAACGTACGCGTGCCGGTCGGTCCCATGGACACCACCATGACCCTGCGCCCCTCCTTCACCGGCGGCACGAAGATCAACGTCTCGCCGCTCGGCGCCCTCGAACTGCGCAGCCACATCGCGCCGATCCGCCTGGACGTCGACGTGGACCAGCTCGACCCGGTTCGCTCCCAGGCCCTCGTCGACCACCCCGAACGGCTCTCCGGCCTCCAGGACGAGGTCACCCGTGACGTCGGCCACGGCACCCTCGACCTGGCCGTACGCTCCGGAGTCGCCGTCGTCTCCGGGGCGACCGCACTCGGTCTCGCCGTCTACCGCCGCCCGCGGCGGGCCCTGGCGGCCGGCGGCCTGGCGCTGGCGCTCCTGGCCGCCTCCGGGGCGACGGCCTTCGCGACCTGGAACCCGAAGTCGGTCCTGGAGCCGAAGTTCTCGGGACTGCTGTCCTCGGCGCCCTCCGTCGTCGGCAACGCCCGCAGCATCGTCAGCGAATTCGACGTCTACCAGAAGGAGTTGGCGCGCCTGGTGACGAACGTGACGAAGCTGTACGACGCCACGTCCACACTCCCCGCGTACGCGCCCGACCCCTCCACGATCCGCGTCCTGCACGTCTCCGACATCCATCTCAACCCGGCGAGCTGGAAGATCATCGCCTCGCTCGTGAAGCAGTACAAGATCGATGTGATCGTCGACTCCGGCGACACGATGGACCACGGCACCGCGGCGGAGAACGGCTTTCTTGACCCGGCCGCCAACCTGGGCGCTCCGTATGTATGGGTGCGCGGCAACCACGATTCGCGGGAGACGCAGGCCTATCTGGAGCGCATGAAGAACGTGCACGTACTGGACGAGGGGCGGGCCGTGTCGGTCGAGGGCCTGCGGTTCGCGGGCATGGGCGACCCGCAGTTCACCCCCGACCGCACGGAGAAGCAGACCGCCTCGGAGGAGCTGGCGGGCGCCCGCCTGGCCTCCGAACTCCGCGACCAGAAGGCGGCGGGCACGCCCGTGGACATCGCCATCGCGCACAACCCGGATGCCGCGCGCGAGACGGACGGCGAGGTACCGCTCGTCCTGGCGGGCCACCTCCACCATCCGGAGATGGAGGTCATGAAGTACGGCACGCGGCTGCGCCTCGAGGGCTCGACGGGCGGCAGCGGGCTCCGTGCGCTGGAGGGCAAGTACCCCGACCCGATCGAGGCGTCGGTCCTCTACCTGGACCGTGACACCCGTCGCCTCCAGGCCTGGGACGAGATCAAGCTGGGCGGCCTGGGCCTGACCACGGCCGAGGTCAGCCGCCACCTGCCGGAGGAGAACCAGCCCGGAGGGAGCCTGAACCCGACACAGAGCCCGAGCTCACAGCCGCCGCCTCCTGGCTCACAGCCGCCGAGCCCGTCCTCACCGGCGGCCCCCTCCCGATAGTCGGTTTGGAGGGCCCACCAGGTCGTAGTAAAGTCTGAGCCCTGCCCTCGGGCGGCGGTCAGGGCTTGACCGTCCTTGGATTCCACGCAATCGAAGGAGAAGCTGTTCCTTTCGGGGAAGGGCGGAGTCACATGCTTCTCACGTCCTCAGAAAGATTCAGATCTCAGACAGTAAGAAGCAGCAGGCAGGCCTTAGCCCTCATCGTCTAGCGGCCTAGGACGCCGCCCTTTCAAGGCGGTAGCACGGGTTCGAATCCCGTTGGGGGCACCAGCTTACTCTGCGTTATCGCAGGTCGGGGCGCACTTCTGACGCCCCATTTACTCAGCGCGTTATGTCGCGCTGGATGATGTCTAGTCCACTGTGGCTCGCGAATCCCCAGGCGGACGTCCCAAGCGCCGATATGTGGCCCCTCTTTCGCTTGCACGGGTTCGAACCCCCCAGGGTATGTCGCGATTGCGTCTTCTCCCGCCTGGTCGGCGAGGCAGGTGAGTACCTTCAGCATCGCTTGGACCTGCTGCTTCTCCAGCACCTCCACTCCCTGCGCCTCTGCCAGGGCGGCTTCCCATCGGACCGGAAGCCGGGGCCATGCGAAAATCCCCGACGGTCTCGGCGCAGTCCGTCCCGGGCAGTGGTGACGACGCTCCCGCGGCAGTGAAAGGAACCGGCCGGTGCCGGACAGGTGGAGGCGTGGAATCCATGCTGGAACAGGAGCTTGCCCGGGCCCGAGAGGTCCGCTTTGAGGCGCTGGCGCGCGCGGTCGCCGTACCGCTGCACCGATATCTGGTGCGCCGGGCGGATGCCGACGCGGTCGATGACATTCTCGCGGAGACGATGCTCGTCCTGTGGCGCCGTCTTGAGGACGTGCCCGGCCTCGGTGAGGGGCCGCCGGTCGACGCCGACGAGGTGCTGCCCTGGTGTTACGGCGTCGCACGCGGCTGTCTGTCCAACGCCCGCCGGGCGCAAGGGCGCCGGCTGCGGCTGGTGGAGCGGCTGACCCGTACGGCACCGCCGCCGGACCACGCGGAAGCCGACCACACCGAACTGCACGCCGCACTGGGCACGCTCAACGCCTTGGACCGTGAGGTGGTGGAGCTCTGGGCGTGGGAGGGCCTGACGCCGCGCCAGATCGCGGAGGTGACCCGGCTGACCGCCAACGCCGCCAGCATCCGACTGCACCGGGCGAAGAAGAGACTCGCCGCCCTGCTCGACCGAAAGAACGCCGACCAGAGCGGACATGAGACGGCTGAAGGAAGGAGCAACCGGTGAACGACGACGAACTGCTGGCCCGGCTGAAGGCCACCGACCCGGCGCTGACCTCCAAGACTCCTCCCCCTGATCTCAACCGTCTCCTGGAGGCCGCCATGACCGCCGACACCATGACCCACACCTCGCACGGCACCGCGACCGGACCCCGCCGCCCCCTGATGCTCGCCGCGGCAGCTGCTGCCCTGCTGGTCGGCGGCGGCATCAGCTGGGGAGTCACGCAGAGCGGTGACACCCCGCCGGCCACCGCCGCCCCGCTGACCCTGACCGTCCAGAAGAGCGACGCCATGACCGCATGCGCTGAGCTGGACGTCGCGACCCTGCACAAGTACACGACCGCTTTCGAGGGCACGGCCACTTCCGTCAAGGGCGACCAGGTCAGCCTCCGGGTGGACCACTGGTACCGCGGCGGAGACACCTCCACCGTCCGGATCACGAACAACCAGGAGGCAGAGATGGAGTCCTTCGGGCAGGAATTCGCCGTCGGTGAGACCTACCTCGTCTACGCCAAGGACGGCAAGATCCCGCCGTGCTACGGCGACGCCGAGGCCACCACCGCACTGCGGAGCCTCTACAACCAGGCGTACCCGGCTTCGTGACCGTTGGCCAACGCATGCGCTGGATGTACTCGCGCTCCATCCCCGGCACGGCGGCCGAGATCCTCGACGACGAGGGTGACGCGTACACCGGAGGAGCGGATCTCTCCGGCGAGTTTGACGGCGGCCTCCAGTTCGGGGCGCGTGTTGGCGCGGGTGGAGATCTCTTCTCGGAGAAGACCCGGGTCACGCCGGCCTCGGCGAGGGAGTCCGGCTGTGCGTCCAGGGACTGCCGGGCGGTCGAGGCTCGGGCGTAGCCGAGGGGGGACGTGGCCGACCGGCTCGGCGCCGGCGCTCACGGGCCATGGAATGTCCCGACCATCATGGCGAAGACGCTGAGCGCCTTCGCGCGCGGAGGGCGGATCGTCAGGCGCCCAGGCGGGCGACGATGTCGTCCATGACGACCAGCACACTGTCGGTGAACGTCCGCCTGGTCTCATCCGCGCAGCGCCCGATTGGCTCACCGCGAGCGAGCCCATGCAAGTAGTGGTCCATGACGGAGAGGCGGCTGATGCCGGCCACCTCCGCGCCCGCCGCGGACGGTTCGGGACCGAGAGCGGCCGGGCCGTCATGGTGGTCGAAGCGGGTGATGTGTACGCCCAGTCGCAGGGGTCTTCAGTTCAGTCGGCGCGGTGGCGGAGTCCGTCGAGGAGCAGATCGAGCATGCGGCCCGCGCGGTCGCGCAGCCCCTTGTCGGTGGTGATCAGCAGGATGCCGCCGAGGCTGAATCCGACGTCGAGAGGGTCGACGTCGGAGCGCAGGACGCCCGCCTCGGCCCCGGCCTTCAGCAGCGTGCTGATGGCCGTGCTGATCCGGTCCAGGCTCTCGGCGAACGGGTCCGAGTCACCGGAGGCGATGACGGCCTTCAACGCGTCCGCCATGCCCTGCTTGGTGGCCAGATAGTCGATGAACCGGTCCATCCACACCCGCATCGCCTGGTCGGGCGGGTACTGCGCCAGCAGTTCTTCGGCGCTGTCGCAGACCCGCGCGACCTCGTTGCGGTAGGCGGCCTCGAGCAGTGCCTCCCGAGTGGGGAAGTGCCGGTACAGCGTGCCGATGCCCACACCGGCCTCTTTGGCGATGGCCTCGAGCGACGCGTCCGTGCCCCGCTCGGAGAAGGCGCGTACGGCGACATCGAGCAGGCGTTGCCGGTTGCGCCGCGCGTCGGCACGCAGTCCGCGTGTGTTGCCGGTCACAGCATTCCTTCCTCCTGGACAATCGGAGGATCCTCCGCTTAAAGTCCAAGCAAAGCGGAGGAGCCTCCGATTTTTGGATCGTACCAAACCGGGAGCACGTGCCGACATGACCACGAGCACACGCGTCACCACCCCCTTCCACGCCGGATCCACGGCCGCCGAGGTCATTGCGGACACGGATCTCACCGGCCGCCGCGCCGTCGTCACCGGAGCCGCCTCCCTGGATCTGACCGATCCGGCGTCCGTGGAGGCGTTCGTGACCGCGTGGGACGGCCCGCTGCACATCCTCGTCAACAACGCGGGCGTCATGGCGACTCCTCAGACCCCAAGTGGGCGGTGGAGGGGCTGTCCGAGGCCCTGGCCGCCGAGGTCGCCGGGCAGAACATCAAGGTCACCCTGGTCGAACCCGGCCCCTACCCGACCGACTGGCCCGGCGCCTCCGCGGTCAACTCCGAGCCCGACCCGCTCTACGACGGAGTCCGTCAGGCCCTGGCCGAGGGCCTGGACCTGTCCGACATGGGCGATCCGAAGGCCGTCGGATCCGCGCTGCTGACCATCGTGGACGCCGAGGACCCGCCGTTGCGGGTGTTCTTCGGCAGACCGCCGATCGAGCTGGTCAAGGACCACTACACGCGCAAGCCGGCCACCTGGGCCGAATGGGAGCACGTCTCCCTCGCCGCCCACGGCTGACCCCATGGCATTCATAACCCAGGGGACTTTCTGCCCTATTACTTGAACTTTCAAGATCAATTATCCGATCGTCTGCCTCTCGGAGGAACCAATGGCACGCACCACACCCGGACGCTGGAAGCGTCGGCTGATCGTCGGCGTTGCCGCCGCCGCCCTCGTGGGTGTCGGCGGCCCGTACGTCTACATCAACTACATCCAGGACGACCCACCAGCCGCGCTGTCACTCGACAGTCCACCGGCCGCACCGGAGAGCACATCCGACTCCGGCTCCGGCGATCAGGCGGGCAAGAGCGTCGAGGGCAGCTGGCGGGTCGCGAGCGGCTCGCAGGCCGGCTACCGCGTCGACGAGGTGCTCTTCGGCCAGAACGTCACGGCCGTGGGCCGTACCGAAGAGGTCACCGGAGAGCTGGAGATCGAGGGCACCCGGGCTGTCAGCGGAAGCTTCACCGTCGATCTGGCCTCGGTGCGGAGCGACTCCGACCAGCGCGACGGCCAGTTCCGCGGCCGGGTCATGAACACCGAGCGGTACCCCAACGCCACCTTCGAGCTCACCGAACCCGTGGACTTCAGCTCGGTGCCGGACGTGAACGAGCAGGTCACCGGCGAGGCCACGGGCGACCTGACCATCCACGGCCAGACCAACTCCGTCACCTTCGACCTCACCGCCCAGCGCACCGCCGACGGCTTCCGCGTGAACGGCTCGATCCCCGTCACCTTCGCCGACTACGACATCGACGCACCGAACTTCGGCGGGATCACCGTCGAGGACGAGGGGACCGTCGAGTTCCTCCTCGCCTTCACCCCCGCGTGATTCCGCCGCCCACAGCCACCACGTAACGCATCGCTCATCGCACCCGTATTGGAGAACACCGTCATGCGCAGCACCTCCCTGTACAGGAAGGTCGTCGCAGCCCTGCTGGCCACGGCGACCGTCGGATCCGTGGCCGGGTTCGCACCCGCCGCCACTGCGTCCAGCCCGGCATCCTCCCGGACCGTCGCGGACTTCCGGCACACGAGCCCTCACGTCCAGGAGCGCAACAAGCGCGTCGCCGTCCACGTACTCAGGCAGCTCTTCGAAGAAGGCAACCTCAAGGTCGCCGACCAGTACATCCGTGCGGACTACATCCAGCACAACCCGATGGCCCCCGACGGCCGGGAGGCCATCAAGAACTTCATCCGCGACTGGACCGCGCAGTTCCCGGACCACGTGTACAACGTCAAGCGGGTCCTCGCCCAGGGCGACCTGGTCATGGTGCACTCCAACCCGGTCTACGAGCCCGGCACCCGCGGTTCGTCCGTGGTCGACATCTTCCGCTTCGACAAGAAGGGCATGATCGCCGAGCACTGGGACGTTGTCCAGGAGGTACCGGAGACCACCGTCAACGGCAACGACATGTTCGGCACAGTCAGCCGGCCGCGCACGAACCAGCCCGGCCCCCGCTGGATGACTCCCTTCAGCCAGAAGGTGGCGACCGCCTACTTCGACACACTCCTCGTCGACAAGAACCCCGACGCGGTCAGGTACCTGACGCCGGAGTACCACCAGCACAACCCCACCATTCCGAGCGGCTCGGCCGGCCTGCGCGAGCAGTTCACCAACTTCTTCCAGCAGTTCCCGAACCTGATCGTGGAACGCAAGCGCGTCATCGCCGAAGGCGACATGGTGGCCATCCACGCCCACTACCGCCTCAGCCCCGAGGACCGCGGCCAGGCCGTCGTGGACATCTTCCGCGTCGGCAAGCACGGCAAGATCCTCGAGCACTGGGACTCCGTCCAGGACGTGCCGTCGACCCCTCCCCTCAACGACAACACCATGTTCTGAGCCCATTACGTCGCGAGGGCTTGCTGTAGGCATCGATCACGCGCCCATGTGACCGCTGTACGAACATTTGTCCGTACAGCGGTCAAGGCCTGTCGAATCGAGGAGGCTCCCGTGGCCTTCGTGACGGAGGACAATCTCACCGACCTCGTGGTCAAACGGTGGGCCACCACTCACTCGTCCAGGCTCGCCGAGGTGATGGCGGCGCTCGTACGCCACCTCCATGCGTTCGCCCGCGACGTTGATCTCACCGAGGAGGAGTGGGCGGCGGCAGTCGAATGGCTCACGGCGACGGGCCGGATCAACGACGACAAGCGTCAGGAGTCCATCCTCGCCTCCGACGTGCTCGGGCTGAGCACGCTCGTCGTCCAGCTCAACCACCGGCTCTCGGCGAACGCCACACCGGCGACCGTGCTCGGCCCGTTCCACATCGACGACTCACCCGAGGCCGCGTTCGGGGCCAGCATGTCCGACGACATCCCTGGCACCCCGTGTTCCTCACCGGCCGGGTCCTCGACCTCGACGGCACACCGCTGCCGGACGTCGTCCTCGACGTGCCTGCTCGCCCGCACGGCCGGACTCATCGGCCGGCTCGCGGAGGAGATCCGTACCCCTGTCGCGAACGACATCTTCCTCTCGGTGGACCGGGGCAACCGCGCCGTACCGCCGCACCCTGCCGACGGAGGCGAAGCTTCAGCAAGCGGCTGATCAGGAAGGGACTGATGCCGTACGCCGGTAGCGGCCGGGCGCGATGCCGTGTTCCCGGGAGAATGCCCGCGAGAAGGCGAACTCGGAGCGGTATCCGACGGTTTGCGCGATATCGCCGACCGGATTGGCGGTGTCACGCAGCAGGCGGGCGGCCAGGTCGATCCGCACGCGAGAGAGGTAGGCCAGCGGGGTGCGGCCCACCACCTCCTTGAACTGGCGGGCGAAGGCCGGGCGGGACATCGTGACGGTGCGGGCCAGGCTCTCCACCGTCCAGTCGCGGTGCGGCTCTTCGTGCATCCGTGACAGGGCGGTCCCGATGCGCGGGTCGCGCAGGGCGGTCAGCCAGGACGGTCCCGTCTCGGTGGCGGTGTCGGCCCGTTCGATCCAGGCGCGGATCGCGAGCACGAAGAGCACCTCGGTCAGGCGGGTGGCCACTGCCCGGGAGCCGGGCTGCCCGCCCACCGTCTCGGTGGCGAGGATCCGGACGACATCCTGCAACTGGGGGTCGGCGCTCATGCCGGGCACATGGACGACCTCCGGCAGCGCCGACAGCACCGGATGCCCGTCGGTGTTGCCGGCGTAGTGGAACTTGCCGCACACCACCCGCATGACGGGCCCGGCCCCGCCGAGGTCGACCACGCCCTGCCCGGCGTGCGCATTGGCGCTTGTTGCGGCGGTGAACTCCTCAAGCTCCGCACCCGTATGCGCGGGTGGGGTGTCTGGTGGGGACCATTGGGTGTTCCGGCTGTTCGGGAGCAAGCAGTCGTTCTTTCTGGCCTGCGTCGATGAGCTGGAGAACCGCGTCCGCGGGGTCTTCCGGCAGGCTGCGGCAACGTGCCCGAGCGATCCGCTGCAGGCGATGGGCGAGGGCTTCCGGGAACTGGTCGCCGACGGGGTCATCAGCGGCTTGTGGCTGCAGGCGTGCGCCACGGCGCGCGGGAACGAGGAGGTGGCGGCGCGCTGCCGCTCCCTCATCTCAGGTGTCCTGGGGGAGGCCGAGCGGTTGACCGGAGCCGCACCGGACGACCTGGCACGGTTCCTGGCCAACGGTTCTCTCGTGGTGTTGCTACAGGCGCTGGGGACGGACCTGACCGGTGGGAGCCGGGCGGCCGTCGAATCCCTGCGTGTGGAGAGGACGGTTTCGTGAATCCGCTCCTGCTGCCCATCGTTGCCGCGCAAGGGATCTGGGTGCGCGCCACCACCGAGGTGCTTCCCCCGGCCGCCGGGCCGACCACCGGAACCGTGGGGGACACGTCCCGGCCGCCCATACGCATCGCCGTCGTGGGCGAGTCGACCGCGGCCGGCTGCGGTGTCGACACCCACGACGACGGATTCACGGGACGTCTGGCCCACGAAATCGCCACACGAACCCGCCGACCCGTCGAATGGGAGGTGGCCGGGCAGTATGCCGCCACCATCCGCCGCATTCACTACCGGCTCCTGTCCCGGCTCGGAGAGAACCTGGACGTGGCCGTGCTCCTGGCAGGTGTCAACGACGTGCTCACCAGACGGCCCCGTGCCCAGTGGGGTGCCGATCTCTCCGCGATCGTCGACGACCTCACTGACCGTTCCAAGCACGTCGTGGTGACCGGCATCCCACCGTTCGATGTGTTCCCTTCTCTCCCGACCACGCTGGGGCGATATCTCGCCCGGCGGGCGGGCGCCCTCGACGAAGTCTCCCGGCAGATATGCGCTGCGCAACCGCGGGCAACATGGGTCGACTCGACGGACCTCCTGCCCGCAGGCCCGGGCTTCTTCGCTCACGACCGTTTCCACCCTTCGGCCGCCGGTTACCGCGACTGGGCCCAGGCTGTTGCGGACAAACTTTCCGAGGACAACGGGTTCCGGGCCTGGTAGAGCGTGCAGAGCCTTGACTCGTCTTTTTGACCTTGGTTCGGGTAGGTGTTGGTGGCCAGGGGTGATTCCCCGCTCACAGGTACTCAGCGGGAAATCTGCAGGTCTTGATTGTTACTCGCCCCGGGCCGAGTCGATGTCCCAGGCCACGGTCGGCCGCCCGTTCCTAGAGCGTCTGGAACCGATCCGTGGCCGCCAGCACGGCCTCCGTCGTGGCGTCCCCAGACAGCCCGTGCCCGTCCGCATCCGCCCGTGGACCATCACACCGGGAATGCCGGCGAGCTTCCCGGCGTCACGCAGCAGCACCCCGTCCTCCAGGAAGCCGGCGTGCCGCCAATAGTGCGTAACGAGGCGGGCGAAGCGCAGCCGGAAGTGCGGGTGCTCGTAACAGGGGTCGGGCTTGTACCCCTGGTGGGTGGACACGTGTACGTCCTCCCACCGGCACCACTCCCGCGCCGCCCGCTCCCGTACGGCCGGATCGGCGTCAGCGAGCATCCGGGCGTACGCCTCCACCAGGCTGCCGTCGCGCTCCCGCTCCGGTACGGCATCGCAGAACCGGGCCCATTCCTCGGGAAAGACCCGCCCCATGTCCCGGGTGACCCACTCCACCTCGCGGCGGGTGGTGTTGGTGACGCTGAAGAGCACCAGCTCGGATACGCGTCCAGGGTGCTGCTCGGCGTAGGCCAGCGCGAGAGTCACACCCCAGGAGCCGCCGAGGACCAGCCACTTCTCGATGCCGAGGTGCTGCTTCCGGTCCGCGACCTGGCCGCGGCGGTGGGTGTCACGCACTCGGCCGCGAGCCAGACGGCCGCCCAGATGGCCCGCGCGGGCCTGGTCACCCACACCCCCGACCCGCGAGACGCCCGCCGTCGGCTGATCGAGCTCACGCCGAAGGCCCAAGCTCTGCTGCCGCAGATCGAGGCGGAGTGGGACGCGACGGTGGCGGCGATGGCGGAGCTGGACGGGGAGCTCTCGATGCCGCTGGCGGAGCTGCTGATCGAGGTGGCGGAGGCCGTACGCCGGCGCCCGTTCCGGGAGCGGATCGCGGCGGCGTATCGACTCTAGGGACCTGCAGGAGCGGCCACTTTTCCGAGCTGTCGCACTGCGGCAGCCCTGGAACCGGACGCGTTGGACCGCATGGTCCGACCGGCTCCAACGCAAGACCGCCTATGGATCGAATGCCACCGATGCCTTCGCCGTCCTTGCCGACAACCGTCGCACCAAATGGATCCGCAACACCGCCAGGACCAACCCCCAGCAGCCGAGCGGGCGCTGATCTTCAAGTCAACTCATCCACAGCTCTTGCCTGCTGCTCCTTCGAGCCCCCGTAGGTTCCCGGGCAGCAGCAAGGGCCCGAACAGCTGCGACCGAGCATTCCCTCTGGCCGGTGAGAACTTCACTGGCCAGTCCCGTGCTCAGCGGCTGTGAGAACATGCGACTGTTCTGGACCGGGGCGGGTCGCCCCGCCCATGGAAGTCAGCCCGCTCCGGCCTGCTCGATGGCTGTGCGCAGCAACTCGGCCATCGATCGGCCGGCCACCCGCAGCGGCTCCGGATCGCGGGAGGCCCGGGAGAGTACGAACGCTCCCTCCAGGATCATGATCATCGAGTAGGCGAGTGACCGCGCCGTGTTCTGGTCGGACACCCAGCGGCCGAACCACTGTTCGCCGCCGCTGACCCACTCGGCGAAGACCTCCGCCGTCGCGACCCGCAGGATGTCATCGGTGCTGGCGACCTCCAGCGCCACCGTCGCGATCGGGCACGCGTCGGCATAGTCCGTCGCGGCCAGGTCGTCCGCGGCCGCCTCGAAGGCATGCGCGACGGACTCGACCGGGTCCGGAACACTGTCCAGCAAGGCCAGCACCATCAGGCCGTACGCGGCGCCGGACGTGCGGATCGTCTCCTCGGCCAGCTGCTGCTTGCCGCTGGGGAAGAAGTGGTAGATCGAGCCGAAGGGCGCGTTCGCTTCCGTCGCGATCCGCTTCAGGCCGGTGCCCGTGTAGCCGTTGCGGCGGAACAACACCGTGGCCGCATCCCGGATCCTGGTCCGCGTGTCCGGCTGCCCCTGTCCCATTGCCCTTTCACCCCTTCTCCACCGAGGTCTTGGCGTGGCCCGTCGGCCTTCACTAGATTACAGTAGAACGATCTATCAAATGGGGGTGCGATGCCGGAGATCGAGCTGTCGTCCGGAGTGATCGACTATCAGGACACCGGTGGTGGAGGGCCGGTGCTGGTGTTCGGCCATGGCCTGCCGATGAATGAGACGCAGTGGCGCCGGGTGGTACCGCTGCTGGACGGGTATCGCTGCATCCTGCCCACCCTGCCCCTCGGCGGTCATCGCCGACCGATGAACCCGGACGCCGACCTGTCCCACCGTGGTGTCGCACGGCTGCTGGGTGAGTTCATCGAACGGCTGGGCCTGGACGAAGTGACCCTCGTCCTCAATGACTGGGGCGGTGGCCAGTTCCTGGTCTCAGAAGAGCAGGGCCGGAGGGTCGCCCGGCTGGTGCTGGTGGCCTGCGAGGCGTTCGACAACTTTCCCCCTGGACCGGCCAAGGCGCTGGCCACCGTGTGCGGGGTTCCCGGCGGCGTCTGGCTGCTGACGCGGCTGATGCGCATCCCCGCGTTCCGGAACAACCGCAACGGATACGGCGGGATGAGCCTGCGCGGGATTCCGGACGAGATCCTGGACGACTGGTTCGCTCCCGCGACCCGGAGCAGGGCCATTCGCCGGGACTTCGCCAAGTTCGCCACCTCGGCGCCCAAGCGTGAGACCTTGCTGGCCTGGAGCGAGCGGCTACGTGACTTCGACCGCCCTGTACTGGTCGTCTGGGCGACCGACGACCGATTGATGCCGCGCGAGCACGGCCCCCGACTGGCGGAGCTGTACCCGAAGGGCCGGCTGATCGAGATTTCCGACTCGTCCACCCTCGTCCCCGAGGACCAGCCCGAACAACTCGCCGAAGTGCTCACCGACTTCCTGATTCGGACCGGAGCAGTGCCGGTCCGGCACACCGGCTGAGCCCAAGGGCGGTAGGCGGGCTCTCTGCCACCCCGCCGGCCAACGGAAGCACTCACACCGGCCAACCGCGGGGTTATGACCGACGTGCCGCTTCGGCGTCGTGCCATCGGGTTCGCTTCCGGCACACGCTTCATGCGTGAGCGATGAGTTTGGGCGGCGGGTCGGGTCTGCCCTGGCATGACTCGAATCATCGCGGACATCTCGGTCTCTCTCGACGGCTTCGTCACCGGGCCCGACCCCGGCCCGGACAACGGTCTGGGCACCTGCGGCGAGGCCCTGCACACTTGGGCGTTTTCCGACGACCCCGACGACCGCCGGGTCCTGCGCGAGGCGACCGCCCGCTCGGGCGCCGTCGTCCTCGGCCGCCGACTCTTCGACCTGGTCGACGGGCCGGACGGCTGGGACGACAAGACTGGCTACGGCGCCGGCGAGGTCGGCAAGCCCGCGTTCGTCGTCGTGACGAGCTCGCCGCCCAAGGCGGTGCGGCTCACCGACCTCGACTGGACGTTCGTCACCACCGGTCTGCCCGACGCCGTCACCGCCGCGCGCGAGCGGGCCGAGGCGGCGTCGTCGGACCGCGGCAAGGACCTCGACGTCGTCCTCATGGGCGGCGGCGCCACGATCGGCTCGGCGCTCGACGCCGGGCTGGTCGACGCGCTGACGCTGCACCTCGCGCCCGTCGTGCTGGGTGCCGGGACGCCACTGTTCACCGGCAAAGCGCCGCGCATGCTGGTGCAGCGGAGCGTGACTTCGACATCGACCGCGACGCACCTGACCTACGACGTCCTCCGGTGATCCGATGACCACCGTCAACGTTAATGAGATCGCCTTGGGCATCGAGTCGTTCGGTGACGACGACGCGCCACTCGTCCTGCTCGCGGGCGCGACGACGATGCTCTCCTGGCCCGACGCGCTGTGCGAGCGCCTCGCCGCCGGCGGGCGCCGCGTGGTGCGCTACGACCTACGCGACAGCGGAGAGTCGACGACGGCGGACCCGGAGGCGCCCGCCTATACCCTGCGCGACCTCGCCGCCGACGCGGCGGCCCTTGCCGACGCGCTCGGCGGCGGGCCCGCGCATCTCGCGGGCATCGGCGTCGGCGGGATGGTCGCCCAGGTGGCCGTGCTCGACCATCCGGGCGCGTTCTCGGCGCTCACCCTGGTCGGCACCCGCGCGGTTGCGCCCGGCCCGCCCGACGACGACCTCCCCGACCATGACCAAGCGACGATGAGCCGGCTGTTCGCGCGTCCGATGCCCGACTGGGCCGACCGCGAGGCGGTGGCGGAGTTTGCCGCCGCCGGCGCGGAGATCCTCGGCAACGACCCCGTCGCCGCGCGCGCGATCGCCGCGCGCGTCTGGGACCGCACGCCCGGCACCGCACCCCCGGTCCAGATGGCCAACCAGCTGGGCATGGTGTTTGCCAGGCTCGACTGCAAACCCCGCTGGCGCGAGCGCCTGCCCGAGATCGAGATCCCCACGCTCGTCGTCCACGGCCGCCGCGACCGGTTCTTCCCCGTCGGCAACGGCGAGGCGATCGCGCGCGCGATCCCCGGGGCGCAGCTGCTCGTCCTCGAGGAGGCCGCCACCGCGATCCCCGACGCGGCGGTCGGCGAGGTCGCCGAGGCGATGCTCACCCTCGGGTAGAGAACGGCGCGTGCCGCGCGGGTATGGCATCCGCGCGGCAGCGGGCGTCGGAGGCTCGACCCGGCCGCGCGCCCGCGATCGGCACCCGCGGAACTCTCGAAGGCGGTTCGGACAGCCACGGCGACCACGCCCCGGCCTGACGTCACGCCGAGCTGTGACGACATGACCTGGATCACAAGTAACGTATTGGCGCAGTGTGTTGAGCCACCGGCTCACACGAGGGTGAGGCCACCTGGTGGACCAGGTTCTTCGAGTATGTGTGATCACGCAGACGGTCGTGGACCGAGGACGTGGACGACGGCCTTCGGACGCGGTCAAGCCGCTACTGCCGCCGAGTGCCGCATGGCCTGCGCCGGGCAGGACGTCCGGGTGAACAAGACCTGGGCCGACAGCAACTAGATCAGGAAGGATCCGATCGGGCGGCATCTGTGGTTGTAACCGGGTCCGGGCCCTCCTCCCCCCGCGCGGCGATCAGCGGTCCCAGCAGCTGCGTGCCCGGCCCTACCCGTCCGCCGGGGCCGGGCAGTTGTGTCGTGTCGGCCACCGTGAGCGGCTCCTGGCAGGCGTCGCAGGCCACGACCGGCGTGGCCAGGTGTCCGCAGGCGTCGTGGCGTATCCGGGCGGGCGGCCCTGCGGGGCCCGCGTACCACTTGTCGCCCCAGGTCATCAGCGCCAGTAGGACGGGGTAGAGTTCCTGGCCCTTCTCCGTGGCCACGTACTCCTCGCGCGGCGGGCTGCCCTGGTACCGCTCGCGCGTCAGTACGTCCTCCTGGACCAGGCGGGCCAGTCGCGCGGCGAGGACCTTGCGGGACAGGCCGAGATCCTGCGCCAGCTCGTCGAAGCGGCGGATGCCGACGAGGACGTCACGCATGATCAGGGCCGTCCAGGCGTCGCCGAACAGGTCGGTCGCACGGGCGATCGAGCACGCGACGCCGGAGAGGGGGGTACGGGTCACGCTCCCGTCGTATGACCGATGAGTTCCCTGAGGGAACTCATGGTTGCAGCCATCGGTGGGCCCGACTGCAGTGCAAATCCAGGCTGCCAGAAGAGTCTTACTGGTCAGCCCGCTCGCCCCTTGATCACTCATGGCAGTGAATCGACCAAAATCCTGCAACCGTCTGCAACAGGACGCGGTTACCCCAGGTGCTCATCAGAAGATCATCAGAAAGGGCCACCTGGGTCATGCAGTACATCGCTCGTCTCACCACGGCCTTGGCCGCCGCGGGAGCACTCGTCCTCACCACCCCGACCGGTGCGCACGCCGGCGCAATCGGATCAACTCCCGTGCGCACCTTCGAGTACAGCGTGGGCGGTGTGACGATGAAGGTTCCGACAGGATGCATGTTCACGCACATCATCCGAGGAAGCGGTAGGAAGATCACGTACCAGAACGCCGGCGTCGACTGTGCCTTCGCCGGAGCACTCAGCAGCGGTTTCTGCAACTGGCGCATCGACTTCACGTATGCCGACACCAACAACCGGACCTACCGCACATCGCGCGGCCGGACGTGATCGAGCAGCAACACGGACAGAACTCGGACCAGGCGTGGGAGGCGCGACGGCGCCGGGCCGGGATCGCCGCGTTCCTCGTGGGCCTCGTCGCTACCTTCGCCTTCTTCGCCTTCTTCCCCGGACTGCCGCACGTCATCGACTCGGGAGCCGTTCTCGTGTCCCTTGCTATGGGCGGGCTTGCCCGGTGGGCCTGTCAGTCCTGGATGACGAGAACCCGGACGAAGAAGGCAGAAGAAGAATGAAGGCGCGAATTCCCTTGCACAGCACGGCGTCCCACCCGCGAGACTCGCCGAATGGGACGCCATGACCGTGCCCTGACCGTGCGCAGGGACCCTGGGGTCACAGACCCTGAGATCACAGGTGCTGCTCGTTCCGGCGGAACGCCCGGTACTCGTCCTGGCCCTCCTTGACGTATTCCGGGATCGGGAAGTCCCACCAACCCGGCACCCACGGGCCCGCGGCGTCGCGTGCGGTGGGGATCTGCACCAGTACCGGCTCGTTGAGCGTGACCGCCTTGCGAAGGGTCTCCTCTAGTTCCGCGTCGCTCTCGACTCGGAAGGACGTCAGCCCGAACGCCTCGCCGAGTGCCTTGAAGTCGGGGCTGTAGGGCGAGCCGTCGGGGTGATTGAACTCCGTGCCGATGTGACGGTTGGTCTGCTTGCGCTGGCCGCCCCGGATTGACATGTAGCCCGCGTTGTCCTGCACCACGAACACGACCGGGATGTTGTGCGTCACGCACACGCCGATCTCCTGGGACGTCATCAGGAAGTCGCCGTCGCCGAGAACGCAGACCACGACCCGGTCGGGCGCGCCCAGTTTGGCCCCGATGGCGGCCGGTACCGCCCACCCCATGGACGAGAAGCCTCCCGAGGTGAGGTGCGTCCGTGGCGCGTAGACGGGGAACGTCTGCTTGACCGCGCCCTGGGTGTTGCCGGAACCGGCGACGATGATCGCGTCCCGTGGCAGGACCTTGCGGAGGGCTCCCAGGGGGCGTTGGGAGGTAAAGGGGAAGCGGTCGGAATCGCGGCGATCTGACAGCTGTGCCTCCCAGTTGGCCTTCCTCTCGGCGAGCTCCATCTCGTAGGAGGAGCGGTCCGGGCCGTCGGCGGGCAGCGCGTCCGCGATCTGCCCCACCGTCACCTTGGCGTCCGCGACGATGCCCACCGCGACCGGGTAGTTCTTCCCGATCTCCTGTGGGTCGACGTCGATGTGGATCAGCTTGGAGTCCGGGATCGAGAAGGTCACGCCCTTCGCATAGCTCGAGGCGGACCAGTCGGTGAAGCGGCAGCCCACGGCGATGACGACATCGGCGGTGGAGGCGATGGTGTTGCCGACCGGGGTTCCGGTCTGGCCGACGCTGCCGGCGAAGAGGTCGTGGTCCTCGGGGAAGGCACTCTTGCCGTTCCATGTCGTCACGACCGGAATGCGCCACTTCTCGGCGAGCCGCAGGATCTCCCCGGGAGCCTCACTGGTGATGGCGCCGCCACCGACCACCATGACCGGCCGCTGCGCAGCGGACAGCACTTCCACGGCGGCGGCGATCGCGGCCGGGTCCGGGTGGGCGACCCCGACCGGAAGCCGCTGCTCCAGCGCGTGGACATCCACGTCCGCGCTCTCGGCCTGGACGTCCATGGGGATCTCCAGATGGACCGGGCCCGGCCGTCCCGTCTTCATGGCGCTGAAGAGCCGCTGCATGATGAACGGCAGTTCGTCCACGCGCTGGGCCACCCAGTGCCGCTTGGACACAGCTTCGGCGATCTTGGGGAAGTCGTTCGCCGTGAAGCGTTCCAGTTCCTGGAGAAGGCCGTGGCCGCGCATATGGGTCGGCGGCCCTCCGGTGATCAGAATGGTGCTCGTGGAGTCGGTGTACGCCGTCGCCATGCCGATCACCGTGTTGCTGGCACCGGCGCCGATCGACGTCACCGCGGCCATCGGCTGTCCGGTGACCCGGTAGTAGCCGTCCGCCATGTGCACGGCGCTCTGCTCGTGGAACACCTGGATGAAGGGGATCTCGGAGCCCTTTTCCAGGAAGGCGTCGGTCAGGGACCAGATGCCGTGGCCCGGGATGCCCGCGACGTATTTGACGCCGTATTTCTTGAGGGCCTGCGCCACGATCTGTCCGCCGGTCAGCTCAGCCATGGATCGTCCTCTCTGTGAGTGCCGCCGTAGAGTCTGTGAGTGCCGCCGTCGAGTGGGTCGAGGTCGAGTGGGAGGCCCGCAGCTGCCGGGCGACTTCGACGGCGTCTCCCTCGGGAGCGCTCGATCCCCGGGACGGCTTCATGACCAGCAGATAGGTGAGTCCGGTGCCGGCAACGACGAGGAAGCCGATCAGGGAAATCCACCGGTCGTAGAACGGCAGGCTCCCGTCACCGGACGGCTTGGCGAGCAGCACCATGGCGAAGACACCGTACGCGAGTGCGGAGACCGACACCGGCCAGCCTGCCCTGCCGAGCGAGAACCTGCCCGCCGGGCGCCAGCCCTTCCGCCGGGCGCGCATCGATGCCAGGACGACCATCTGGAAGGCGAAGTACCCGGCGAGCATCTGGAAGGCCGCGATGCGCAGCAGCGAATCGGGCGAGAAGTAGATGAAGACGTACAGCCCGACCGGCAGCACATTGGCGGCGATGAGCGCGTTGACGGGGACGTGCGTCCGAGGGGAGAGCCTGGAGAACCAGGCGCTGCGCGGGAACATGTCGTCCCGTGCGAACGAGAAGATCAGCCGGCTCGCCGCCGCCTGCTGGCCCATGACGCAGGCCAGGAACGAGGTCAGGGCCACGACCAGGAAGATCTTGGTGCCCACCGTGCCGAGCGTGCTCTGCAGGATGACCGGGATCGGATTCGTGATGTCACCGTTGACGATGCCCTGGAGGTCGGGGGCGGCCAGGACGTACCCGACGAAGGCGAACAGTGCCGCCGCTCCCCCGATCAGGACGGTCATCTGCATGGAGCGGGGAATCGTACGACCCGGGTTCGGCGTCTCCTCCGCGACCTCGCCGCACGCCTCGAAGCCGTAGAAGAGGAGGAGTCCGACCAGCGCGGAGGCGAGGAAGGGCGAGGCGTAGCCGCCGGTGCCTCCGGTTCCCATCGTGTCGAAGAAGACCGACACGGAATTGTGCCGCTCGAAGACCAGCAGATAGAGCCCGACCAGGATGATCCCGCCGAGTTCGGCCGCGAGGCCCACCTTGGCGATCCGGGCCAGCGTCTTGCTCCCCGTGGCGTTGAGCAGCAGTCCGACCAGTGTGACGACGATCGCGATGACGAACTTCTGGCCCGGCGTCGACGCCGTTCCCGGGTCTGCGGCATTCCCGTTCAGGAGCGCCTGGACGAAGTCGGCGCTGAACAGTGCGGTCGTGGTGATGCCGATGATGACGCCGGCGATGTAGATCCACGAGAGCATCCAGGCGTACGAGCCGCTCCACAGCCGACGGGCCCACTGGTACAGGCCGCCCGCGATCGGGTACTGGGACACGACTTCGCCGAAGACCAGGGAGACGAGGAACTGTCCGCCCGCGGCGATGAGGATCCACCAGAAGACCGGTGGCCCCGCCGTCGTCAGCCCCAGGCCGAACAGGGCGATGATTCCGACCAGCGGAGAGAGGTAGAGGAAGCCGAGAGCGAAGTTCGACCAGAGGCTGACGCTGCGATCGAAGCCCTCCTCGTAGCCGAGCGATCTCAAGTAGGCGTCGTCGGAGGGTGATTCCCGCAGGGGAGACGGATCTGACATGAGCGGTCCTTCATGACGGAGGGAAGGAACAGGGCTGTGGGAGCGGGGGGTCAGGAAGCATCAGGGGGGTCAGGAAGCATCACGGGAGTCAGGAATCATTGGAGGATGCGCGCCAGGGGATGTTCGCCGCGTCGAACCCGGCAGCCCGTACGTCACCCGACCTCGCGTGGCCCTCGAAGTTCTCCAGGCGGCTCATGCGGCCGCAGAGCTCGCCGAGGAAGGCGCTGCTGCTCGTATCACGGATCTCCTGGTAGGTGACCGTGCGCAGGTATTTGCCGACCCAGAGGCCACCGGTGTAGCGGGCGGCTCCCCGCGTGGGCAGCACATGGTTGGTGCCGATGACCTTGTCGCCGAACGCCACGCAGGTGTTCTCGCCGAGGAAGAGCGCTCCGTAGTCACGCATCTTGTCCAGAGCCTCGCGTGGCGTCCGAGTCAGGATCTGCACGTGCTCGGACGCGTACCGGTCGGCCAGTGCGTACGCCTCGTCCAGGGTGTCGACGAGGTGGACGGCGCCGTGATCGCGCCACGCCTTCGAGGCGATGTCACGCGTCGGCAGGTCCACGAGCAGCCGGTCGATCCAGTCGAGGGCTCCCTTGCCCACGCGTTCGGACGTCGTGATGAGCACTGCGGGGGAGTCGGGTCCGTGCTCGGCCTGGCTGAGCAGGTCCACGGCGACCACGAAAGGATCGGCGGAGTCGTCGGCGACGACCAGGACCTCGGTGGGCCCGGCGAACAGATCGATGCCGACCTCACCGAAGAGCTGCCTCTTCGCCTCTGCGACATACGCGTTGCCCGGTCCCGCGATGATGTGCACGGGATCGATCGTCTCGGTCCCGAGGGCAAGGGCGGCGATGGCCTGCACGCCGCCGAGCACGTAGATCTCCTCGGCACCCGCGAGATGCATGGCGGCGACGCTGACCGGCGGCACCTCGCCCCGGTTCGGCGGCGTGGTGGCCGCGACGCGCTCGACGCCCGCCACCTTCGCCGGCACGATCGTCATGTGGGCCGAGGCCGTCAGCGGGTAACGCCCGCCCGGCACATAGGCGCCGGCCGCGGCCACCGGGATGTTCTTCTGGCCGAGGAAGACGCCGGGCAGCGTCTCCATCTCGACGTCGTGCAACGACTCACGCTGGGCACGGGCGAAGTCGCTCACCTGCTTCTGGACGAAACGGATGTCTTCGAGCACGGTGCCCGGCAGTGACGCCACGATCGCCTCGATCTGCGCGGTACTGAGCCGGAACGAGTCGGGCTGCCAGTCGTCGAAGGTGGACGAGTGGCGCCGTACCGCCTCGTCACCTTCCGCTCGTACATCGGCGATGACCTGAGCCACCGTCTGCGCCACCTGAGAGTCACCGGTCGGCGCATCGGCCTGGCCGGCGGGACGCTTCAGCATGCGCGGCGGGTCAAAGGTCACGGTGGTTCTCCTGCTGGGTGCGGGGGGGGAGAGAGAGAAGGGGGGAGCGGAGGGCTCGTGCCGTCGAGTCTGCCCATTGGTGCACCGGGGAGTTAGACTCACAATGTGCAGTGATAATTGATCTAGTTGCTCACATTGTGTGTGTTCGAGAGTGATGGTGCGGGGGTCATGATGCGGGAGTCACGGTGTCGTTGACGGTGGAAGGCGCTCTGTCGCTCGAGGTCTTCTCGCGCGTCCCCTTCACGCTGTACGCGGGCAAGGAGAACCTGCACCGGACCGTGCGGTGGGTCCATCCCGTCGAGATCCCGGACATCGCGCGGTTCCTCAAGGGGGGCGAGATGCTCCTGACGGCCGGGCTGGGGATCGATCACACGGCGAGCGCCCAGCGGGCCTATGTGCGAGCGCTGGCCGAGGCGGGTGCCGCCGTACTCGTCATCGAGCTCAGCGGGCGCGCCTACACCGAGATGCCCCGGGTCCTCGTCCACGAGGCGGCCCGGCTGGGGCTTCCGCTGGTGGGGCTCGACGGCGAGTTGCCCTTCGTCGAGGTGTCGGCCCAGGTGCACGGCAGCCTGGTCGACCACCGCATCAGCGAGCTCACCGCGTACGAGCGTCTCAACGACACCTTCATGCGGCTGCTGCTCGCGGGGCGCGACCACGTGGCCTTCACCCAGGCCCTCGCGGACGAGATCGCCCGGCCGGTGATCCTCGAGGACGCCTCCCGCCGGGTCGTCGCCTATTCCTCGGGCACCGGCGCCTCCGACTCCGTGGTCAGCAACTGGGACCTGCACTCCCGTGTCCTGCACGCCCGCGACTCCCATGAGGGGCCGCTCGTCGCGTCGGTTCCCCTGACGCCTTCCGGCGAGGGGGAGGCACCGGGCACCGCGGCGGCATGCACGCGCCGCGCGATCCTCATCCGCGGCGAACGGTGGGGCTGGCTGCACGTCATCCACGACAGCGATGCGCTCTCCAGCCCCGCCCAGCACGCGATCGACCGGACCGCGGATGCGATCGCGATCAGCGTGCTGAGCGCGCGCCAGGTCCGAGCCCAGGCGGCCCAGCGGGAAAACGCCCTGGTCAACCGACTCCTGCTCGGCGACATCTCCGGTGAGGCGTTCATCTCGCGGGCGCTTCGGCTGGGCAAGGATCTGCGAGGCCGTCCCCTGCTGGCGATCTGCGCCGTCAAGGAATCGGCGCCCGACCCCGAGGACCGTACGAGTCTGGTGGCGGCCTTCGAGTCGATCGCACTGCCGGCCGTGGTCGCCGACATCGGCGACCACGTCATGGCCATCGTCGGGCTCGCGCGGGCCCAGGACGAACCCCAGGTCGCCGCACACCTCTCAGGTGAGGAGCTGCGAGCCGGGGTCAGCCGCAGCTGCCCGCCGACGGAACTGTCCACCGCGATCCGCCAGGCGAGGAGCGCGGCTTCGGTCGCCGCCACCCATTCCGGCCGCGAGGTGGTCCGCTTCGACGATCTCGGCCTGCTGCGTCTCCTGGTGTCCCTGTCGCAGGGGCCTGAACTGGCCAACTACGTCGACGACGAACTCGGGCCCGTGCTGCGGCATGACGCGGACTCCCCCCACCCGCTGCTGCCGACTCTGCGCGCCTTCCTGGAGAACGACGCCAACAAGTCCAAAACCGCCGACCAGCTCTACATCCAGCGCCGCACGCTCTATTACCGCCTGGACCGTCTCGACGCGCTGCTGGGCCGCTCACTCGACGAGAGCGACGTCCGCCAGAGCCTGGCGCTCGCCCTGCGCGGCCTCGATCTGCTCCAACAGGGCCGTGTGCGGACTATGAAATCCGGCAGCTGAAGATTGCACACTCTGTGCGCGGTCCGTGAGCCTCACCCGAACTAACGTGATCGTGGGATCGCGCGTAGGCATCCGCGTAGGCGTCCGGCCACGTCCCTTGTCACGAGGAGTGAGCGATGACCGATGTATTCCGTGCCGACCAGGCCGCCGTTGTCACCGATCCTCCGGCCGAGATCGACTGCGACATCGCCATCATCGGTTCGGGTATGGGCGGTGGCACCCTGGCCTACGCGCTGCGTGATTCCGGTGCCCGTGTACTCATCGTCGAACAGGGCGACTTCCTGCCCAGGGAGCTGTCCAACTGGTCGCCCCGCGAGGTCCATATGCAGGGCAGATACAAGAATTCGGCCATGTGGTACGAGGCCGGCACAGGCCGCGGATTCACACCGGGCAACTACCACTACGTCGGCGGCAGCACGAAAATGTACGGCGCCACGCTGCCGCGCTTCCGCGAGATGGACTTCGACGACGTCGAGCACCCCGACGGACTGTCACCGGCGTGGCCACTGACGTATGCGGACATCGAGCGTCACTACGCGCAGGCCGAGTCGATCTTCTGGGTCCACGGTCTGAAGGGGGAGGACCCCAGCGAGCCGTGGCGCTCGACGGACTTCCCGCATCCGCCCGTGCCGCACGACGACACCGTGGCCGAATACGTCGAGAGCCTGCGCGGGCAGGGACTCCACCCCTTCAGCCTCCCCACCGCCATCGACTACGGGCCGGAGGGCAACTGTCTGTGGTGTGCGACCTGCGACGCCTTCCCGTGCATGGTCGATGCCAAGGGCGACGCCGATGTCGCGGCCGTCCGGCCCGCTCTGAAGTCGCCGACGGTGCGCCTGCTGACCCGCGCCGAAGTCCTTCGCCTAGACACCGACGGTTCGGGCAAGGAGGTGGTGGCCGCACAGGCCGTGCACAACGGCACGCCCGTCCGGATCACCGCCAAGCGCTTCGTCGTCTCGGCCGGTGCCGCGAACACGGCGGCACTGCTCCTGCGCTCCTCCTCCACGTCGCATCCCTCCGGCCTCTCCAACGGCTCCGACCAGGTCGGGCGCAACTACATGACCCACGTCACGTCGTTCTTCCTGGCGGTCGACCCCCGGCACACCAACAAATCGGTCTTCCAGAAGACCATCGGCGTCAACGACTGGTACCACCCCGGCGCCGACACCCGGTACCCGCTGGGCAATGTGCAGGGCCTCGGAAAACTCCAGGGGGCCAGCGTGAAGAACGCGCGCCGGATGGTTCCCAAGGTCATCCTCGACGCCGTCACCCACCGCACCCTCGATCTGTTCCTGCAGACCGAGGACATCCCGCTGCCGGAGAACCGCATCACCCTGGGCTCCGGCGGCCGGCTCACTGTCGCCCGCAAGCCCACCAACATGGCGTCGCACAAGGAACTCGCCTCGCGCATGAAGGCGGTGTCCCGCAAGGCCGGTTACCCGGTCGCACTCATCCAGTTGCTCGGCATCGAGGCGTCGTCCCACCAGTGCGGCACCGCACGCATGGGCCTGGATCCCGCGACCAGCGTCGTCGACCCGTACTGCAAGTCCCACGAGGTCGACAACCTGTGGATCGTCGACTCCTCGCCCTTCCCGTCCTCGGCCGCGGTGAATCCCGCCCTGACGGTCGCGGCCCTCGCCCTGCGGGTCGCCGAGTCCGGTCAGCTCATCGCGTGAGCCCACGAAAAGAACCAGGAGCAGGCCATCAACGCATCCAATACATCCAACACGTCCAATAAACCCAGTACATCTCGTGGTGGGATTCCCACTCTGAGATCCGTCGACCACGTCGCTTTCACCGTGCCCGACCTCGACGAGGCGATCGCCTTCTTCGTGGATCACGTCGGCGGCGAATTCATCTTCCGTGACGGCCCGTTCGTGGATGAGGCGGGGGACGGCATGACCCGCAGGCTCAACGTCGACGCGCGAGCCGGCTGCACTCTCGCCATGGTCCGGCTCGGCCGTCTGAACCTGGAGTTGTTCGAGTACACCGCACCGCAGCGGTCGACGACCCAGCCGCGCAACAGCGACATCGGCGGGCACCATTTGGCCCTTTATGTCGACGACGTGGACGCGGCACGCGCCTATCTGTCGGCTGTTCCCGGTGTGACCCTCATGGAGGGCCCCAACGGGGTCGCCGACGACTCACCGGTCTTCGGCCAGCGATGGTTCTACTTCACCACCCCGTGGGGGCTCCAGATGGAGATCACCTCCTGCGCCGACGGCACGTTCTACCGGGGACTCCCGGGCGAGCGCATGGCACCGCCGGCGTAGACGCCGTAGATGCAGTAGATGTCGCAGACCTCGGGATGACTCGGCCGTTGCTGACGGTCAGTCGTTCCCCGGAGTCCGCCACCGGGGAAGAACGTCCGCGGCGATCCGGTCGACCACCGACCGCGGCGCGGAGAACGGACCCTGCGCACGCGGCCACGGGGCGACGACGTCGGTGAACCCCAACTCGTCGGCCCGGCCCAGAAAATCGTCGAAGCAGTCGGCCGACTGGATACTGAGCACCGGTGCGGCATCGGTCTGCAGCATCCGCCGGAACTCCGGATCAGCCTCACGTCCGTGCGTCGCAAGGGCAGCCGTCATCCGGTCGCTCGCCTCCGAGACGAGACCCCACCACTCGTCGAGCCGCTCCGCCATCCCGCCGATCGTCACCCACCCCTGCCCGTACTGCGCCGCGACAGATGCTGCCCCGGGACCGTTGGCCGCCACGATGAACGGCAGCCGCGGCCGCTGCCGGCAGCCGGGCACCGTACGAGCGTCGACGGCGGAGTAGTAGTCGCCCTGGAAGGAGACATGGTCCTCGCGCAGGAGCCGATCGAGCAGCTCGACGAACTCGCCGAACCTGCGCACCCGGCTCTTCGGCGCTCCCGCCCCGAACACGTCGACGTCGTACCCGCTCGTCGCGCCGGCGCCGACGCCGAGAGTGAGACGTCCTTCGCTGATCTCGTCGAGGCCGATCAGGTCGCGGGAGAAGGTCACCGGGTGGCGGAAGTTCGGGCTGGCCACCAGCGTGCCGATCTCCAGCCGTGACGTGACCAGTGCGGCGAGGGTCAGCGTCGGCATCGTGCCGTACCACGGGCCGTCGAGCAGCCCGTCCCAGCCGAGATGGTCGAAAGTCCAGCCGTGGTCGAACCCGTACTCCTCGACGCTCGCCCAGATCTTCCGGGCGGACTCCCCGGAATACTCCGGCAACACCGTCATCCCCACGCGCATGTACGCCTCCTCGTCCTCTCCGCACAGCATTGCCGCCACCCGGCGGGGTTCCAATGCGCAAGACATGCAAGCCCCCGGGCCCCGACTGCACATCCCGTGCACATCCTGCCCGTGCATGTCCTGCCCGTGCACGGCCTGTCCGTACGGCTCGGCCGGTCGGCGCACTCGCCGCCGCCCTGCGCCTGATTCAAGCCATTCGGCATAGTCGGGCGATTGGTTCGCATTGGCCGGTTGACACGACTTGACCGTTTCGGCCATCTTTTTGGGAGCGCTCCCACCCCCCTATCGCTTTTCTGCGACTGCTTCTTCGCCGTACGTCCGTCCTTTGTCCGTCGAACCGGAAAGTGACCGCACGTATGCCTGACCGCAATCCCGTACAGCCCGGATCCACCGTCGGCACCCCATTCGTGGAGCGCAATCTCGACCTGGTCGGCAAGCTCTACCAGCGTTCCGTGTACCCGGCCGTCCTCGACGTCGCCCACGGCAAGCGCCTGGCCGCGCCGCTCGTCGTCGACCTCGACCCCACGACCGTGTGCGACCTCGCCTGCCCGGAGTGCATCAGTACCCAGGTGCTGCACCACGGACAGATAGACAAGGACCGCATCGTCCGCCTCGCCCACGAGCTGGCCGCCTCGGAGGTCCGCGCGGTGATCCTGATCGGCGGCGGCGAACCGTTACTTCACCGCGCCGTCGGACGGATCATCGAGGTGCTCCACGAGGCCGGCATCCCACTCGGCCTGGTCACCAATGGCACCCAGATCCACCGTCACATCGACCAGCTCGCCGGGATGATGTCCTGGGTGCGGGTCTCGATGGACGCCGGAAGCGCGGACACCTACCAGGCCTTTCGCCCCAGCCGGAGCAAGCGCAGCGCCTTCCCCCAGGTCGTCGAGAACATGCGGCTGCTCGCCGCGCGCAAGCAGGGCCGGCTCGGCTACTCGTTCCTGCTCATGCAGCGCTTCGACGACGACGGGAAGGTCACCGACTCCAACTACGACGAGGTGTACCGGGCCGGGGTGCTGGCCCGGGAGATCGGCTGTGACTACTTCGAGGTCAAGGCGATGCTGGACGAGGACCACTACACGGTCAACCAGCGTTCCGAGGACATCGAGGCGGTCGAGGACCAGATCGCCCGGCTGCGCGCGCTGGAGGACGACTCCTTCCACATCCTGCACTCCTCCAACTGGCAGGCCGTGCGCCGCGATGCCGACCCCGTGCAGCCCAAGGAGTACCGAAGCTGCGCTGTCGCCGAGCTGCGTACCACCGTCACTCCCACCGGCGTCTTCGTCTGCCCTTACCACCGGGGCAACCCCAAGGGCCGTATCGGCGACATCCAGCGGACGGGGTTCGCCGAGATGTGGTCGGCGGCCGACACCACGGTGATCGACCCCAGCGAGGACTGCCGCTTCGTGTGCGCCCGGCACGGCACCAACCAGGAGATCGCACTGCTCCCAGGGCGCCCCCAACCGGCCGATCCGGTCGAGGACTTCGACCCCTTCATCTGACGCCGACCCTCCTCACCGACGTCGGCCCTCTTCACTGACGCCGGCCCACTTCATCTGACGCCGGCCTCAGCCCGGGCGCTCCTCTGCCACCCGCACAGGCGCCCCCTGCACAAGCGCCCCCCTTGCACGTCTGCCCCCATCGCCAAGGCCCAGGAGCACACATGCACTTAGCCGTCATCGGAGCCGGTCCCGCGGGGCTCACCTGCGTCAAGCAGGCCCTCGCCGACGGCCACGACGTGGTCTGCTACGAGAAGCACCAGGACCTCGGCGGCATCTGGAACCCCGCATCCGGCGGCGCGTACGCGGGGGTCCGGATGCAGAGCTCGCGCATGAGCATGCCGTTCTCCGACCACCCGCCCGGCTTCGCCGCCGACTTTCCCACGCAGGACGAGGTGCAGGCGTACCTGCGCTCGTACGCCGAGGATTTCGGCCTGCTCGACTCGGTGCGATTCGGCCACGAGGTCGTCCGGGTCGCGAAGGACGGCGGACGCTGGCGGGTGACGGCCCGTCACTCCGGCGGCGCGGGGGAGCACTCCGAGCACGTCGACGCCGTCCTGGTCGCCAACGGCGAGCTGTGGCGGCCCCGGCTCCCGGACGGGGGCCTCCCGCCGCCCGGGACCGGTGTCCGGGTGCTCACGGCCCCCGAGTACCGCGGTCCTGCCGCATTCGCCGGGCAGCGGATCCTGGTCGTCGGCGGCGGGGTGAGCGGCGCCGACATCGCCGCCGACCTGGCCCCGCACGCCGCCCGGGTGGACTGGTCCGTGCGCCGCGAGGCGCTGTTCCTGCCGCGCAGCATCGCCGGCGCCCACAACGACGCCCTGTTCTCCTACGCGGGCCGGGTCGCCGTGGAGGAGGTGCCGTACGCCGTGTACCTGGACTGGCTGGCCGAGTGGCTGCCCGAGTACATGCGCATGTACCGGGCCACCGGACTGCTGCCGCAGCGCGGCTTCCACGGCGCGGTGCACATCAACGAGAAGATCGTCCCCGCCGTGTACGGCGGCGAGGTGCACCCGGTGCCGGCCTTGGCGGAGTTCACCGCCGACGGCCGGGCGGTCCTCGCGGACGGCACCGGTGACCGGTACGACGCCGTGGTGCTGTGCCTCGGCTACGAGCCGCCCGACTACGGCTTCATCGACGCCCTGCGCCGCGAGGACCTGTACGAGCACCACTTCTGGCGGCACGACCCGACCCTGGCCGTGGTCAACACCCCTGTGGACACCGAGGCGTTCGGCACCGCCTGCCCGTATTTCGAGGCGGTCGCCGGCTGGGTGCTGAGCGTGTTCGGCGGCAAGGCGACGCTGCCCGGCCCCGCCGAGCGCGCCGAGTGGTGCGCCCGCCATATGTCCGCACTCCACGACCGGCGCTACCTCGACTGCTGGCTGGAGACCATCCGCCTCGGGCTGCTCAGCGGTGCGCTGCCCGACCCGGCCGTGCACTTCCGGGCCTACTGGGCCCTCGTCTCCAGCCAGGTCGACCCCGCCAACCTGCGCCCGGGGCGGGCCCGTTCGCTGCCCGCCGTGCACGACGGGCGGCTTGACCTGGCCGGCGTACGGCATCGCGTCCTGGCCGCGCTGCCGGCCGGCGCCCGGGAACGGCTCCTGGCCCACGGGGAGATCGACGCGGCCGATCTGACGGCGGCCGCGCGGGTTCCCGCCGGCCGGGAGCTTGCGCCCTGGCTGCCGTACCGGCAACGCGACAGCGGACCCGCAGGACCGGCCGAGGGGAGGGCGGCGTGAGCGCCGAAGCCGAGGCCGAGACCGTGACCGAGGCCGCGGCGGGCAGCCGGTGGCGCCTGATCGGCGACCCCGCGGTGCGCAACCTGATCGCCGCCAGCGCGGCGGTGGGGGTGGCCGGTGCGTTCGTGGTGCCCACCACCAGCCTCTTCCTGACCGAGACGATCGCCGCCACGCCCCTGATGGTCGGCCTGTTCTTCGCGGCCCGGTCGATCGCGGAGATCGGCACGGACGTGGTGGTGGGCGCGCTCTCGGACCGGCTGGGCGACCGCCGCACGATCCTGGTGCTGACCGCGCTGCTGAACGCGGCCGGGGCCCTGTGCTACACGTTCCTGCGCGACTACTCCCTGCTGCTCGTGACCGGCATGATCTTCTTCGGCCTGGGCGGCGCGTGCTTCGGCCAGCTCTTCGCCTACACCCGGGAACTCGCGGACGCGCGGGGCGTGGACGCCCCGTTCTTCAACGGCCTCCTGCGGGCGGTCACCTCACTGGCCTGGGTGGTGGGCCCGCCGCTCGCCTTCTGGGTGATCGCCCGCTGGTCCTTCACGGCGCTGTACGCCGCGACGGCCGGCCTGTCCCTGCTGGCGGCGGTGCTGTGCCGGTGGGGGCTGCCGCGCCCCGACGGACCGGCCCCGGCCGAGCAGGCCGAACCGGACGCAGAGCCGGTCCCCGGGCTGCGGGGAATGTTCGCCGGGGTCGGGCCGCGCACGGCGCTGGTGCTCGGGTCCGTCGTCCTGCTGCTCGGCGCCAACATGATGTACCAGATCAACCTCCCCCTCTTCGTCACCGACGACCTGGAGATGAGCGCCCAGTTCGCCGGTCTGCTGCTCGGGGTGAGCGCCGCGCTGGAAATTCCGCTGATGGTGATGGTCGGCGTCTGGGCGGACCGCATCGGCAAGCAGCGGCTGATGGTCGCGGCGACCGTCTGCGCCACCTTGTTCTTCGCCCTTCTCCCGCTGGCGGACAGCCGTCAGCTGCTGCTGGCGCTGCAACCTCTCAACGCGGCCTGGGCGGCGGTGGCTCTGAACATCCCCGTCGTGCTGCTCCAGGACAGCCTGCCGGGCCGGTTCGGCACCGCCTCGGCCCTGTACTCCAGCGCCTTCAAGGCCGGCATGTTCCTGGGCGGCCTCACGGTCGGCACGGTGGCCACCTGGACCGGCTACACCCAGGTCTTCTGGGTGTGCGCGGGCCTGACCGGGCTGGCCGGGCTGCTCGTGTTGTTCCAGCGCTCCGACCCCGCCGGCCACTCCACCGGTTCCACCAACCCTCGCGAAGGGAACGCCGCGTGACCACGCCGCCCGCCTGCACGGTCGTCGTACCCACCTACAACCGCGCCGGACTCCTCAAGCACACCCTCGACTCCCTGTGCCGTCAGCGGCTCGCAGCCGACGACCACTTCGAGGTGGTGGTCGCGGACGACGGCTCCGCCGACGAGACCGCGGAGCTCGTCGCCGCCTACCGCGACCGGCTCGACGTGCGCCACCACTTCCAGGAGGACGAGGGCTACCGCGCCGCGAAGGCCCGCAACGCCGGCATCGAGCACGCCCGCGCCGACATCTGCGTGTTCGTGGACTCCGGGGTGATCCTGCACTCCGGCGCGCTGGCCGCCCACCTGGCCGCGCACCGGCAGACGTTCGGGCCCACGGCGGTCGTCGGCTACGTCTTCTGCTTCAACGAGGACAACGAGGACGGCAAGGAGATCACCGCGTCCCTCGACTTCGCCGACCCGGACGCCTCCTTCGCCGAGTTCGCCGCTCGGCGCCGCTGGCTGGACATCCGGGAGGACTACTACGAACGCTACGGCGAGGACCTCGACGCCCTGACGGCGCCCTGGCTGATGTGGTGGACCTGCAACTCGTCGGCCGACACCGGGCTGCTGCGCGAGGTCGGCGGCTTCGACGAGGCGTACCGGGCCTGGGGCGCGGAGGACGTCGACCTGAGCTACCGGCTGCGTACGGCCGGCGCCCGCTTCGTGCTGCGTCGCGAAGCGACCGCGCTCCATGTCCCGCATCCGAAGGACTACGAGGCCAACATGCGTTCGGCGGCGAGCAACTACCAGTACTTCGCCGCCAAGTACGACACCCCGGTCGCCCACCTGGTGCCGTACCACCACTTCCACGAGATCGAGGACATCCTGCGCTCCCGGGGGCTGGCCGACGGCGAGGTCACCGACCGGTTCGGCACGGTGATCCGGCCGATCGACCAGATGGACGCCGAGCGGGCCGCCGCGGCACGGCCCGCCGACGAACCGGCCGCCGCCGGCCCAGCTCCCGCCTCCGCCCCGGACGGTGCCCGGTGACTCCGCCGCTGCTCGGCATGTGGGTCTGGAAGGACCGTGAGGCGCGGCGCGGCACGCCCCGGGTGCTGGTCTTCTCGCCGCATCCCGACGACGAGGTGATCGCCTGCGGCGGCACCATGGCCCGGCTCACCGCCGAGGGCGCCCGGGTGGGGGTGGTGTTCGCCACCGACGGCGCGATGTCCCACTCGGCCGTGCTGGGCCTGCACACCGACCCCACGCCCGCCGAACTGCGCCTGATCCGCCGCGACGAGGCGCGCATGGCGGCCAAGACGCTGGGGCTGGCCGATGAGGCGGTGCGGTTCCTCGACCATCCCGACACCCGGCTCGCCGACCATCTGCCCCGGTTCCGCCGGGACGTCCTCGACGTGCTGCGCGAGCACCGGACCGTCACCCAGGTGTACGTCCCCCACGAGGTGAGGGAGCTCAACGCGGACCACCGGCTGACCGGCGAGACGGTGGTGTCCTGCCTGGCCGAGCTGGGGCTCACCCCGGACGTGTACCGGTACGTGGTGTGGGACGAACGCACCGAGGAGGAGTTCGGCTTCGTCAACCGCAACCCGGCGGCCGGCCCGGGCACGGGCACCGAGCGGCTCGTGTCCTTCGACATCGGCGAGTACCTGCCGCACAAGCAGGCCGCGTTCCGCGAACACCGCACCCAGGTCGAGCTGTACGCCCCGGGCCAGACCCGGCCGGTCGTGCCGCTGCCGTTCCAGGAGCGGGTGTTCGCCGCACGGGCCGAGGAGTTCTGGATCGCCGGGCCGGGCGGCGAACCCGGCACTCGGGAAGGGAAGTGACGACGACGTGACGACCGTGACGAGGAGCACCGGGGCACCCGGAGCCACCGGGCTGCCCGCCCTGCGGCCGCTGACGCGGTGGCCCCGGCTCACTTCGGCGATTCCGCTCGACCCCGGGGTCGAGCGCCGGGTGGCCGAGATCCTCGGGCAGCTGACGCTGGAGGAGAAGGTCGGCCAGATGATCCAGCCCGAGCTGGCCGAACTGACCCCCGAGGACGTACGCGACTACCGGATCGGCTCGGCGCTCAACGGCGCCGGCATCTGGCCGGGCGGCAGGCGCCACGCCACCGTCCGGGACTGGGTGGACACCGTCGACGGCTTCTGGACGGCGGCCGAGGAGTGCTGGCGGGACCGGCCCTTCCGTATCCCGTTCATGTGGGCCACCGACGCCGTGCACGGGCACAACAATGTGCACG
Organism: Streptomyces scabichelini; assembly: GCF_011045015.1. Lineage (GTDB taxonomy): Bacteria > Actinomycetota > Actinomycetes > Streptomycetales > Streptomycetaceae > Streptomyces > Streptomyces scabichelini. Next base: position 27,853 of record NZ_JAAKZY010000008.1, on the reverse strand, counting down.
GCGCCACGGTCTTCCCGCACAACATCGGCCTCGGCGCGGCCGGTGACCCCGACCTGGTGCGGCGCATCGGCGAGGTCACCGCCCGTGAGGTGGCCGCCACCGGCATGGACTGGACCTTCGCCCCGACCGTCACCACCCCGCGCGACCGACGCTGGGGCCGCTATTACGAGGGCTACGGCGAGGACCCCGCCCTCGTCCACGCCTACGGCCGTGCCATGGTCGAGGGCCTGCAGGGCGATGTCGCCGCGCTGCGCACCGACGGGAAGGCGCTCGCCACCCTCAAGCACTGGATCGCCGACGGCGGCACCGAGAACGGCGGCGACCGCGGCACCGCCCGCTGCTCCGAGGCGGTGCTCAGGGACATCCACGCCCAGGGCTTCCTGGCCGGCATCGAGGCCGGCGCGCAGAGCGTGATGGTCTCCTTCAGCAGCTGGGAGAACCCCGCCAACTACAACCACACCCCCGGCCGCGCCGAGCCGTACAACGACAAGGTGCACGGCAGCCGTTACCTGCTGACCGACGTGCTCAAGGACGCCCTCGGCTTCGACGGCATCGTCCTCAGCGACTGGGACGCGCACGCCGAGGTCGCCGGCTGCTCCGCCGGGGACGCCGGCTACGCGATCAACGCGGGCCTCGACGTGCTGATGATCGCCGGCCGCGAGGCCTGGCAGAGCGTGCACCGGACGACCGTGCGGTACGTACGCGACGGGGTCATCCCGATGGCCCGCATCGACGACGCGGTCTCCCGCGTCCTGCGCGTGAAGATGCGCGCAGGACTGTGGGAGAAGGCCCGTCCCCGGGAACGCGCCCTCGCGCGTGCCGAGGCTCCGGTCGTCGGCTGCGCCGAGCACCGGGCGCTGTCCCGCGAGGCCGCCCGCAAGTCACTGGTCCTGCTCAGGAACACCCCCGGCCTGCTGCCCCTGTCCCGCACCGCCCGGGTGCTGGTCACCGGCAGCGCCGCCGACGACCTGAGCAAGCAGTGCGGCGGCTGGACCGTCACCTGGCAGGGCGACGACGTGGACCACGCCGACCTGCCCGGCGGCACCACGTTGGCGGACGCGGTCCGCTCCGTCGTCGGCACCGAGCGCTGCACCGTCGACGCGGCGCTGGAGCACACCGACCCCACCGCCTTCGACGTGGCCGTGGTCGCCCTCGGTGAGGACTCGTACGCCGAGATGCGCGGCACCCTCAAGCCCTGGCGTTCCCTCGGCTACGCCGACCTGAAGACTTCCTACGCCCGCGACCTGGACGTGCTGCGCCGACTGCACACCGCAGGACTGCCCGCCGTCACCGTCTTCTTCACCGGAAGGCCCCTGTACTGCACCGAGGAGATCAACCTCTCGGCGGCTTTCGTCACCGCCTGGCTGCCCGGACCGTACGCCGAGGGCATCACCGACGTGCTGTTCGCCGCCCCGGACGGATCAGCCGCGTACGACTTCCAGGGCCGGCTGCCGTCCTCCTGGCCCCGCACCCGCGACTCCGCCGCCGTCAACCGGATCCCGTCCCACCTGCCCGACTACCGCGTACCCGCCGAGGAGACCGCTCCGGAGGGCCGGCACACCCCGCTCTTCCCCGTGGGCCACGGCCTGTCCCTGCACGACCCGGCCCCCGGCGTCGGCCCCCTGCCGCCGGACGAACCCCAGCCGGCCCCGCCGCCGCCCCCGGCGGACGGCCCGCTCCGCGTCCTCGACGCCCACGGCACGCCGTACCGGCTGCGGGTCGGCGGCCACAACACCTGGTCCCGCGAGGACATTTCGCTCACCGGGCCGATGCGGTGCCTCGTCGTGCACGCCGACCCCGTGCCCGCCCCCGCCGAGGGCACCGGGCTGCGGCTGCGCTTCACCGGCTACCCGGCCTTTGTCTACGCCGAGTCGCCCACCGGCACACCCGCCGATCTGCGCGGCCACCTGGACGCCGGCGCCCATGTGCGTTTTCGCGCGCGTGTGCTCGAGCCGCCCTCCGCCGCCCTGTTCCTGGCCTGCCACGACGACTACCCCGCCCAGCCGGGCGTGGACCTGGCGCCGAGGCTGCGCGCGGCGGCGAAGGGGGAGTGGACCATGGTGTCGGTCCCGCTCGCGGACCTGGCGGCGGTCGGCATGGATCTGCGCCACGTGGACGTGCCGTTCATGCTCTACACCGACGGCACGGCGCTGCTGGAGATCGCGGACGTCGGCTGGCGCGTCCCCCAGGGGTGAAGGGAGTAACCGTGCGGCCCAGGCTGGCTCTTGTCGGCATCGGCTCCTGGGGACGTCAGTATCTGAGGATCGCCACGCGACTGGGGGCGTCGGTCGCCGTGTGCCACTCCCGGCATCACGGCGACGACGCCAGGTGGCTCGCCGCCCATTACCCGGCCGTGCGGCACACCACCTCCCTCACCGAGGCACTGGACCGTCCCCTCGACGCCGTCGCCGTCGTCACCTCACGGCATGCGCATGCCGACATCACGCTGGAGTGCCTCCGCCGTGGACTGCACGTCCTGGTGGAGAAGCCGGCCGTGACGAACCGGGCCGACCTGGAACGGACGCGGGCGGAGGCGCACAGCCGCGGGCTGGTCCTGCGGACCGGGTACACGCACTGCTTCGACGAGAGCCTGCGGCGACTCGCCACGACGGCCCGGCGGCTGACCGCCCCCGACTGGCGTTTCACCTGGACAAGGCCGGCTCCCGGCACGGGTGTGACGGACCTGGTCTGGGAGTACTTCCCGCACGTCTTCAGCATCGCCGGCCTGCTCGGCGACGTGGCCGCCGAGCACCTCGCGACTTCCTCGGTACGAGTCGGCCGGGGCCCGTCCGGCACGGCCACCGTCGAGGTCGACCTGCCGATGCGGGACGGCCGGGGACACGTCAGCGTGTCCTCGGACGCCGGGGTGCGGCACAAGGGCATCCGCCTGTACGACGGGACCGAGCTCGTCGCCGTGTGGCGGGACCGGCGGCTGCTCGACGTACGCCGGAACCGGGTGTTCGAGGCGGCCGAAGAGCCCCTGCTGTGCCAGATCCGCGACTTCCTTGAGGCCGTCGCGTCACGCGGCGACGACACAAGGCGGTACGACCCACGTGACCCACAAAACCCATATGACCCACACGACTGCGTCAGCCGGGACAGGGTGGTCACCGACCTGCTGGTGAGGCTCGACTCGGCAGCACGGCACAACGATCACCGAACCCTTACGAGGTGAGCTGTGAGAATTTTCCTGGCGGGGAACCGCGGATATCTCGGTGCCGTTCTGGAGCAGTCGCTGCTGCGGGACGGACACGAGGTCGTCGGTCTGGACACGGGGTACTTCGACACCGCCCCGGCACAGCCCCGCAAAGACGTCCGGCGGGTCACCCGCGACGACCTGGCGGGGTGCGACGCGGTGGTCAACCTCGCCGCCCTGTGCAACGACGCCTGCGGCGAACTCTCCCTGGCCGCCACGCACCAGATCAACGCCCAGGCACCCGTGCGCCTGGCCCGGCTGGCGAAGGCGCTGGGCATCCGGTCGTACGTCCTGGCCTCCTCGTGCAGCGTCTACGGGGCGGCGCGCGACGGCGAGTTGACGGAGACCGACGACGTCGCCCCGGAAACCGCTTACGCCACCAGCAAGGTGATGGCCGAGCATGAGGTGCTGCGGCTGGCCGACGAGTCGTTCGCCCCGGTCGCGCTGCGTTTCGCGACCCTGTTCGGTGACTCGCCGTCCTTCCGGAGCGACCTCATGGTCAACCGCATCGCCCTGACCGCCAGCCGGTGGGGCGAGATCCGCATGAACGGCGAGGGCCTGCTGTGGCGGCCCCTGCTGCATGTGCGCGACGCGGCCCGCGCCGTCCGCCTCGTCCTGGACGCGGGAGGTCACTCCGGCGGCGAGGTCTTCAACGTCGGCCTCCCGGACCAGAACCACCGCCTCGTCGACGTGGTCGAGATGATGCGCGAACTCCTGCCCGGTGTCACCGTCATCAGGACCGTCGCACCGGACAACCGCAGCTACGCCGTCTGCTTCGACAAGTTCCACGCGACCTTCGAGCCGTTCCGCTCCACCTGCACCGCCGCCGACGGCCTGCGCGAGGTCGTCGACGTCTACCGGCACCGGCTTCGCCACCCCCTGCGCGACGCGGGCGACGGCTGGGCCGGCACCGACCGACGCGAATGGCTGCTCGCCAAGCGCACCGTCGGAGACCTCGACGCCGACTTCCACTGGAACGCCCACTCGCCCGCCGTGGCCTGACCGACCGTCGTGGCCCGACCGACACACCAACCGCCTTTCGGAGAGGACCCCGTTTGTCCAGCCAGCACACCACTCGTTCCGACACCGCGCAGATCATCCCCCCGGAGGCCGTGCACGCCGACCTTCGCGGCACGATCACCGCGCTCCCCCACTTCGACACGGCCGGGACGATGGTCATCGAGTCGGAGGCCGGCTCCGTACGCGGCAACCACTACCACCTCAACGAGAGCCACCTCATGTACGTCGTTTCCGGCCGCATGATCTACCTGGAGGAGGACGACGACCGCGGGATCTCGGTGGCCGACGTCGGCCCCGGTGAGTCGGTGATCAGCCCCAAGGGCGTACCGCACGCCACCGTCTTCCCCGAGCACACCGTCTTCGTGACGCTCTCCGACTGGGACCGCCGCGGCCACCGCTACGAGGACGAGATCGTCCGGGTCGACCCCCTGGAGGAACGCCCCGAGGTCGCCCCGTACCTGGAGGGCATCGGCGAGTTACTCACCGGCGAGTTCCAGAAGCGGAGGAACGGATGACGATGTGCGCGCCGACCGCCGCCCCCGCCTCCGGAACCTGCCTGCTGTGCCACTCGACGGCACTGGAGGATGTCCTCGAGCTGCGCCCCACCCCACCGGCCAACGCCCTCACGCCGACCGCGGACGAGGCGCGGCGCGCCACCAAGTTCCCGCTGCGCCTGGTGCGCTGCGCCGCCTGCACCCATGTGCAGCTGGCCGACCTGGTGGACCGCGACCTCCTCTTCCGCGACTACAAGTACGCGACCGGCGCCGCACCCGGTCTCGTGCGCCACTACGGGACGCTCGCCCACCAGTTGATGACCCGGCACCGGCCGGCGCCGGGGGCGACGGTGGTCGAGATCGGCTCCAACGACGGCACGCTGCTGCGCGAGTTCGCCGCCGCGGGCATGCGGGTGCTGGGCGTCGACCCGGCCGCCGACCTCGCCCGTCAGGCCGAGGAGTCCGGCATCCCCACCTACGCCACGCACTTCGACGACTCCGTCGCCGAGAAGATCCTCGCCGAACAGGGCCCGGCGGACCTGGTCCTGGCCAACAACGTGCTGGCGCACGTGGGGGACCTGGGCAGCACGCTGCGGGGCGTCCGCCGGCTCCTGGCACCGACGGCACATGCCGTGGTGGAGGCGGCGCACCTGCTCCCCATGGCCGTCTCCGGCATGTACGAGTTCATCTACCACGAGCACATGTCGTACTTCTCCCTGCACGCGTTGCGGACCGCGGCGGAGCGCCACGACCTGAGCGTCGTCGACGTCGAGGAGATCCCCACCCAGGGCGGCTCCATCCGCTGCTGGCTCCGCCCCGCCGACACCGTGCGACCCGCCGACGTCTCACCCGCGGTCACGGAGCTGCTCCGCCGGGAGGAGGCCGCGGGCTTGACCGACGGCACCCTGCTGCACGCGTTCGCCGCCCGCACCCGGCGGGTCAACACCGGCCTGCACGACGTCATCCACGGCCTGCGGACCCGCGGCAGACGCCTGTCCGGCTACGGCGCCTCGGCCCGTGCGGTCACGCTGATGGCCCAGGCCGGCATCGACGACGCCATCGACCACATCGTCGACGACAACCCGCGCAAGCACGGCCTCCACGTCCCCGGTTCCGGCATCCCGGTCGTGCCCACCGACACCCTCGACCGTGCGCGTACGGACTACTGCGTGCTCTTCGCCTGGAACTTCCGGGACGACATCACCGCCGGCCTGACCGACTTCGTCCGGGCGGGCGGCATGTTCGTCGTCCCCTTCCCGCGACTGAGCGTCGAGTAGACGACGCCGGAGGCGGGCTGTCACCAGCTGTGCCTGCCCCCGTACAGTCCGTCGTGCCGGCCAGTCCGTCGTGCCGGCTCCGTCACGCCAGGCACAGCGGTTGACCAGGAGAAGAATCATGGATCCCGAAGCCGGCCCCGGCTCCCTTCCGCACGCTTCCGGAAGGGAGCCGGGGCCGGTCCCCGAAGCCGATCCCGGACTCGTGAAGCGATGGCGCGCGGAGGGAGGCGAACTGGTCGAGCTGCTGTCCCAGGTGCGCGAGCGGTCGGGCGGCATCGCCGCGTTCCGCCTCGGCCCCGCCCCTACCGTTCTGGTCACCGACCCGCAGGCGGTCCAGCACGTACTCGCCCGGCACCCGGAGCGGTACGTCAAGCGCTCCCACCGCGCCCGTCTGCTGATCGGCGACGGAGTCCTCGCCGCCACCGGTGCGGCGTGGAAGCGCCAACGCCGCTTGTTGCAGTCCCAGTTCACCGGTACCGGGATGCGCCGCTACGAACAGCGGACCACCGCGGCCGCCCGGACCACCGCAGAACGCTGGGACGCGTACGCCCGTACTGGGCAGACCCTCGATGTCGGGCGGGAGATGCGCCGCTTCGCCCTGGACGCCATCTGGCGCTCCCTCACCGGGCACCCCCTCGATGAGGGGACCGAGCGCGAACTGTCCGCCGTGGCAGCCGTGGCGACCGCCCTGCCGACACTGCCCGCTGATGTCACCGAGGCCCAGGACGCCGTTGCCGCGGATCTCGCCCGGATCGACGCGGTCGCCCGGCACGCCGTCGAGGCCGCCCGCGACGGGGCCGCCGGTCCCGACGGCCCCGGCCTGCTGCACGTCCTGATCGACGCCGCCACCGAGCACCCCGAGTACACCGACCGGCTGATCCGCGACGAGCTGGTCACGCTGCTCGCGGCCGGGCACGAGACCACCGCCACCACCCTGACCTGGCTCTATCTGCTCCTCGACCAGCACCCCGCCGCCCGCGAACAGGCTCTCGCCGCCGGCGGCGAAGGTTCGGCGCAACGCCGCCAGGCCATCCAGGCTCTGGTCCACGAGACGCTCCGGCTCTACCCGTCCGCCTGGATTTTGCCCCGCCACGCCACCGAGGACGACACCCTCGCCGGCTACACCGTCGAGGCGGGCACCGACATCCTGGTCTGCCCGTACCTCACACACCGCGACCCCGAACTGTGGCCGGACCCAGCGCACTTCAACCCCCGGCGCTTCATCACCCCGGGCGGCCGGCCCGCCCACCCGGGCGCCTACTTCCCCTTCGGCATCGGTCCCCGCGCCTGCCTCGGTCTGCAGTTCGCGCTCCGCGAATCGACGGTCCTGCTCGAACACCTGCTGCCGGCCCACACCCTGGCCTTCTCCTCCACCCCGACGAAGACGTCGTACGGCATCACCGTCCGCCCCGACGGCCCCACCCCCGCGACGGCGACGGCGACGGCGACGGCGACTCGGTCAGCATGACGACCGCGCCCCGGCCGGCGGCGTCGTCCGTGAGCCGGCGCGGCAGCAGGGTGGCTCCGGCGCCGGCCAGGACGAGGGGCCGATGACGGCGCCGTGCGAGGTCTGGACCGCGACTCGGGGCGGCTTGCCGTCGACAGTCAGTACGTGATCGACGAGGGCGCGCACGGCGGTGCCTTCCGGCGTCGAGATCAGCGGGAAGGCCGCCAACGCGGCGACGTCCACGACCTGTTGGCCGTCCAGGCGCCCGCAGGAACGAAGTCGAGCGGCTGATCAACCGTGTCCTCAGTACGAGAGATCCTTCTGCTCGGTGATCAGACGACCGGCGATGTGCAGGTTGCCGTCGGAGTCGAGTACCGCGATGATCTTTTTTGTCCGGCCGTGGTAGGTCGTGAAGTAGATCTTGTCCGCCTCCTGGGAGGGTGGATAAGTTCGTGTTCACGGCCAGCTCGATACTCACCGGCGAGCTGATGAGCACGTCCTTCTTGGGAGAGTTCGGGTAGACCTGGTTCGGTCGAAGCTTGATGCGGCCGTGAGTGTCGCCCTCATTCCAGTCCGTCGCCAGTCCGAGGTCAATATCAGCCATGAGGCTTCCTCTCGAGTCCCGGCGGGCCGTATCTCTTCTCACGGGCCACAACCGCGTCGTTCTGTGCGTGAAGCCCGAACAAGACGCGCCCGCTCCCCAATGGAAGATCCTTCGCGTTCGGGTTACATACGACATCACCACGTGCAGGAGTGAGAGGCGGGCTGGTGGCCCTGACGAGCGCATTCATCGACGCCGAACAGCCTCAGGTGTACCGACGGGCGGTCACCGGATTCCTCACCGGCCGCCCTTGACCGGTCCCTCGCGGCTACCGACTGGCGTCCTCCGCGTCCGCGTCCGCGTCCGCGCCGGCCGACACGGCCCTGTCCTTGACCCTGGACAGCGTCGTGTCGATGAAGGCGCGGGTGGCGGCGGTGACGGGTCCGGCGCGGTGGACGAGCCACTGGGCGAGCCGTTCCGGCGGCGAGAACCGGTAGACGTCGGCGCCCGCGCGGCGGGCGAGGTCGGCCCAGCCGTCCGGCATGAGGCCGGCGCCGATGCCCTTGAGCACCATCGGCAGCACCACACTGCGGTCACCCACCTCGGCGGCGACCGTGAGGTCGCCGACCGTGGCGGAGAACCGGTCGAACAGCGCCCGCACGGCCGTCGCGGGGCCGGTCACGACGAACCGCATCCCGCGAAGATCCTCGGGCCGCACGGTCGGCCCGGCGCCGGCCGGGAGTGTGCCCGGCGGCAGGACGAGCAGAAACTCCTCGTCGCGCAGGTAGTGGGCCACCAGGCCCTGGCCCGCGGGGCGCTGCGCACTGCCGCAGACGCCGACCTCGCAGCGGCCCTGCGACACCATGGCGACCACCTCGGCGGCGGCCATGGCGGACGAGGTGCTGACGGTGACGCCGGGGTGCCGCTCCCGCAGTTCGGCGATGATGCTGGTGACGGGTTCGAGGCCGGAGGACGACGTGGCCGCGACGTCGACCCTCCCGACGGCACCGTCACCGAGCGACCGTGCCGCCGCGCGCATCGCCTCCAGGTCGCGCAGCACGAGCCTGGCCCGGTCGGCCATCGCCTCCCCCGCGGTACTGAGTACGGCATTGCGGCCGACCCGGTGGAAGAGCGTGACGCCGAGTTCGCGTTCGAGGTTGCCGATGGCTCGGGACAGCGAGGGTTGGGCGACGTGCAGCGCCCGTGCGGCGTGGGTGAATCCGCCGTGCTCCACGATCGCCACGAAGTATTCGAGCTGACGGCGTTCCACGATTCGCTCCACCCGCCCACTCGCCGATCAACCCACTCGCCGATCCGCCCATAGCCGATTGCTATCGGAATGGTGTCACGCATGTCTTGGACGTCCCACCCCCGCACCGGCTTTACTCACCCCGTGTTCACCACTCGGCCCACGCTCCAGGGCACCCACGGAATGGTGTCCTCCACCCACTGGCTCGCCTCCGCCGCGGCGATGGCCGTACTCGAAGACGACGGCAACGCGTTCGACGCCGCGGTCGCGGCGGGTTTCGTGCTGCATGTCGTCGAGCCGCACCTCAACGGGCCGGCGGGCGAGGTGCCGATCATCCTCGCTCCGGCGGGCGGCCGGCCGCTCGTGCTGTGCGGGCAGGGTCCGGCGCCGGCCGGCGCGACCATCGGCCACTACACCTCGCTCGGCCTGGACCTGGTGCCCGGCACCGGCCCGCTGGCCGCCGCCGTGCCGGGGGCGTTCGACGCCTGGATGGTGCTGCTGCGCGACCACGGCACCAAAACGCTCGCCGACGTCCTCACGTACGCGATCGGCTACGCCGAGAACGGCCACCCGGCGGTCGAGCGCGTCGGCGAGACCGTGGAGGCGGTACGGGAACTCTTCGAGACCGAGTGGACAACCTCGGCCGAGGTCTACCTCCCGGGCGGCACCTCACCCGCTCCCGGCGCCCTGCTGCGCAATCCCGCACTGGCCGCCACCTGGCGACGGCTGCTCGCGGAGGCGAAGGCGGCGACGGGCGGATCCGGAGCGGACCGCAGGGAGGCGGAGATCGAGGCGGCGCGCCGGGTGTGGCGGGAGGGGTTCATCGCCGAGGCCCTGGTCGAGTTCGCCGCCCGCCCCACGAAGGACACCTCGGGCGAGCGGCACACCGGCACCCTCACCGGCGACGACCTCGTCCGGTACGCGGCGGCGTACGAGGCGCCGGTCACGTACGACTGGAACGGCTGGACGGTGGCCAAGTGCGGCCCCTGGAGCCAGGGCCCGGTCTTCCTTCAGCAACTCGCCCTGCTGCCCGGCGGTTTCGGGGAGGGCGGGCGTGGCACACCGGCGTACGGCACGGCGGAGTACGTCCACACCCTCGTCGAGGGTACGAAGCTCGCGATGGCCGACCGTGAGGCGTGGTACGGCGACGCCGGCAGCGACGGCAGCGTCCCGCTCCAGACACTGCTGTCGCCCGGCTACAACGACGCCCGCCGGGCACTGGTCTCGGACGACCGCGCGTCGTTCGAGCTGCGGCCCGGCAGCCCCGACGGCCGGTCACCGCGGCTCCCCAAGCAGGCGCTGGGCACCGCACCCGGCGGGCCCGGTCCGGCCGCGGCGGGCGCCGGCGAGCCGACCGTGGGGCGGGACGGTGCCACCCGTGGGGACACCTGCCACCTCGACGTGGTCGACCGCTGGGGCAACATGATCGCCGCCACCCCGAGCGGCGGCTGGCTCCAGTCCAACCCGGTGGTACCCGGCCTCGGCTTCCCCCTCGGCACCCGGCTGCAGATGGCCTGGCTCGAACCGGGGCTGCCGAACTCGCTGACCCCGGGCCGCCGCCCGCGGACCACCTTGACTCCCTCGCTCGCACTGCGCGACGGTGCGCCGGTGCTCGCCTTCGGAACTCCCGGCGGCGATCAGCAGGACCAGTGGAGCCTGCATTTCTTCCTCGCCGTGACTCTGCGGGAAAAGGTGCGGGGAGGATTCGATCTGCAAGGCGCCATCGACGCCCCGAACTGGCACACCGAAAGCTTTCCGAGTTCCTTCTATCCACGTGACATGCATCCGGGAACCATCACCGTGGAATCACGGATCGGCGAATCCGTCATTTCCGGTCTAAGGCGTCGCGGACACCGCGTAACCGTCAGTACTCCCTGGTCGGAGGGCCGCCTCTGCGGAGTGGCCCGCGATCCGGAAACCGGTGTGCTGTCGGCGGCGGCCAACCCGCGCGGGATGCAGGGTTACGCCGTCGGCAGGTAGTGAAGAAGGCAGCGCGAAGATAGCGTGGAACATATGAGATCCGCATTTTTAATGCGGCCGAAATAGATACCGGTAAAGCGTCGGCTACCGTGATGGAACCCCAGAAGAAGCACCGCTCGAAGTGCTCGGAGTTTCCATGGAAGACCGATCCCCCCGACATCCGGGAATCCCGCACTACCGAATGGTCATCGCGGCGGTGGCCGCCCTCACTGCGACCGTCCTCACCTCGTGCGTCCCGGTCCAGTCCGTCACCAACACGGCCCGTCACACCGACGCCTACGGTACTCCGGTCGGCGACCAGCCGGTCCGCGCGGGCGGCAGCCTGACGATGGGCCTGTCGGCCGAACCCGACCGCCTCGACCCGACCACGTCCAGCTCGCTCTACACGCGCTACGTCATGAGCTCGATGTGCGAGAAGCTGTACGACCTCGACTCCGAGGGCACGATCGTCCCGCAGCTCGCGACCGCCCTGCCGGACGTCTCCGCCGACGGGCTCACCGTGACGATCCCGGTCCGTACCGGCGCCGTCTTCGCCGACGGAACCCGGTTCGACGCGGCCGCCGTACGCACCAGCCTGCTCCGTCACTTCTCGCTGCCGACCTCCCAGCGCACCCCCGAGATGGGGCAGATCCGGAGCATCGAGGCGCCCGACGCACGCCAGGTGGTGATCCGCTACAAGCGTCCGTTCGCGCCCATCGCCGCCGCCCTCGCCGACCGGGCGGGCATGATCATGTCGCCGAAGGCGCTGGCCGCCGAGGGCGACGACTTCGGTGACAAGCCGGTCTGCGTCGGGCCGTTCAAGTTCGTCGAGCGGGTACCGCAGACATCCATCACGGTCGAGCGCGACCCGCGTTACTACGACGCACGGGACATCCGCCTCGACAAGATCACCTACCGGATCATGCCGGACGCCAACATCCGTGCCGCCAACCTGCGTTCGGGCGACATCCAGGTCGCCGACACCATCTCCCCGCAGGACGTGGACGCCCTCGTCAAGGAACCGGAACTGAGACTGCTCCAGTCCGGGTCACTCGGCTACTCCGGGGTCACCATCAACACCGGGAACGTGGACGGCGTCGGCACAGCGGCCAAGCGGATCGACACCCCGATCGCCAGCGACGCACGGGTCCGCGCCGCCTTCGCCGCGAGCATCGACCGCAAGACGCTGGTCAACACGGTCTTCAACAACTGGTTCGAACCGGCCTGTTCGCCGATCGCCCCGCAGACCGTCTACGCCTCGGCCGCCAGCAACGCCTGTCCCGCCTTCGATCCGGAACGCGCACGGCGCCTGCTCGCCGAGGCGGGTGTGAAGACCCCGTACCGGGTGACCCTCCAGGTGTCCAACTCGCAGGACCAGATCCGTTACGCCCAGGCGCTCCAGGCCAGTGTCGCGGAGGGAGGTTTCGACCTCCGGATCGTCCCGGTCGAGTACTCCACGCTCCTCGACGTCGAAAAGCGCGGGACCTTCGAACTGCTGCTGCTCGGCTGGTCCGGACGGATCGACCCGGACGGCAACACCTCCCGGTTCCTGGCCACCGGTTCCGCGGGCAACTACGGCGGTTTCTCGTCGAAAACGCTTGACGACCTGCTGGCACGCGCCTCGCGGACCACCGACACGAAGGAGCGGACCGCGCTGTACGGCAGGGCCGTCACCCTGCTCCAGCGGCAGAACCCGCTCGTCTACACCTACCGGCAACGGAACCTGACCGTCGCCTCCACCTCGGTCGCCGGGGTCCGGGTCTACACCGACGGCGTGGTCCGGCTCTCCGAAGCCGCCTTCCGCACGGCCGGTGCCGGTGCCAACGCCGACGCCGGCACCGGCAAGGAGGGCTGACCGATGGTGCGTTACCTCCTGCACCGCCTCTGGCAGTCGGCCCTCACCCTCGTCCTCGCCTCGATCGTCGTCTTCGCAGGGATACGGGCCCTGCCGGGCGACCCGGCCACCGCGATGGCCGGCGAGGAGGCCGACCCGGCCACGATCCGCGCCGTACGCGCCCAACTCGGCCTGGACGAACCACTTCCCGTGCAGTACGTGAAGTTCGCCGGACACGCCCTGACCGGCGACTTCGGCGCCTCCACTCGGACCGGAACACCGGTGAGCGACCTGATCGGCGCGACCCTGCCGGTGACCGTCCAGCTGGCCCTGTACGCGGTGGCCGTCGCCGTACTGACCGGGATGACCGCCGGTGTGCTGGCCGCCGTCTTCCGCGGCCGGTGGCCGGAGTGGGCGGCCAACGCCTTCTCCCTGACGGCGCTCTCCGTGCCGACCTTCTGGCTCGGCATCCTGGGGGTGCTCTATCTGGCCGTACGACTCGGCTGGTTCCCCGCATCCGGATACGTCTCGCCCTTCGAGGATCCGCTGCGCGGCGTGTACTACCTGACACTGCCCGCACTGATCCTCGGCCTGACCCACTCCGCGGTGATCCAGCGTCAGACCAGGGCGTCCATGACCGGCACCCTCACCGCCGACTTCGTACGCACCGCGCGGGCGAAGGGACTCGGCAGGACGGCGGTGGTGTTCAGGTACGGGCTGCGCAACAGCCTGATCGTGGCCGTCACCGTCATCGGTCTCCAGCTCGGCGGGCTGATCGGCGGTGCGGTGGTCACCGAGCGGATCTTCACGCTGCCCGGCATCGGCAAGCTGACGCTCGACTCCGTGTTCAGCCGGGACTACCCGGTCATCCAGGCTGTGGTGCTGGTGATCACCACGGCCTACATCGTGATCAATCTGCTGATCGACGTCCTGTACACCGCCATCGATCCGCGCATACGCGTGTCCGGGAGGACACAATGACGGCAGTCGCAGAAACCGCCGCCACACCGGACGGCACCCCGCTCGCCCCCGCCCGCGTACGTGGCCGTGTACTGCGCAGGCTGATCCGGAACCCGATGGGCGCGGCCGGGGCCGTACTCCTGCTGATCGTGCTGGTGGCCGGGGTGTTCGCCCCGTGGCTCGCGCCCTATCCACCGACCGAGGTGCACTTCACGACCCCGTTCCAGCAGCCCGCCACCGTCGGTTTCGCGCTGGGCACCGACGATCTCGGACGGGACATCCTGTCCCGGGTGCTGTACGGAACGCGCGCCTCGCTGGAGGTCGGTGTGCTGTCCGTGCTGCTCGCGGTGGTGGCCGGGGTGCCGCTGGGGCTGCTCGCCGGGTACTGGCGGTGGCTGGACGCCGTCGTGTCACGGCTCGCCGACCTGATGCTCGCCTTCCCGTTCCTGATCCTCGCGGTGGGCCTCGCCGCCATCAACGGCGGTGGTCTCGGCAACGCCGCGATCGCGATCGGCATCGCCAACATACCCACCATGATCCGCGTCGTACGGGCCGAGACGCTGCGGCTGGCCGAGGCCGACTTCGTCCTCGCCGCACACGCCATGGACGCGGGCCCGCTGCGCATCCTGGGCCTGCACATCCTGCCCAACGCCCTGTCGGCCGTCATCGTGCAGGCAACGGTGATCATGCCGGCCGCGGTCCTCGGCGAAGCCGTCCTGTCGTTCCTCGGTCTTGGCATCCTGCCGCCGGACCCGAGCCTGGGCATCATGCTCTCCGACGCCCAGAACTACCTGCTGCGCACCCCCTGGCCAGGGGTCTTCCCCGGCATGGCGATCGCCCTGATCTGCCTCGGGTTCAACCTGTTCGGCGACGCCCTGCGCGATGCGCTGGACCCGAAGACGACGAGTTGAGGACCAGCGATGACGGCGAAGACACTTCTGGAAGTGGAGAACCTGGAAGTCGCCTTCGGCGGCTCTCCGGCCGTACGAGGGGCCGGCCTCACCCTGCTGCCGGGCGAGCGGGTCGCCGTGGTCGGCGAGTCCGGCTCCGGCAAGTCGACGATGGCGCACGCGGTCCTGGGCCTGCTGCCCGGCTCCGGCCGCGTCACCGGCGGTGCTATCCGGTTGCGCGGTGAGGACATCACCCGGGCCCCGGAGAAACGTCTGCGGCAGCTGCGCGGGCGCGCGTTCGGCCTCGTACCGCAGGATCCGATGACCAACCTCAATCCGGTGGCCCGAGTGGGGCGCCAGGTCGCCGAGACCCTGCTCACCCACGGTCTGGCCGACCGCCGCGAGGCCCCCGCCCGCGCGGTGGAGCTGCTGGCCCGGACGGGTCTGCCCGAGCCCGAGCGCCGGGCCCGCCAGTACCCGCACGAGCTGTCCGGCGGCCAGCGGCAGCGCGTACTGATCGCGATCGGCCTGGCCTGCCGCCCCGACCTGCTCATCGCGGACGAGCCCACCTCCGCGCTCGACGTGACCGTGCAGAAGCAGATCCTCGACCATCTGGACGAGCTGACCCGCGAACTCGGCACCGCGCTGCTGCTGATCACCCACGACCTCGGCTTGGCCGCCGACCGCGCCGACCGGGTGGTCGTGATGTCCCGGGGCACCGTCGTCGAGACGGGTTCGGCCGAGCAGGTCCTCACCGCGCCGGAGCACGAGTACACCCGCCGTCTGGTGGCGGCGGCGCCGTCCCTGAGCACCGCGGTCCGTGACACGGCACGTGACCGGTCACCGGTCCCTGCCGAACCGGTCCCCGCCAACCCGTCGGTCAAAACTGCGCCCGCGCCCGCTCCTGACGCGGACCCTCCGCTCAAGACGGCCCCCCTCCTCACGGTCGAGCACGTCACGAAGGACTACCGCATCCGTCGCGGCGCCCCCTTCCGTGCCGTGGACGACGTGTCCTTCACCATCGAGCGCGGCCGGACGATGGCGATCGTCGGCGAGTCGGGCTCGGGCAAGACGACCACGGCCCGGATGGTCCTCGGACTGCTCCCGGTCACCGGCGGCAGCATCCGGCTCGACGGCACGGAGATCTCCGGAGCCGTCGCGCTGCGCGGCCCCGAACGGCGTGCGGCCCGCCGGGCCATGCAGCCGGTTCTACAGGACCCGTACGGCTCCCTCGATCCGACGTTCACCGTGGAACGCCTGATCGCCGAGCCGCTGACCGTCTTCGGCGTCGGGGACCGGGCCGCCCGCCGGGCCAGGGTGACCGAGCTCCTCGACCAGGTCGCCCTGCCCGCCGCCCTGGCCCAGCGCTACCCCAACGAGCTGTCCGGCGGCCAGCGCCAGCGGGTGGCCATCGCCCGCGCCCTGGCCCTCGAACCCCGCCTCGTCGTCTGCGACGAGGCGGTGTCGGCGCTCGACGTCCTCGTCCAGGACCAGATCCTGCGTCTGCTCCGGAGCCTCCAGGACGAGCTGGGCATCGGCTACCTGTTCATCTCGCACGATCTCGCGGTGGTGCGCTCGATCGCCCACGACGTCGTGGTCATGCGCGAGGGCCGCGTCGAGGAGCAGGGCCCGGTCGCCGATGTCCTCGACTCTCCGTCCGCCCCCTACACCCGGCAGCTCCTGGCCTCGATCCCCGGCACCGGGCGCCCGCCGACCGAATGAGAGGACGAGCGGACGAGCGGCCCTACAGGCCCTGGTCCCCGAAGGGCAGCGCGTCCAGGTCTCCGTCGAAGTCCCCTGCGTCGAGGAACGCCAGGTCCAGGGGATCGGGTGACGGTTCCCTGCGGCCGTCGGGGTCGGCCAGGGTCTGTTCGGTCCAGATGCATTTCCCCGTCGTCGTGTAACGCGTGCCCCAGCGCTGCGAGAGCGCCGTGACCAGTTGCAGGCCACGGCCCCCCTCGTCGGTTTCCGTCGCGCGGCGGATGCGGGGCATCGTCAGGCTGCCGTCGAAGACCTCGCAGATCAGCTCGGCGCCGTGCAGCAGACGCAGGCGGACCGGGCCCTTGGCGTGGCGTACGACGTTGCCCACGAGTTCGCTGGCCAGCAGCTCCGTGGTGGGCGTCAGGCCGTCGAGGCCCCAGGCGGAGAGCTGCTCGCGGACGTGGCGGCGGGCCTGGCCCGCCGCCTTCGGGTCCTCGGGCAGCGGCCAGGAGGCGATCCGGTCGCCGGTCAGGGCGTGCAGGCGGGCGACGAGGAACGCCGCGTCGTCGGCCGCCTGGTGGTCGGCGGGCAGCAGGCCGTCCGTCAGGGTGTCGCAGAGGCGCTCCAGGTCCGCGCCGGTGGCGGCGCCGTCCGCGTGCGCCGTGCTCAGGAGCCGGGCCAGTTCCGCCATGCCCTCGTCGATCTCCCGCTTCGCCGACTCGACCAGGCCGTCGGTGTAGAGCACGAGCAGGCTTCCCTCGGGCACCGTCAGCTCGACCGTCTCGAACGGCGGCTCCGCAGCGCCCAGCGGCGGGTCGGCGGCCAGCTCCGGGAAGTGCACGGTGCCGTCGGGGCTGACCAGGGCGGGCGGCGGATGCCCGGCGCGGGCGATGGAGCAGACCCGGGTGGTGGAGTCGTAGAGCGCGTACAGGCAGGTGACGTACGACTCCTCGCCCATGCCGCCGACGATGTCGTTCAGGTGGCTCATGATCTCGTCGGGGGGCAGTTCGAGGTCGGCCAGGGTGTGGACGGCGGTGCGCAGCCGGCCCATCGTGGCCGCCTCGGGCAGACCGTGGCCCATGACGTCGCCGACGACGAGGGCGACCTGTCCGCCGGACAACGGGATGATGTCGTACCAGTCGCCGCCCACGTCCATGCCCTGTCCGGCGGGGAGATAGCGGGCGGCGGCCGTGCACGCCGGCAGGTCGGGCAGGCCGCGGGGGAGCAGACTGCGCTGGAGTTCGCGGGACCTGCCGTGCTCGGCGTCGTAGAGCCGGGCCCTTTCCAGGGCCTGCGCGACGAGGGCGCAGATCGTGGTGAGCAGGGTGCGTTCCTCGTCGGTGAGGCGGCGCGGACGGTCGAAGGCCACGACGCACACCCCGAACGTGTGGCCGGACGCGGTCAGCGGCAGGAACGCCCAGGCCTGTTTGCCGGCGTGGCCGGGCAGGTCGGCCCGCCCGGGGTAGCGCGAGGCGAACTCCTGCGGGGAGGACAGGAACAGCGGCGTGCCGGCCAGGATCGCGTCCCAGAGCGGGTTGGGCCGCATCCCCTCGCGGCTGCCGAGCAGGTCGAGGAAGTCGTCCGGGTAGCCGACGGATCCGACGTTGCACAGCCGGTCGCCCTCGCGCACCTGCACCACAAGCCCGGTGGCGGCGAACGGCGGCAGCACCCGTCGGGCGACCGCGTCCACCACGTCCTGTGAGGTCGTCGCCTTGGCGAGTGCCGTGGTCAGCTCCGCGATCCGGGCCGCCCGTTCGGATGCGGCGCGCTCGGCCGCCCGGTGCTCCTCCGCGAGGCGCCGCTTCTCGGTGACATCGGTGAAGTAGAGGGTGCGGCCGTCGGGTCCCGGGACGAGCCGCAGGTGGTAGCGGCGCCCGTCGTCCGGTATGTCCACGTCGAAGCCGGCGGGCTTCTCCTCGGCCGCGGCCCGTCGGCAGCGGCTCTCCAGGCCGGGGACCAGCCGGGCGTAGGGCAGGTCCCACAGGATGCGCCCGAACAGCTCCTCCTCGGAGAAGCCGAGCGTGCGTTCCGCCTCCAGGTTGGCGAAGGTGATCCGCCAGTCGTCGTCCACCGCGAGGAAGCCGTCGCTCATGTGGCGCAGGGCCCGGCTGAGTGCGTCACGGGCGGTACGGGGCTCGTTGCTGTCCCATCCCACGCCGATCATCCGGTGGGCTTCGCCCCGCTCGTCGTACGTCGCCCTGCCGCGGGCCTGTGTCCAGCCCCACGTCCCGTCCAGTTTGCGTACGCGGTACTCGGCCTCGTACACGCCGTGGTCCCGGATCGCCTGCTGTGCCGCCGCCAGCGTCGGTGCCAGGTCGTCGGGGTGGACGATCCTCATCCAGTTCTCGATCTTGCCGGTGAAGTCCTCGGGTCTGGTGCCGTAGAGCTCCAGGGCCGCGTCGTCCCATATAAGGTCGCCGGTCTGGACGTTCCAGTCCCACGAGCCGACGCTGACCTGCTTGAGCGCCTGCCGCAGGCGCTCACCGCTCAGCTCCGTCTGCGAGGGCCCGGACGGCGGCGGCGCCTGCGGCAGGCGCTCCTCGGTCCAGGCGATGACGGCCCGCAGGAAGTCCCACTGCTCCGGGGTGGGCTCGCCCCCGTCGCCCATCAGGAGGGTGAGCGCGCCGATGCTGCGGTCCCCGCTGAACACCGGTACGGCGACCAGTCCGGTGCCGGGCCACCCGACGTCCGCCGCTTCCGACACTTCCGCGACCTTCGTCACTTCCGCCGCTTCCGCCGGAAGGCCGGCGGGATCGGGACGGCCGGCCGGACCGGCGAGCCCGGCGGACTCCAGCGGCACCCATACGCCACTGCCCTGGTGCAGGGCACGGGCCGGGGCCAGCGGGCCCTCCTGGTCGAGGATCTCCCAGGGGCCGGTGAGGGCGGGAGGGAGACCGGCCGTCGACACCAGACGCAACGCTGACATGGGGCCACGCAGATGCACCGTTCCGCCCAGGGCGCCCAGCTCGCCCACCGCATGCTGGAGTGCGAGCCGGAAGACCTCACTTTCCGTGACACCCGGAACCACCGTGCTCAGCAATGCCAGCCGTGCGTTCATGCCGCGGACCTTATCGTTCTCATCTGGTTCAAAACCTTGCTTCGCAGGATTCTCACGCTCATCCCCGGACTGCGCCACAGGGCATCAACAGCGAGGAAACCCAAGGGAGTTGGCCGAGCACATCGTCAACTCCCCTTCCGTGTAACGCGGGTAACGTCCCGGACCCGTGTAGCGCGCCTCCCCACGGGCAACCTGGCGGCATGGATATCGGCGTCTTCATCCCCATCGGCAACAACGGCTGGCTCATCTCCAAGAGCTCTCCGCAGTACATGCCCACCTTCGAGCTGAACAAGGCCATCGTGCAGAAGGCCGAGGAGCACGGGCTCGACTTCGCGCTGTCGATGATCAAGCTCAAGGGGTTCGGCGGTGAGACCGAGTTCTGGGACCACTGCCTTGAGTCGTTCACGCTGATGGCGGGCCTGGCCGCCGTGACAGAACGGATCAAACTGTACGCCTCGACGCCGATCCTCGTCCTGCCCCCGGCGATCGTCGCGCGCATGGCCGTGACCGTCGACTCGATCGCCCCCGGCCGGTTCGGCGTCAACATCGTCACCGGCTGGGCGCCCGGCGAGTACTCCCAGATGGGCGTATGGCCCGGGGACGAGCACTTCGGCAACCGCTACGCCCGCGCCGTCGAGTACGTCACCGTGATGAAGGAGCTGTGGAGCGAGGGCGTCAGCAACTTCAAGGGCGAGTTCTACGAGATGGACGACTGCGTGCTGTCGCCGCGCCCGGCCGACGGGCACATTGACATCGTTGCCGCGGGCCAGAGCAGCACCGGCATGAAGTTCGCCGCCGAGCACGCCGAGTACAACTTCATCCTGGGCAGCGGCGTCAACACCCCGCTCGCGCTCTCGGACACCACGGCCACGCTCGTGGAAGCGGCGCGGGAGACCGGCCGCGACGTCGGGGCGATGTCGCTGTTCATGGTCATCGCGGACGAGACCGACGAGGCCGCCCAGGCGAAGTGGCAGGACTACCACGACAACGCCGACCGTGCGGCGCTGGCGTACATGGCGGGGGAGTCGGCCACGGACAAGACCGCCGACGACTCCTCGACCGCCCGGACCATCTCGCTGCCCGAGGGCGCCGTGAACTTCAACATGGGCACGCTCGTCGGCTCGTACGAGACCGTCGCGAAGATGCTCGACGAGGTCGCCGGGGTCGCCGGAACCAAGGGCATCATGCTGGTGTTCGACGACTTCCTCGAAGGCATCGAGAGCTTCGGCACGCGCATCCAGCCGCTGATGAAGTGCCGGTCGTGAGGTCCGACCAGCAGAAGGACTACGAGCGCGCCGGTTTCACCGGACACCTCGACCCCGGCACCTCCCCGACCCTGATCCTGGTGGACCCTGCCCGCGCCTACGTCGACCCGGACTGTCCCCTCTACGCCGGAGCCGGGGCCGAGACGGCGGTCGAGGCCATGAAAGCCCTGCTGGCCGCCGCGCGCCGAGCCGGTGTCCCGGTGGTCGTCACACGGGTACGGCTGCGGGCCGACGGCAGCGACGGCGGCGTCTTCTTCCGCAAGGTGCCCACACTGCGGGCCTTCACCGAGGGCAGCCCCTTCGGCGAGTTCATCGACGGACTGGCACCGGCGCCGGACGAACTGACCGTGACGAAGCACTACCCGAGCGCCTTCTTCGGTACCGCCCTGGCGGCCTTTCTCACCGCCAACAGAATCGACACCCTGCTCATCGGCGGACTGTCCACGAGCGGCTGCGTCCGCGCCACCGCCTTGGACGCCATGCAGCACGGATTCGTTCCCGTCGTCGTCGAGGAGGCGGTGGGCGACCGGGATCCGGCCATCCACGCGGCCAACCTCTTCGACATCAAGCACAAGATCGGCGAGGTCTGGCCGCTGGAGCAGGCGGCGGAGTATCTCGCGGGGCTCGGCACGGGTGACGTCGAAACAGGTGAACGGACTTGAGCCCGCCTGCCTCGCCGTTCAGCCCGGCTGGTGACCGAAGCGAGCACCCTTCAGGCTGAGGCCGTGCACCGCGGGGTCCACGCGGCGCTGGGGACGGGTGCGTACCGGGGCGGGCTCGATCACGGCCGGGGGCTCGCCCGCCTCCGCCATACGCCGCAGCAGCCGCTCGCGCAGGCTGTCGGCGAGGTCGCGGTGGGAGGTCAGACCGGCGAGGTTGTCGAGTTCGTAGGGGTCGTGGGCCAGGTCGTACAGGGCGGTCTCGGTGTAGCGGTCCGCCGACGGCCGGCGCCAAGGGTCGGCGTCCGGCGCGCTGACGTGGTACTTCCAGCGGGAGGTGCGGATCGCCCGGCCGCACTCGGCCTCGCTGATCTGGATGTACGCCTCGTCCGGCCACTCGGCGCCGGGATCGCGGACCAGGGGGAGAAAGGACCGCCCCTGCATCTCGTCGGGCACGCCGATCCCCGCGGCGTCCAGCAGCGTCGGGCCGAGGTCCATGGTGCTGACGGGGGTGTCGATCACCCGGCCGCCGTCGAAGCCGGGACCGCGCACGGCGAGCGGCACCCGTACGGAGCCGTCGTGGCAGGAGCGCTTGTACTCGTCGTTGCGCGTCCTGAAGTGATTGCCGTGGTCGGAGGTGAACGCGACGATCGTGTCGTCGAGCAGGTCCATGCTGCGCAACGCGTCCAACAGTCGGCCGAGCCCCTCGTCGACGCGGCGGATCTGCCCGAGATAGCCGCCCATATGACGATGGGCCGAACCCCCTTCGCCCGGCAGGGCGGCGAGGTCGGGCGGCATCCAGCGGCCCTGGTAACGCTGCGCATAGCCGTCCGGCGCCGGATAACTGTCCACCTCGTTCTGGTGGTGCGGCTCGATGAGCGAGCAGAAGAGGTAGAACGGCTCGGCGTGGTGGTCGGCGGCGTAGCGTACGGCCGCGTCGAACAGGGCGTCGGAGCGGTAGCCGGGCAGGAGAACCGGCTTGCCCCCGTCGTCGTACATGACCGTCTTGTACGCGTCGGACGTGAACTCCAGCGTGTTGGAGCCCAGCCAGGACCCGTAGCCGCCACGCTGCCCGGGCGGCACGGGATCGCCGCCCGCCAGATGCCATTTGCCGAGATAGCCGGTGGCGTAGCCGGCCGCGCCGAAGTGACGGGCGAGGGTGCGGCTGTCCTCGGGCAGCGGGATGCCGTTGCGGAAGCAGCCGGTGGTCGTCGGGTACTGCCCGGTCTGGAGGGCGGCCCGCGCCGGGGCGCACACCGGCTGCGGAGTGATCGCCTGCACGGCGTGCGTACCGGTGCGCGCCATGCTGTCGAAGGCGGGCGTCAGGTCGAGCGGGTTGCCGTGCGCCCCCGTCGTGTCCCAGCGCTGCTGGTCGGTGAAGACGACGATGACGTTCGGGGGCCGTCCCGGCATGGAACTCCTTGTCGATCGTTGCTGTCGTTGGTCGAAGACCCCGGGTGCGGCTGCCCGACCGTACTCAGCGCGGGCCTGGTGATTCCTGCTCAGCCGCTCAGCCGGCTCTCCAGCCGTACATGCAGCTCCTCCTCCTGATCACCTGAGGCCGTGCTGACCTCGTGCACGGAGAACAAGGAGTCCAGGGTGGAGCGGAAGCGGTCGATCGCCCAGTAGCCGCCCTGTATGTCGGCCGTGACGGAGGCCGCGAGGCGGGCCGGGCGGGCGCCCTCGTGTGCGTCGGCGACGTCGAAGGTGCCGAGCCACACCGTGGGGCGTGTCGCCGAAAACTCCTGAGGTACGTCGTCGGCGCACCGGTCGGACGTGAAGCACGCGCACAGGGTGTCGAAGACGACGCGTGCGTCTTCCTTGCTGCATCCGCTGATTTCCACAGAGACGGTTTCCGGGTGCGGTCGTACGTTGTCCATCGTGATCGCTCCTCTCGTCACCGCGCTGCGGTACCGCGGGACGCACCGGCCAAACCACGCCCCACCCCCAGAAAAGCACCAACTCCCGGGAAGAGCACCACCGGCGGCCGTTCACTATGGCTCGCGGCCCAGCCAGTAACCGAACCCCCGGCGGGTGTGGATGAGTACGGGTTCTTCCTGGTCCACCTTGCGCCGGAGGCGGGAGACGAGTTGCTCGATCGCGTTGCCGGCGCGGAACTCGCCCCAGACGTGCCGGCTGATCTGTTCCTTCGACAGCACGCGTTCCGCGTTGACCAGCAGGTGCCGCAGCAGCCGGTACTCCGCCGGAGTCAGATCGAACGACCTGCCGCCACGCCGCGCCTGACAGGTGGCGTCGTCCAGGACCAGGTCGCAGTAGAGCAACCCGCCGCCCGGACGTGCCGAGCTCCGGCCGCGCAGTAAAACCTGCGCCCGGGCGAGGACTTCTGCGATACGAAAGGGCTTGGTGACGTAGTCCTGTTCACCCGGGCCGAGTTCGGGGACAAGGCAGTCCAGGGAGTCGCACCCGGCCAGGAAGAGCAGCGGCGGGCGGTCCAGGGCGGGCACGCGACGCCCCCGAGTGAGTCCGTTCAGGTCCGGCAGCGTGGCATCGAGCACCACCAGGTCGTACGGGTACTCCGCGAGCCGCAGCGCGGCCTCGGCGCCCGTACCCGCCGTACCGACCTTGTAGCCCGCCAGCTCCATGGTCGTCGTGAGCAGTTCCGCGGTGCCGGGGTCGTCGACGACGACCAGGACGTGCTGTCCGTCCCCACGAGTCGGCGACGGTTTCTCGCTGATGCTCCCGTACATGGCAGACCATCCGTGTGGGTCGGGTAGGGCTCACGCTCGGCATGCGAACGGAAGGGCAGGTACACGGGCGGGGCCCGGAAGTTCTGGGTACGCCCGCCACGTCCCCCGGCAGGCGGCGGCACCGGCGGAGACACCCAGGCCACCGGCCCGGCACGTGCGCACGGTCAACCGCGTCGGACGTACGGGAGGACAGCCATCGCTCCGGACGACAGACAGCAATCGCTCCTGGCGGCAGCCAGCCATCCGTCCCGACGGCAGACAGCCATCGCTCCCGGCAACAGACAGCCACCGGCCCCGCCCGCCCGGCGAAGACAACGGACCCGCACGGACAGCGAGCGCCAGCCGCCCGCAGAGAGCCGCCCCCCGCCATCAGGCACGATGCGGAACGTCGATCTCCGCTTCAGCCCGGTCGATGAAGTCGTCGACCATCCGGTCGACGAGCAAGGCAAGCTGCCGCAACTCCTCGGGCGACCAGTCGGCCAGGGCCGCCTGCATGCCCCGGACGCTGGCCTCACGTACGCGGGCGAACGCTTCCTTGCCGGCCGGCGTGAGCTGGACGCGCTGGGCCCGGCGGTCGTCGGGGTCGGGGACGCGGGTGGCATAGCCGGTTTTCTCCAGCTGCTGCACCTGCCGGGTGACGTGCGACGCCTCCACCGACAACCGGGCCGCCAGCTCCCCGAGGCGAAGCGGCTCGCTCTCGGCGAGCTGCCGCAAGAGCGCCACGGCGGCACGGTCCAGCGGCAGTCCGGAGAGCGCCATGAGGCGCTCGTGCTGCCGGGTCCTGCCGGACAGGTACGTGGCACGGGTGAGGGCACGCTCGATCTTGATCACGTCTGGCGAGACCGATGCTGCCGTTGATGGTGGTGTGGGCATGCCTCTCATTTAACAGCTAATTGCCTAACTCAAGCAAGACGTTCTTGAGATTGCTTGACTCAAGTAATCCCGACATGCTTGCCTAACTCAAGCAAGCCGCCACCCCGCCACGGATGAGCGGCTTCCGAACGCCAGAACCCCCGAACCCCGAACTCCCGAACTCGCGAACCCCACAGCCCCAGAACGCAGGAGACCTCACATGACCGACACCACCGCCCCGGTGGCCGAGCAGGGCCAGGTCGACCGGCCCGCGGTGGCCAGACCCGGCCTGACCCTCCTGGCCCTGGGTACCGCCGGACTCGTCGTCTCGCTCCAGCAGACGCTGGTCCTGCCCCTGCTCCCCCGCCTGATGGAAACCTTCGACACCTCGGTGTCCGCGATCGCCTGGGTGTTCACCGCCACCCTGCTGGCAGGCGCGGTCGCCACCCCGCTGCTGTCCCGGTTCGGCGACATGTACGGCAAGAAGAAGATGATCACCTTGACGATGGCGCTGCTCGTCGCCGGCTCGGTCATCTGCGCGGTCTCCGACTCGCTCCCCGTGATGATCGTCGGCCGCGCGCTCCAGGGCACCGCCGCCGCGGTGATCCCGCTGGCCATCGGCATCATCCGGGACACCCTGCCCCGCGAGAAGGTCACCGCCGGTATCGGCATCGTCAGCGCCACCATGGGCGTCGGCGGCGCGCTGGGCATGCTGGTGACCGGTGTGATCGCCGAGAACACCGACAGCCACCACCCGGTGTTCTGGCTCTCGGCCGCGATGGCCGTGGTCGGCCTGGTGTTCGTCGTGGTCTGCACCCGGGAATCGGGCACCCGCACCGGCGGCCGCCCCGATCTGCTCGGCGCCGGTCTGCTGGCGGGCTTCCTGATCTGTCTCCTGCTGGCCGTCAGCCAGGGCAACTCCTGGGGCTGGAGCGACGCCAAGACCCTCGCCCTGTTCGCGGGCGCCGCGGTGCTGTGCGCGGTCTGGGTGCTCGTCGAGCAGCGGGTACGCGAACCCCTCGTCCAACTGCGTCTGCTGGTGGGACCCAAGTCGCTGTCGGCCAACATGGCCTCGATGCTGCTCGGCTTCGCGATGTTCGCGTCCTTCACCCTGGTGTCCAACTTCATCCAGACACCCGAGTCCCAGGTCGGCTACGGCCTCTCCGGCTCGGTCCTGGACGTCGGCCTGTACATGCTGCCCAGTACCGTCACCATGCTGGTCTTCTCCGCCCTGGCCGGACACTTCGAGGCCAAGCTCGGCGCCGCCCGCACCCTGGGCATCGGCTCGGCCATCGCCGCCCTCGCCTACATCTGGCTCGCGCTCCAGCACGGCTCCGGCGCCGACATCCTGATCTTCAGCGCCGTCCAGGGCATGGGCATCGGCATCGCGTACGCCGCCCTCGGCACCCTCGCCGTGCAGCACGTCCCGATGGACCAGAGCGGCATCGCCAGCGGCATCAACACCCTCGTCCGTACGGCGGGCGGCAGCATCGCCAGCGCGGCGACCTCCGCGATCCTCGCCGCCGAGGTCATCAAGAACACCAGCGTGCCGAGTGTCGACGCGTACGTCATCTGCTTCGTCATCGCCGGCGTCGCCGCGGGCCTCACCGCCGTCATCGCCGCCGCGCACGGCATCAAGCACCGCACCTGAACCGCGACCCCGAGACCGGGGCCGCCCCGAGCGGAGGCGACCCCGCCGCGCCGACCCGTGGGGACGGGGAACGGCGCAGTCCCCGGGCCCGGCGGACGGATCACTCCCCCACCGCCGCCGGGCCCGAGGACACCCCACCGACACGGGCTCCCGCGTCACCGAACCAACAGCCAAGATCCGTACACCCAACAAGATTCCGTACACCCACCGAGATGAGGAGAACCCCCATGAGCAGCACCGGTCTTCAGGGACGCAGCGTCATCGTCACCGGAGCAGGGTCCGGCATCGGCCGGGCCACGGCCCTGAAGTTCGCCGAGGAAGGCGCGAAGGTCCTGGTCGCGGACGTGAACCAGGAAGGCGCCGAGCAGACCGTCGAGACGATCGAGAAGGCGGGCGGCACGGCACGCGCGGTCATCGGCGACCTCCGCGACCAGCAGGTGATCGACGAGATAGTCGACACGGCCGTGCAGGCCTTCGGCGGCCTGGATGTGCTGGTGAACAACGCCGGGGTCATGGACCGTATGTCGGCCCTCGGCGAGACCGATGACGACGAGTGGGACCGCGTCATCCAGATCAACCTCAACGCGCCCTTCCGCCTCACCCGCGCCGCCCTGCCGCACATGCTCGCCGCGAACGGCGGCGCGATCGTCTTCACCGCCTCCGAAGCCGCCCTCCGCGGCAGCGCGGCCGGCGCCGCCTACACCGCCTCCAAGCACGGCATCGTCGGTCTGACCAAATCGCTCGCCGTGATGTACCGCAACGTGGGCATCAGGGCCAACGCCATCGCCCCCGGCGGCACCGCGACCAACATGCGCCCCGACGTACAGCCCGACGCCCACGGTCCCGACGTCATCAGCCCCTACATCGGCCTCGGCCTCGGCGACAAGATCTCCGCTCCCGAGAACCAGGCCGCCGCCATCGTCTTCCTCGCCTCCGACGCCGCGAGCTCCATCAACGGCGCCGTCCTCCCCGTCGACAACGGCTGGTCCGCCGTCTGACCCGGCAGGGCTCGTACGAACCCGACGCCGCCTACGGAGTCCGGACGCCCACGGAGTTCGTACGAGCCCTGCCGGGTCAGACGGCGGACCAGCC